>NZ_JBWKEC010000022.1:0-131549 GCF_056435645.1 Amycolatopsis sp. NPDC043889
CCGCGCTCCCGCCCGAAGGCACGGTCCCGTTCGAGGGCAGGGTGCCGTCGGGATCGCGCGGCGGCGCGGGTTTCGAGGACCCGTCGTCGATGGCGCCGTCCGGCGGGTACTGCGGCCAGCGGCCCGGCGGCGGCACCTCGGGGTAGCAGCGCGGGCCGCGTTTGTCGTTGTACTTCGGCTCGTCGACACCGGGCAGGTACTTGCCCCGGCTCGGCGTGAACTCGATGGTCACCCGGCTGACCTCGGGATGCGCGGTCCCCTTGCCGAACGCGAGTTCCGCGCGGGGCACCGATTCGGCCAGCTGCTTGAGCAGGCACGGGTACTCCGGCGCGTACTTCGCGAGGACGTCCAAGGTGGGCTGGAGGTTGGTGGTGAGGCGGATCAGGTTGTCCTGGTTCACTTTCAGGAAACTCGTCAGGTCGATCGAGGCCGCGGTCACCGTCGAATACACGTCGGCGAGCCCGCGCTGGCTCTCGAGCAGGGTCTTGCTCGTGGTGGTCAGGTCCGAAAGCGCGGCCAGCAGATCCGGCGCGGCCTTGTCGTAGACGGCGGCGGCGTCGGCCAGCCCGGTGATGTCGGCCTTGAGGTCGGGCAGCGACGGGTTCACCTTGCCGAGATAGTCCGAAAGCCCCGCCAGCGTCGAGCCGAGCTGCTTGCCCTGACCATCCAAAGCGGACGCGACGGCGTTGAGCGTGCTGGCCATCTTCTCCGGCTGGACGGCCTGCAGCAGCGGCATCACGTTGCCGAGCACGGTTTCCAGCTCGATCGCGCTACTGCTGCGGTCCTGCGGGATGACGTCGCCCTCGGCGATGTGCCGCTCCGGCTTGTTCGGTATCTGCAAAGCGACATACCGTTCGCCGAACAACGTCTTGGGCAGCAGCCGCGCGGACACGTTCGACGGGATGACCGACGTCTTGTCCGGTTGCAGCGCCAGTTCCATCGTCGCGCGATCGCCGTGCGCCTGGATCGTCCGGACCTCGCCGACGACCATCCCGCGCACCTTCACGTCCGCGCCCACGCGCATCTGGTTGCCGATGCGGTCGGTCTCCAGTTTCACCAGGGTCACCGTGGTGAAGGTCTTCTGGTAGAAGGCGATGGTGGTGACGAAGAACAGCACGACCACCACGAGGAAGATCAGCCCCAGCACCTGGTGCCGGAGCCGCTGCAGCAGAGTCCTCCTGTTCACCCGGAAATCCTCACCGTCGTCGTGGCGCCCCAGATCGCGAGGCTGAGGAAGAAGTCGAGGACCGAGATCAGCACGATCGACGTCCGCACCGCGCGCCCGACCGCGACGCCGACCCCGGCGGGCCCACCGCTGGCGGTGTAGCCGTAGTAGCAGTGCGACAGGATGACGAGCACGCTGAAGATGATCACCTTGAGGAACGACCAGAGCACGTCCTCGGGCGGCAGGAACAGCGTGAAGTAGTGGTCGTAGGTGCCCGACGACTGGCCGTAGAGCCAGATCGTGATCTGCCGCGAGGCGAGGTACGACGAAAGCAGGCCGACGGCGTAGAGCGGGATGACCGCGGTGACGCCGGCGATCACCCGCGTCGTCACCAGGTACGGCAGGCTCGGCACACCCATCACTTCGAGCGCGTCGATCTCCTCGGAGATCTTCATCGCGCCGAGTTGCGCGGTGAACCCGCAGCCGACGGTGGCCGAAAGCGCCAGCCCGGCCGAAAGCGGCGCGACCTCGCGGGTGTTGAAGTACGCCGAGATGAACCCGGTGAGCGCGGCGGTGCCGAGCTGGTTCAGCGCGGAGTAGCCCTGCAGGCCGACGATGAGACCGGTGAACAGCGTCATCCCGATCATCACGCCGAGCGTCCCGCCGATCACCGCGAGCGCGCCGGTGCCGAAGCTGACCTCGGTCAGCAGGCGGAAGATCTCGCGGCCGTAGCGCCGGATCGTGCGCGGGGTCCAGGCCAGCGCGCGGAAGTAGAACGACAGCTGGCCGCCGAAGCCTTCCAGCATCGCGCCGGGACGCGCGATGATTTCGAGCGTCCGGTCCGAAACAGCGGGTTCACCTGCCATGTCACATCGCCTTCGGCGGGACGATCCGCAGGTAGATCGCGGTCAGCACGACGTTGATCAGGAACAGCAGCAGGAACGTGATGACCACGGCCTGGTTCACCGCGTCGCCGACGCCCTTCGGCCCGCCCGCCGGGTTCAGCCCGCGGAACGCCGCGACCACCCCGGCGACGAAACCGTACAGGAGCGCCTTGATCTCGCTGATCCACAGATCCGGCACCTGGGCGAGCGCGTTGAAGCTGGCGAGGTACGCGCCGGGGGTGCCGCCCTGCATGACGACGTTGAAGAAGTAGCCGCCGAGCACACCGACGACGCTGACCAAACCGTTCAGCAGCACCGAAACCACGATCGCGGCGAGTACGCGGGGCACGATCAGGCGCTGGATCGGGTTGACCCCGAGGACTTCCATCGCGTCGATCTCTTCGCGGATCTTGCGGGCGCCGATGTCGGCGCAGACCGCGCTGCCGCCCGCGCCGGCCACCAGCAGCGCGGTGATCAGCGGGCTCGCCTGCTGCACGATCGCGAGCGCGCTCGCGGCGCCGGTGAACGACTGCGCGCCGATCTGCTGCGTCAGCGAGCCCAGCTGCAACGCGATGACGGCGCCGAACGGGATCGCCACCAGCGCCGTCGGCAGGATGGTGACACTCGCGAAAAACCAGCACTGCTGGATCCATTCGCGGAACTGGAACGGGCGTTTGAAGATCGCGCGCAGGACTTCCCACGACAGCGTCGCGAGCCTGCCGACCTGTGTGAGCGCACCCGTACCGGGGACGGACACCGTCGCTCCCACAGAACCTCCCAGTCGCCTGCCCCGAGTCTTACTCCACCTGTCAACGCCCCAGTGCGTTAGCGGTGTTCACTTTGCTCTCGGCACCTCCGCGTCAGTCCATCCATGCCCCCACCACCACCCTCAACGGAGGCGCTTCGCGCCCGATCAAAATCTGAGAGCATGCGTGGCCGTGGCGCCGCCGTCCGCGACGAACTCCGCGCCCGTGCTGTACGAACTTTCGTCACTGGCCAGGAACAGCACGAGCTTCGCGATGTCCTCCGGCTGCCCGACGCGGCCGAGGGCGACCTTCTTGCCCACCCACGACATGTCGACTTTCTGCCCGCCCGCGGCAGCCGCGACCATCGGGGTGTCGATCGCGCCGGGATGGACCGAATTGACCCGGATGTTCTTCGCGCCGAGTTCGAGCGCGGCGACCTTGGTCATCCCGCGGATCGCGAACTTGCTCGCGGTGTAGGCGACGAGGAACGGCATTCCGGCGAGCCCTTCGACTGAGGACACGTTGACGATGGAGCCGCCTCCGGCCCCGGTCATCGGTTCAACGACCGAACGCATCCCGAGAAACGCGCCGATCTGGTTGACCCGGATGACGCGTTCGTAGTCGGCGAGCGTGGTCTTGCCGAGTTCCGAGAAGTGCAGGATGCCCGCGTTGTTGACCAGTACGGTCGGCGGGCCGAACTCCGAGACGGTGCGCTCGATCGCGGCGTCCCATTCGGCCTCGTCCCCGACGTCGAGATGCTGGTAGACGGCGGACTCACCGAGATCGGCGGCCAGCTTCTTGCCATCGAGGTCGTTGATGTCGGCGATCACCACGCGAGCGCCCTCGGCGACGAACAGCCGCGCGGCCGCCTCGCCCTGCCCGCGGGCGCCGCCGGTGATCAGCGCTACCTTGTGATCGAGCCTGCCCATCGTCATCCACACCTGTTCCTGTTGTTCACGGCAGCGACATGATCTCGGACGCGGAGAACATCCGCTCCGGGTCGCGGTCGGCGAAGTAGCCGCCCACGCTGGTGGCGAGTTCGGCGGCGGTCCAGGTGCCGTTGACGGTGTCGAATCGCTGTTCCACCGACGGCGGCCGCATCAGCGCGACCATCCCGCCGTAGACGAGGAACACCTGGCCGTTGACCCGATCGGCCTCGGGCGAGCAGAGGAACGACACGAACGGTGCGACGTGGTCGACCGAAAGCGGGTCGATCCCTTCCGGCGCGTCGGCTCCGAAGACCGCTTCGGTCATCGCCGTCCGGGCGCGCGGGCAGATCGCGTTGGCGCGGACGCCGTAGCGGGAAAGACCGCGTGCGGTGGAGACGGTGAGCGCGGCGATGCCCGCCTTGGCCGCGCCATAGTTCGGCTGGCCAGGGGCGCCGAGCAGGAACGACTCCGACGCGGTGTTGACCACCCGGCCGTACACCGGCGCGCCGTCCACTTTGGACTTGTCGCGCCAGTACGCCCCGGCGTTGCGCGAAAGCAGGAAATGCCCGCGAAGGTGGACCCGGAGCACGGTGTCCCATTCGTCGTCGGACATCGAGAACAGCATCCGGTCGCGCAGCACGCCCGCGTTGTTGACCAGGACGTGCAGCCCGCCGAAGTGGTCGACGGCGGCGGTGAGCAGCGCGTCCGCGGTCGCGGACTCCGACACGTCGCCGGTGACCGCGACGGCCTTGCCGCCCTCGGCCTCGATCTCGTCGGCCACCGCCCGCGCCGCGGGCGACACGTCATTGACCACCACCGACGCTCCCGCGGCGGCCAGCGCCAGCGCCTCGGCCCGGCCGAGTCCCGCGCCGGCCCCGGTCACGATGGCCGTCCTGCCGTCCAAACTCACTCCGGGCCTCCTTGCCTCTCCGCACACATTAGAATCTGTTCTTGCTCGATGCAAGCAGCAAATAGACGGTGTTAACCACGTATGAGCAGGGCGTTTTTCGGACAGCTCGCCACAGCCTGAGTAACACGTTCTACTTGATTCTGTGGAACTTCGGCCGACGCGAGGACAAGTTCCTCGTCGTCGTCGAGATCGAAGACCTCGGGCGCGAAGCCGACACAGATCGCGTTCGCCTCGCAGAGCGAGCGATCGACGTCGATCTTCATATTCCCTCCTCGCCGCCATACCTGGTACAACTAGAACAGGTTCTACCTTACCGCCGCGAGCGGCCATGGCACCAGTAACGAGCACCGACGGCAGAGGTGACGGATGCGGATCGACTACACGCCGGAGCAGCGGGCGCTGGCGGCGGAACTCAGGGAGTACTTCGCCAGGCTGATGACCCCCGAACGCCGTGAAGCCCTGGCCGGTGACGGCGGCGAGTACGGCAACGGCCTGGTGTACAAGGAAATCGTCCGGGACCTCGGCGGTGCGGGCTGGCTCGCGATCGGCTGGCCCCGCGAGTACGGCGGGCAGGACCGGCCGATGCTCGATCAGCTCATCTTCACCGACGAGGCGGCCGCGGCGGGGGTGCCCGTCCCGTTCCTCACGGTGAACACCGTCGGGCCGACGATCATGCGCTACGGCACCGAAGAACAGAAGGCGTTCTACCTGCCGAAGATCGCCGCCGGCGAGCTGCACTTCGCGATCGGCTACTCCGAGCCGGGCGCGGGCACCGACCTGGCGTCACTGCGCACCCGCGCGGTCCGCGACGGCGACGACTACGTCATCAACGGCCAGAAGATGTGGACAAGCCTGATCGAGTACGCCGACTACGTCTGGCTGGCCGCCCGCACCGACCCCGACGCCCGCAGGCACAAGGGCCTGAGCATGCTGATCGTGCCGACCTCGGCCCCCGGTTTCTCCTGGACGAAGGTGCACACGGTCGCCGGTCCTGGCACGAGCGCGACCTACTACGACGACGTGCGCGTCCCGGTGACCTCCCGGGTCGCCGGGGAGAACGAGGGCTGGCCGCTCATCACGAACCAGCTCAACCACGAACGTGTCGCGCTGACCTCGGCCGCCCCGATCCAGACGTCGCTGCGCGAGGTGCGGAGCTGGGCGCAGACCACGAAACTGCCCGACGGCTCGCGCGTCATCGACCAGCCGTGGGTGCGGCTGCACCTGGCGCGGATCCACACGCACGCCGAATACCTGAAGCTGCGGAACTGGCGGATCGCCTGGGCGGCCACGAGCAGCGAGCTCGGCCCGGCGGAGGCGTCGGCGACGAAGGTCTTCGGCACGGAGTTCGCGACCGAGGCGTACCGGCTGATGATGGAGATCCTCGGCGCGGGCGCCATCGTCCGCGAGGGCTCCCCCGGTGCCCAGTTGCGCGGCCGGATCGAACGGCTGCACCGGTCTTCGCTGATCCTCACCTTCGGCGGCGGAACCAACGAGATCCAGCGGGACATGATCGCCGCGACCGCCCTCGGCCTGCCCGTCACGCGCTAGGAGACACCCATGGACTTCACGCTCACCGAAGCGCAGCAGGATCTCGCTTCGCTCACGCGCCGGATCCTGACGGACAAGGTCACCCCCGACGTGCTGGGACCGCACGGTTCCGGCGGCTTCGACGCTCCACTGTGGACTTCACTGGCCCAGGCCGGGGTGCTCGACGCCGCGTTGCCGCAGTCGGTCGGCGGTGGCGGATTCGGGCTGCTGGAGCAGTGTTCCGTGCTGGCCGAGATCGGCCGTGCGGTCGCGCCCGTGCCCTATCTGACGTCGGTCGTCCTGGGCGCCGCCGCCGTTGCCGAATTCGGCGACGGACGGCTCGCGGAGCGCTGGGTCGTCCCGGTCCTGCGCGGTGACCACGTCCTCGCGGTCGCGCTGCCGGACTACGGCGTGCCGTGCGGGTTCACCGCCGAGGCCGACGGCGACGGCTGGCGGCTGACCGGCGCGCAGACCGCGGTGCCGTCGGGCGCGTTCGCGCACGGGTTCCTCGTCGAAGCCGCCATCGACGGCGGCCGTCAGGTGTTCCTGCTCGACCGGGACGCCGTGACGGTCTCGCCGCAGCGGACCGTCGACCACGCCGACGCGGCACTCGTCGAACTGTCCGGCGCGAAGGCCGCCACATCCTTGGGCGACATCGGCGAATGGCTGCGACTGCGGGGCACGGTCGGCTGCTGCGCGCAGCAGCTCGGCGTGGTCGAACGGGCGCTGGAGCTGACCGCGGCGTACGCGCGGGAGCGCAAGCAGTTCGGCCATCTCATCGGGAGTTTCCAGGCGGTGCGGCAGCGGCTCGCCGACGCCTACGTCGACGTCGAAGCCGTCCGGCTGACGTTGTGGCAGGCCGCCTGGCGGCTCAGCGAACGGTTACCGGCGGCCGAAGAGGTCGCGACGGCGAAGTTCTGGACGGCCGAGGCCGGGCATCGCGTCGCGCACACCGCCGTGCACGTCCACGGCGGGGTCGGCATCGACGTCGACCACACACTGCATCGCTACTTCGTCGCGGCGAAACGGCTCGAGTTCACCCTGGGCGGAGCGACCACGCAGCTGCGGGGACTCGGCGACCTGCTGGCCGCGGACCCGGCATGACCCCCACGGTCACGGAACTCCTGCTCGCGCGGGCGGAGGACCGCTCGACCGGCCTGCTGTTCGAAGACCGGCGCTGGACGTGGGCCGAGCACATCCGGGCCTGCGCCGGGCACGCCGCCGCGCTCACCGCGATCCTGCGGCCCGGCGGGCACTTCGGGCTGCTGGCGGACAACGTTCCCGAGTTCTCGTTCCTGCTCGGCGGGGCGGCGCTCTCGGGACACGTGCTGGTCGGCCTGAACCCCACGCGCCGGGGCGCGGCACTGGCCCGTGACGTCGCACTGGCCGACTGCGAGGTGGTGTTCGCCGAGGACAAGTACCTTCCGCTGCTGCCCGACGCCGGTGTGCCGGTGCTGCCGCTGAGCGAGCTGGGGCCGGCGCGAGAAGCTTTCGACCCCGTGGCCGCGAAGCCGGAAGACCTGCTCATGCTGATCTTCACGTCCGGCACCAGCGGTGACCCGAAGGCCGTCCGGTGCACGCACGGCAAGATCGCCTACCCCGGCGAGATGCTGGCCACCCGGTTCGGTCTGTCCGCAGAGGACACCGTGTACGTGTCGATGCCGATGTTCCACTCCAACGCCATCATGGCAGGCTGGTCGGTCGGGCTCGCCGCGGGCGCGGGGATCGCGGTGCGGCGGCGGTTCTCGGCCTCCGGTTTCCTGCCGGACGTCCGGAGGTTCGGAGCGACGTACGCCAACTACGTCGGCAAACCACTGTCCTATGTGCTCACCACTCCCGAACGGGACGACGACGCCGACAACCCGCTGAAACTAGTCTACGGCAACGAAGGCGCGGAAGCCGACCTCGCCGCTTTCGGCAAACGCTTCGGCTGCCACGTGGTCGACGCCTTCGGTTCGACCGAGGGCGGAGTGAACTTCGGAAGGGACGCCTCCACCCCGCCCGGTTCGCTCGGCCGCCTGCTCGACGGCGTCGCCGTCCTCGACCCGGAGACCGGAAAACCCTGTCCCCCGGCGGAGTTCGATGAAGGCGGAAGGCTGCTCAACGCCGCCGAGGCGGTGGGCGAACTGGTCAACACCGGTGGCCCGGGCTTCTTCGCCGGTTACTACGGCGATCCGGCGGCCGAGGCCGAGCGGATGCGCGACGGGATGTACCACACCGGTGACCTGGCGTACCTGGACGCGGACGGCTACTGCTACTTCGCGGGACGGCTCGGCGACTGGCTGCGCGTCGACGGCGAAAACCTCGGCACCGCCCCGATCGAACGCGCGCTCCTGCGACATCCCGCCGTCAGCGAGGCCGCCGTGTACGGCGTGCCGGATCCGCGGGTGGGTGACCAGGTGATGGCCGCCCTGGTCTGCCGGTCGCCGATCGACGCCGACGAGCTCGCCGCTTTCGTTGTCGCGCAAGGCGATCTGGGACCGAAGCAGCGGCCCCGGTTCATCCGGACGCTCGCCGAACTGCCCAGGACGGCGACGCACAAGGTGCTCAAACGGGAACTGGCGGCGGAAGGTTCCCGAGCGGCGTGGGAGCTGCGCTACCCCCGCGTTTAGTCCTCTGAACGCGATAGTTCGCACTGACAACTACCGCATTCAGAGGACTAAACGCGGCAGTGAGCCTCGGGGCTGATCCCAGGGTCGGCACCGGTGATCTTCCCGATGCCCCGGCACCCGCCCGCTGCCTACGTTCGGTGCCATGAAACGAACAACGCGCCGGATCGGCGTACTGGCGACCACTCTCGCCCTGCCCGCCGTCCTCCTCGCGCCGCCCGCGTCGGCGGCGCCCGTCCGCTTGAGCCTTCCCGCGCCGACAGGTCCGTACGCCGTCGGCAGCACCGACCTCCATCTCGTCGATCACTCCCGCCAGGACCCGTGGGTTCCCGGTGCGACAAGGGAATTGATGGTCACCGTGCGGTACCCGGCCTTGCCGAGCGGAAAGCCGAAAGCGCCGTACATGGCGCCAGGTGTCGCGAAGGTGGTGGCCGTGGGCGACGCCGTCAAGCTGGGCATGACGGCGGACCAGCTCGACTACCGCTTCCCCACCCACTCCCGGATCGGCGCGCCCGCGATCGGTGGCAAGCGGCCCGTCGTGCTGTACTCGCCCGGCGGCACCCTGTCGCGTTCGCACGGCACCACCCACCAGGAACAGCTCGCGAGCGAAGGCTACGTCGTCGTGGCCATCGACCACACCCACGAAGCGGAAGCGGTGGAGTTCCCCGGCGGCCGTGTCGAGAAGAAGGCCTTGCCGCCGTCGAGCATCGAGGTGTCGAAACGCGTGATCGACACTCGCGTCCGTGACACGCGCTTCGTCCTCGACTCGCTCGGACTGACCGAGGCCGGCATGTTCGGCCACTCCGCCGGCGGGTTCACCGCGGGCGAGACGATGGTGAGCGACCGGCGCGTCGTCGCCGGAGCGGATCTGGACGGCAGCATGGCCCACTCGCAGTCGCAGCGGATCTTCGGCCGCGTCGCCGACGAGGGACTGGACCGGCCGTTCCTGCTGATGAGCGCCGGTGACCACAGCGCCGCGTCGGACGCGTCCTGGCAGAAGTTCCTCCGCAACCAGCGTGGCTGGACCCGCGAGGTGCGGTTGCCGGACGGGGAGCATTTCAGTTTCACCGACTACCAGACGCTGTTGCCGCAACTGGGCAACGCCCCGGCCGCCTTCGTCGGCACCATCGATCCGGCGCGGAGCATCGCCACGCAGCGCGCTCAGCTCTCGGCGTTCTTCGGCAAGACCCTGCGTCACCGAAGCAGCGCCGTGACCAAGGTGTCCTTGAGCCAGGCTTCGTAGTCGTCGTGACTCCACCCGGCCTCGGCGACGAGGCTGGTGTGGACGTCGGCGCTCATCAGGGCCACGGCGATGTCCGCGGCCCTGGGTACCACGGCGCGCCCGCTCTCTCGGACGCGGCCGACGACCATCTCGACGCCGAGCCGGTTACGCCGGGCACCTTCCGCCTGTGTCGCGGCGATGTCCGGATCGACGGCCGCACCGGAGCCGAGCATCGTGACGATGTCGCCACAGCGTTCCCGGACCTGGCGGGCGACCGTGGCCAGGAGGCCGAGCAACGCGACCGGATCCTCGGTCCGCTGCGCCTCGGCGACGAGGTCGGGGATCCCGGCCTCGTCGTCGAGGAGGTCGACGAGCCCGCCGAGGACACCGGCCTTCGAACCGAAGTGGGCGTAGATGGTCTGCGGGGACACCCCCGCTTCCTGGGCGATGAGGCGGATCGGTGTCCGCGCGTACCCGCGCTCGGCGAAGAGGCCGCGGGCCGCCGTCAGGATCGTGCGCAGCGTCAGCGCCTCACGACGGTCGCGCAACCGGACGATGCCGGGCAGATCCGCGGGCATGTATGCTCCTCGAAAATTTGGAACGTTGTTCTAACTAATGGATCGATGTTCTGGAAAGGATAGCGATGACCACCGAGGAGATCATCACCGCGCTGGAACGCGCCTGGAACGCGGGCGACGGCGAGGCGTGGGCCGCGAACTTCGCCGAGGACGCGGATTTCGTCGACGTCCTCGGCCGCATCCAGCGCGGCCGCGCGACGATCGCACGCGAGAGCCAGAACATCTTCGACACCATCTACCGGGGCAGCACGCTGCGGATCCGCCAGGTGTCGAGCCGTCCGCTCGGCGGCGGGTTCGATCTCGTGCACACCGCCACCACGCTGACCATCCCCGCCGGTCCCCTGGCCGGGGAAGCACGGGCGGTGCAGACGAAACTCGTCCACGACGGGCGGATCGTCGCGTTCCACAACACGATCCGTGGCGATATCGCGGCGTTCACCGGCCACGACGCGGATCTCGCGGCCCGCTCGCCCCAGGAGTGGGATTCCTGACGGGGCTCAGGCAGGGGCGTTGATCGGCCGCAGCCGTCGCGGTCCCGTGTCGGGCCGGGACGGCGGCGGGCCCAGCACGATCCGCGCGTTGGCGACGAAGGCGCCGTCCGGCGAGGCGAGGATCGGGTCGAGCGTCATCGAGCGGACCTCGGGGTTGTCCTCGGCGAGCGCCGCGACGCGCAGCACGATGTCCTGGAGCGCGGCCAGATCCGCCGGTTCGTCGCCGCGGTACCCGGTCAGCAGCGGCGAAGTCCGCGGTTCGCGCAGCAGCGTGGCGGCGTCGACGTCGGTGAGCGGGACCGCACGGTAGGCCCTGTCCCCCAGCAGCGTGCTGACCAGCCCGGAGAGACCGAACGACACGAGCGTGCCGAACGACGGATCGTCCTGCAGCCCGACCACGCACGAAATGCCCTTGGGCGCCATCCGCTGGACGTAGACCTCGTCGTCATGGGAGATCTCGCGCAGATCGGCGTACGCCCGGCGTACTCCGTCCACAGAGGACAGATCGAGCCGCACGCCCGCGAGGTCCGGCCTGCCGCGCAGCCGCTCGTCGACGGCCTTGAGGGTGACCGGGAAACCCAGCTCCTCGGCCGCTTTCACCGCCTCGTCCGCGGACGAGGCGACCTGGAACGGGACCACGTCGATGCCGTAGCAGCCCAGGAGCCGGACCACGTCGTCATCGGAGAGCAGCGTCGTTTTGCCCTCCTCGGCCGCCAGCAGTTCGCTGACGATCACCTGCGCCTGCTCGGCGTGCAGGCCCGCGGGCCGCACCAGGTTCCCCTGCGGCCGCTGCCGCCAGGCGGCGTAGCGCACGACTCGCGCGAGCGCGTTCACCGCACGTTCGGGGCTGGGGTAAGACGGGACCGAACCCCGCGTCGGCACCCCGTCCTCGGACAGCACGGCCAGCTCGTCCGGCACCCCCTCGACGGCGAGGAAGGTCGACACGATCGGCTTGTTCTTGTCCATCTCGACGACGACCTCCCGCAGCGCGCGGGCGTACGCGGTGCCCGGGATCGCGAGCGGCGGCACGAAGACCACGACGAGCGCGTCGGTCTCCGGCGAGTTGAGCGCCTCACGCACGGCCGCGGCGAATTCCTCCGGGCTCGCCTGCGGCCCGACGTCGACCGGATCGGCGGCCAGCCGGAGGCCGTGCGCCCGCGCGGTGTCGGCGGCGAGCAGCCCGATCGCGCTGGAGTTGCCCACGATCGCGACCCGTGGGCCGGCGGGCAGCGGCTGATGCGCGAAGACCAGCGCGGTGTCGAAGAGCTGCGCGAGCGTGTCGACACGGACGACACCAGCCTGTTCGAACAGGGCCTGGACGCTGGACTCGTCGACCTCCGCCGACGTCGCGGCGAGCTGCGGACGGACCGCGTGCCTGCCGGATTTCACCGCCACCACCGGTTTCGTCCGCGCCAGCCGCCGCGCGAGCCGCGCGAACTTACGCGGGTTGCCGAACGATTCCAGGTACAGCAGGACGAGGTCGGTCGCCGGATCGGTCTCCCAGTACTGGAGCAGGTCGTTGCCGGAGACATCGGCCCGGTTCCCCGCCGAGACGAACGTCGACAGCCCGAGACCTCGCGCCTCGGCGTCGGCGAGGATGGCGGTGCCCAGCGCGCCGGACTGGCAGAAGAACCCGGTGCGGCCGCGCGCGGGCAGACGGGGCGCGAGGGTGGCGTTGAGCCGGACCGACGCGTCGGTGTTGAGCACACCCAGGGCGTTCGGGCCGACGACCCGCATCCCGTGCGCCCTGGCCTCCCCGACCAGCCTCAGCTCGGCGTGCAGCCCGTGCGGCCCGGCCTCGGCGAACCCGCCCGAGACGATCAGGAGGGTCTTGACCCCCTTGGCCAGCGCACCGTCCAAAACGGACTCGACGGCCTCGGCGGGCACGGCGACCAGCGCGAGGTCGACGTCCTCGGGGATGTCCACGACGGACGGATAGGCACGGACGCCGCGGACGGACTTGTGCTCGGGGTTGACCGGGTAGACGGTGCCGGCGAAATCGGCGCTGAGGAGGTTGGTGAGGGCGACGTAGCCGATCTTCGTCGGATCGGTGGACGCGCCGATCACCGCGACCGACTTCGGGTGCAGCAGATTGTGCACGCTGCGCGCCTCGGCGGCCTGCTCCCGGGAACGGGCGACGGCGAGCGACTCCTCGGTCGGGTCGATGTCGAACTCCAGGTGCAGCACGCCTTCCTCGATCTCGCGGCTGACCTGGTAGCCGGCGTCGCGGAAAACGCGGACCATCGCCGCGTTCTCGGCGAGCACCTCGGCGACGAAGCGGCGAAGTCCGCATTCCGAGGCGGCGGCGGCCAGATGTTCCAGCAGGATCGACCCGAGCCCGCGGCCCTGGTGGGCGTCGTCGACGACGAACGCGACCTCGGCCGACGGCCCGTGTTCGAGCCGTTCGTACCGGCCGACCGCGACGATGTCGTCGCCCAGCAGCGCGACGAAGGCGACCCTGTCGTGGTGGTCGACGACGGAGAACCGTTCGAGGTCGCGCTGCGGGATCCGCGGATAGGCGCCGAAGTACCGGAAGTACCGGGTGCGTTCGGACAGCCTGCCGTGGAAGGCGACGAGCCCGTCGGCGTCGCTGGGGATCACCGGACGGAGATGTACCGTGCCGCCGTCGGAGAGCAGGACGTCGGCCTCCCACTCGCGCGGGTAGTCGTACGGGTCGCGTTTGGTGTCCTCACTGGCCATGTCAGTCCCTCGGATCGTCCGGATCGAGTCCGTGCAGCGGGAAGATCGCGCGGCGGGTGTCACGGATGGCGATGTCGACCGGCTCGTCCTCTCCGTCTCCCCACGGGACGAACACGGTCTCGCGGCCGTCGGACATGCCTGCCGGGAGCTCGGCTTGCGGCGCCGCCCTGGAGATCGACGCGACCCAGTTCGGCGGCAGCGCCGTCGCCGGGTCGACGTCGCGCCCGAGCACGGTGGCGAGCAGATGGGTCCAGGAGCGCGGCACCACCCGGATCAGCTGGTAACCACCGCCGCCCACGGCGAGCCAACGGCCACCGGCGTGTGCTTCGGACAGTTCGCGCAGCCGCCGGTAGATGGCGCGATGGCCGTCCACCGACAGCGAGAGGTCCGCCAGCGGGTCCTCCTCGTGCGAGTCGACGCCGCACTGGGTGACGAGGATCTGCGGCCGGAACTGTTCCAGCAGCGACGGCACCACCGCCTCGAACGCCCGCAGCCAGCCGGTGTCGCGGGTGCCGGGCGGCAGCGGGAGGTTGACCGCGGTGCCCTCGGCCCCGCCCTTGCCGATCTCCGCCGAGTACCCCGTTCCCGGCCACAACGTGAAGGGGTGCTGGTGCAGGGAAACGGTCAGCACGCGCGGATCGTCGTAGAAGGCCGTCTGCACGCCGTCGCCGTGGTGCACGTCGGTGTCGACGTAGGCGACGCGGTCGAAACCGTGGTCGAGCAGCCACGAGATCGCCACCGAACAGTCGTTGTAGACGCAGAAACCCGACGCCTTGCCCGGCATCGCGTGGTGCAGCCCGCCGGCGATGTTGACCGCCCGCGTCGCCTCACCCTCGGCGATCTTCCGCGCGGCCAGCAGTGTCGAGCCCACGACCAGCGCGGAAGCCTCGTGCATCCCGGTGAACACCGGGTTGTCCTCGGTGCCGAGCCCGTGCGCGAAGTCGGCACCGGTCATCGGCGCCTGCCGGACGGCCTCGATGTATTCGGCCAGGTGCACGCGGCACAGCTCGTCTTCGCCGGCCGGGCCGGGGACGAGCAGGTCGACCCCGTCGAGCACGCCGAGCTCGGTGGCGAGCCGGATCGTCAGTTCGAGCCGCACCGGATTGAACGGATGCTCGCCGCCGAGGTCGTAGCCCAGCAGCGAGGAGTCCCATACGACGGCCGGTGCTCGCATGGTCCGAACTCTAGTGCCCGGACGCGGCTCGTGCGTCGTTCCGGACGCCCGCGGGTCAGCCGGGCAGATCTCCGGTGGCCACCGGGCGCCCCGGATCGCGCGACCAGTGCGACCACGAACCCGCGTACAACGCCGCGGGCTCCGGGTGACCGGCGACCTCGAGCGCGAGCACGACGGACGAGGCGGTGACGCCCGATCCACAGTAGACACCGACCGGGGTCCCCGGGGTCACGCCGAGACCTTCGAACCGCTCGGCCAGTTCCGAGGCGTCGCGCCAGCGCCCGTCCTCCCCGAGATGCCCGGAGAAGGGCGCGTTGACCGCGCCGGGGATGTGCCCGGCGCGCGGGTCGATCGGCTCGGTCTCCCCCGCGTACCTCGGCCTCGCCCGCGCGTCGAAGAGCAAGCCGTCCCTGGCGAGCGTGGCCGCCTCGTCCGCCTCCAGCACCGGCATGCCGCCGGGCTTCACGACGATGTCCCCCTCCTCGGGCGAAGGGGCCTCGGCGGTGACGGGGCGCTCCTCCTCGGTCCAGGCCGCGAACCCGCCGTCCAGCACGGCGACCTCGGCGTGCCCGGCCCAGCGCAGCAGCCACCACGCCCTGGCCGCGACCGAACCGTCGGCGTCGTCGTAGACCACGACCGGATGACCGGCGCGGACCCCGGCCGCCCGCAGATGCCGCTGCAGCGTCTCCGGTTCCGGAAGCGGGTGACGGCCGCCGTCGCCCGGCTCCCCGGCGAGCGCCGTGTCGAGGTCGACGTACACCGCGCCCGGGAGATGCGCCTCACGGTAGGAATCGGCGCCGGGCGGGCCGGCGAGCCGCCAGCGGACGTCGAGCACTACGGAGCGTGCCGATTCCGGCCCGGACAGCTGCGCGGCGAGTTCGCTGGTGGTGATCATGGGGCGCATGGGCCCATCTTTCCGTGTCGCACGGCTCCCTGCCCAGCTTGGGGGACTTTTCCCGCCTCGGTGCTTGTTCTCCCCACGCCTGCGTCGCTGTCAGTGCCAGCGACTACGATGAGCAACGCGGACGAAGGGGACAGCGTGAACGATCTCATCGACACCACAGAGATGTACTTGCGTACCATCTACGAGCTCGAAGAAGAAGGTGTCGTCCCGCTGCGGGCCCGGATCGCGGAGCGGCTGCAGCAGAGCGGCCCGACCGTGAGCCAGACCGTCGCCAGGATGGAGCGCGACGGACTGGTCGTGGTCGCGGACGACAGGCATCTGCAGCTGACCGAGCACGGTCGCGAACTCGCCATCGCGGTCATGCGCAAGCACCGGCTGGCCGAGCGCCTCCTGGTCGACGTCATCGGCCTGGAGTGGGAGCACGTCCACAACGAGGCCTGCCGCTGGGAACACGTGATGAGCGAGGCCGTCGAGCGCAAGCTGGTCAAGCTGCTCGACCACCCCACCACGTCGCCCTACGGCAACCCGATCCCGGGGCTCGACAAGCTCGGCGACGGCGATCCCGCTCCACCCGCCGAAGCCGACCTCGTGCGGCTCGACGAGTTCGCCCGCATGGGCGGCGGCGAGGTCGAGATCCGCCGCATCGCCGAGCACGTCCAGCTGGACGAGACGCTGATGACGGAGCTCAAGTCGGTCGGCATCGTGCCCGGCAGCCGGGTCAAGGTCGGCAAGACGGCGCCCGGCGGCACCATCGAGGTCACCGGCGGGAGCAACACCGCGCAGGTGCCCGTGTCAGCGCTGCACGCCGTGCTGGCGCAGGCCAGGTGAGCGCCGCGTCCGACGCCGCGGAGACCTTCCTGGCCCTCCACGGCCGGGCTCCGTCCGGGGTCTGGTCCGCGCCGGGCCGGGTGAATCTGATCGGAGAGCACACCGACTACAACGACGGTTTCGTGCTGCCGTTCGCCCTGCCGCACCGGCTCGCCGCCGCGGCGACGCCGCGCGAGGACGGTGTGCTGACCGTGGCCACCCTCGGCTCGGACGGCCGGGTCCAGGAATCCGGCCCGCTGACCGTCGCCGACCTGCGGCCCGGCTCGGTCGAGGGGTGGGCCGCGTATCCGGCGGGGGTCGCGTGGGTCCTGCGTGACCAGGGCCTCGGCGTCGGCGCGGACGTGGCGATCGCGGGGAACGTGCCGTCGGGGGCGGGCTTGTCCTCCTCCCACGCGCTCGAATGCGCTGTCGCGCTCGCCCTGCTGGGGCTGGCGGGCACCATTCCGGGCACCGGCGGGGGTTCGCCGAGCCTGCACGAAGTGGCCCGCTGGGTGCAGCGTTCGGAGAACGACTTCGTCGGGGCGCCGACCGGTCTGCTCGACCAGACCGCTTCCCTGTGCTGCACGGAATCGAACGTGCTGTTCCTCGACGTCCGCTCCGGCGAGATGGAACAGGTGCCGTTCCCGCTGGAGGAATCGGGCGTCCGTATCCTGATCATGGACACCCGCACGAAGCATTCGCACGCCGAGGGCGGCTACGGCGAACGCCGCCGGGGCTGTGAGCGTGCCGCGGAACTGCTCGAGGTGAAGGCGCTGAGGGATATCAGCGTCGATGGGCTGGACGCCGCGCTCGGCAGGCTGCCGGACGACCTCGTACCGCTGGTGCGCCACGTGGTGACCGAGAACCAGCGCGTCCTCGACACCGTGGACCTGCTGCGGGCGGGCCGCATCACCGAGATCGGTCCGCACCTGGACGCCTCGCATGTGAGCATGCGCGACGACTACCGGATCTCCACCCGTGAACTCGACCTCGCCGTCGATTCGGCCCGCGAAGCCGGGGCCCTCGGCGCGCGGATGACCGGCGGCGGCTTCGGGGGTTCCGCGATCGCGCTGGTCCGCGAGTCCGATGTGGACACCGTCGGGCGAGCGGTGAAGGCCGCGTACGAAGCGGCGGATCTGCGCCACCCCAGGCTGTTCACCGCCGTGCCATCGCGTGGCGCGGGCCGCGACGAGCTCTAGCGCGGGTTCGGCCCCGCTTTGGCGTGATTCGCGTGTCCAGGCACGGGACACGCGTGCTTGGAGACGGAACACGCCGACGCCGGATTCCGTGAGCCGCACCCGCACCCCGGGGCGCGGCCGGTGCCCGGGGGCGAGGACACTGGGCCGCGACCGCATCCGCAGCAGAAAGGCGCGAACGTGACCGACGAACCGACCAAGACCCTGAAGCTGATGGTGACGGGCGGAGCCGGTTATGTGGGCAGCGTCTGCGCGGCCCGCCTCATCGAGGCCGGGCACGACGTCACCGTGGTCGACGACCTCTCCACCGGGCACGCCGACGCGGTGCACCCGGACGCCACCTTCGTCGAGGGCGACGCCGCCGAGGTCGCCCGGCGGCTGCTCGGCGACGGCTTCGACGGTGTCCTCCACTTCGCCGCCAAGTCCCTGGTCGGCGAGTCCATGACGGATCCGGCGAAGTATTGGGAAGGCAACGTCCTGACCTCGCTCCGCCTGCTCGAAGCGATGCGCGACCACGGCACGAAGCGGCTGGTGTTCTCCTCCACCGCGGCCACCTACGGCGAGCCCGAGTCCTCCCCCATCCCGGAGACGGCGCCGACCCAGCCGACCAACACCTACGGTGCGACGAAGCTGGCCATCGACCACGCGATCACCTCGTTCTCGCGCGCCCACGGCATCGCCGCCGTCAGCCTGCGCTACTTCAACGTCGCCGGCGCCTACGGCTCCTTCGGCGAGCGGCACACCACCGAAACCCATCTGATCCCCCTCGTGCTCCAGGTCGCCACCGGGGACCGCGAGCGGATCCAGATCTTCGGTGACGACTACCCGACCGCGGACGGCACCGCCATCCGCGACTACATCCACGTGGTCGACCTCGCCGACGCGCACCTGCTGGCCGTGCGCCACGCGGCCGACGGCGAACACCGCATCTACAACCTCGGCAGCGGCACCGGGTTCTCGGTGCTCGAGGTGATCGAGGCGTGCCGCCGCACCACCGGCCACGAGATCCCCGCCGCGGTGGCCCCGCGGCGGGCGGGCGACCCGTCGGTGCTGGTGGCCTCCAGCGAGCGGGCCGGTGACGAACTCGGCTGGAAGCCCGAGCGCACCGACCTCGACGGCATCGTCGCCGACGCCTGGGCGTTCACGCGGTCCCGCCAGAACGCCTGAGGCCGATCTCTTGCGTTCCTTCGGCTCGCTGCCGAAGGACCACGTCGGCGACGTCGGACGGCGGCACCATCGCGTCCAGAGCCCTGGCCAGGAGTTTCGTCAGCCCGTGCCCAGGGTCGGCTTCGCCTGCCCTGGCCAAGGCGATCCCGGCGGTCGCCAGGTCGCCCCGGACATAGGCGGCGTGCGCCTTCAGGGCGAGCGCCTCGGCCGCTTCCGGTGGCGGGATTTCGCGGGCAAGCGTGAGCCAGAGATCCTCCGCCGCGCGGGCGAGCGCTGAGTCCGCGGGGGCGGCGGTGAGCATGCAGGCGCCGCGGACCTCGACCAGGGAAAGCGCCCAGGCCAGCCGGACGGCCTGGTCGTCCGTGATCGCCGGGTCGCCGCTGTCCGCGCGGGCGAGCGCGGCGTTCACCTCGGCGATCCCGGCCTGGACGAGGTCCGGGGCCCTCCATGGTGGATCGTCCAGCCTGGTGAGGAGATCGGCGCGTCTGGCGAGCGCCTCCGGCGCGACGGGGTCGAAGAGTCGCTCGAGTTCGTCCCGGCTCGCGTGGGTGACCTGCCCGGCACCGGTGACGACCGCGGCGGCCACCGAATCGCGCGGATCCGGCAGCAGACCGCCACAGGTCCTTTCCCGGTAGCACGCCCAGCGCACCTCGGCGGCGATACGCGGTGCCCATACCGAATGCAGCAGCGGGATGCCGTACTCGGCCAGCGAGGCTTCCACGCGCCGGACGAACCGGCGGCGCGGGGGCCGTCCCGCCTTGTTCGCGGGACCGCCACCGACCACCGCGACGATGGCGCCGGTGTGGCCGGTCAGGGCGAGCCGGACCGCGAGTTCACGCGCCTGGTCTTGTTCCAGGCCCGGCGGCGGCAGGTCCACACGCATGAGGAGGCCCTGACGCTTGCGGTCCTGGTCGCGGAGGCCGAAGACGACGACGGAGTCCTCGGGGTGGAATCCGAGGAGGTACGGGATCGCGGCGAGCAGGTCCGCCGGATCCGTCAGGTTGACCTTGGTCCTGCCGGTCGGAGTCGATGTGGTCATGCCCCCACCTTGCGGCGGGAATGGGGCCGCCGGGTGGGGGCACGACACATCTGTGGACAGCCGGGACCGTTGTGGACAACCGCCGCGGGACCGAGCGCGGGGACGCCGATCCTGTCGGTGGGGTGGTCTACAGTTCCCGGCCCGCGGGGTCAGCCGCAGTGTTCGAACGGGCTCTCGTAGGCGTTCGACCCGACCGAGCCGCCCCACTTGACGCAGGTCGCGGCGGCCGTCTTCTTCACCGGGCCGGCGTAGTAGGCGAAGCTGCCGGAGTCGGTCACGCGAGCGGAACCCTGGACTTCGAGGAACGCCGACACCGGCGACGCGGTGCCGAGCGAAACCGCCTTCAGCGTGGTGACGCAGTTGGCCTTGGTCGACGCGTTGTAGAGCAGGTACGCGGTACCCGAACCGTTCGCGAGCCCCTGCGAGTCGACGACCGAGAACCCGCTGCCACACACCTCGGTGGCCTCGTACGGGTTGCCGCCGCACGAGTTCTTGCTGGTGAAGTTGGTGTGGCCGTAGTACGGCACGGCGACCCCGTTCAGCACCGCCTTCTGCGCGACCCCGTTGAGCCGCTGTTCGAAGTGCAGGTGGGGGCCGGTCACGCCGCCGGTCGCCCCGGCCGTGCCGATCTGCTTGCCGAGGCTGACGGCCTGGCCGACCGACACGGACTGGGTCGACAGGTGCGCGTACCGGGTACGCCAGCCGCCGCCGTGGTCGATCTCGACCCAGCGCCCGTAGCTCGTGCTGCCCTCGTTGGCGACCCTGGTGACGGTGCCGCCCGCCGACGCCAGCACCGGCATCCCGGTGATCCCCGACTTCTGGAAGTCGACCGAGTTCGCCGGGCTGTGCCCGCTGAACGTCGCCGCCGTGACCGTGACGCCGCATTTGAACGGGACCTGGAAGTTCGGGGCGGCCGACGCCTGCGTCGTACCGGCGAGGGTCAGGCCGAGCGCGGGGATGACGGCGGCCGCGGCGAGCACTGCGAAACGGCGCAACCTGGACATGGAGACCTCCATCAGGTGGGGAAGCCGGACAGCCCGAAGCAAAGCCGGGGGAAATACATTTTCCGTACAAGCCCGAGGTCGGGTCGGGGTTTTCCGCCCGAAACGCCGGACCCCGTCCCGTCCGGCGCCGCCATCGCGTGCCGCGAAAGCCACTTCGCAACACGCCCTCGGCCTCGGCGTCACCACGGCACATCGATGACGTAGTGAAGGCCTCCTTCCCTGCCCTCAGGGTAAGGAAGGAGGCCTTCACGGACGTCGCGGCAGAGTGAGCGCCGGACATCCGGAGCAGGCTCGCTCAGCCGAAAGCGGCTCGCAGCGCGGGTTTGCCACCCGCCACCGGCAGCACCAGCGAAGTACGGTTCAGCTCGACTGAGACACCGGCGCCCGGCTTCGGCCGGAGCGTGTAGTCGTGGTCGCTGGAGGCCACCAGGAACTCGATCTTGTGCCCGGCCGCGAGCAGGTAGTCCTTCGCGACCAGTTCCACCTCGACCTTGTAGTTCTCACCAGGGGTGATCGGGTCGGTGCGGGCGGGGTCGCGCCGGTTCTGCGGGTCGGTCCAGCCGCGGGTGATCACCTTCGCCGTCCCGTCCGGAGCGCGGTCGAGGAGCACCGCGGTCACGTTCGCGGCCGGCTTGTCGAAGGACAGCGACAGGTCGGTCTTCACGGTCCCGGAAAGCCGCACGGGCTGCTTCGCCGCGGTGGTCGAGTACAGCAGCCGGTGGCCCGACGACGCCGCGGCCGCCAGCTGTTCGATCGTCTTGCTCGCGTCGTCCGCCAGCGTCTCGACGGCGGCCTTGCCCGGAACGGGGTTGCGCGTGTCGAGCTTGCCCTTCGACGAGCCGCCGGGCCACGGGTAGAGCTTGACGTCCTGGGTGCCGGGCAGCGGCCACTCCGGCTCGTCCACCCACGACTTGTCCTCACGCTGGATGGTGGCCTTCGGCTCACGCTCGATGCCGTTGTCCACGTCGTAGAGGTAGTGCGACATCCACTTGTTCAGCGTGGCGAGCCAGACGTCGCGGCGGAGGCTGTACGGGTCGGCGTGCCCGGCCTGGTGCAGCCAGATCTTGTGCTCGACGCCGCGCGCCTTGAGCATCTCGTACCAGCGGGTGCCCTGGTCGGTCTTGACATTCCAGTCGCCGAAGCCGTGCACCACGAGCACTGAGGCCCGCACCTTGTTCACGTCGTTGCGGTAGTTCCGCGCGTCCCAGAAGCGGCTGTAGTCACCGGTCACGCGGTCCTGGTCGACCGCGATGCCGTCGATCAGCGGACGGCAGACGGCGCGATCCTGTCGCGTGTGGACGTAATCGGCGAGCACGTCCGCGTCCTCGCCCTGGAATCCGCCTGCCGCGACGACGGCGCCGTCGTTGCGGTAGTAGTCGTACCAGCTGGAGATCGCCGCGATCGGGACGATCGTCTCCAGCCCCTCGACGCCGGTGCTGGCCACGGCGTTGGGCAGCGTCCCGTTGTAGGAGACGCCCATCATGCCGGTCTTGCCGGTGCTCCAGTCCGCGACCGCGGCCTTGCCCGCCGCGTCCCGCGCCGTCGCGCGGCCGTTCAGCCAGTCCACAATGGACTTCGCGCCGATGGTCTCGTTGACGTCGCCACTACTCGGGCAGCCGGTGGACTGGCCGCTGCCGAGCGATTCGCCGTACACCACCGCGAACCCGCGGGCGGTGAAGTAGTCCTGGTAGCGCCAGCTGATCGGGGCGGCGTTCGGGCCGACGGTCTTGGTCGCGATCCGCGGGCCCGCGGGGACGCGCTTCGCGCCGGGCACGTACAGCTCGACGTCGACGTTGTGGTTCGCGACGTCGTTGCCGCCCGCGTAGTACGGGCTGGCCTGGTAGACGACCGGGACCTTCATGCCCTGCTGCGTCGCGCGGGGCCGCACCACCTCCGCGTGCACGAGGTCGTCCTTGCCGTCGCGGTCACTGTCGACCGGCGCGGTGACCCAGACGTTCTCCCGGATGACGTCCGCCGGGTCGAACACCGGCTGGGCTTGGCCGTCCTTGAAGACCGGCGTCGGCGGCGCGTCGGCTTGAGCGGGCAACGCCGTCGCCGGAAGGACCAGAACGGCGGTGAACAGGGCAGCGAGCCTGGCGACTCTCACAGGACCCCCAATGGCGGGCGGGCAAGACCCAGCTGAGGTTTCCGGCCACCCGAACAGGTGTCAAGAGACTAACGTCGGAGGCATGCCGAGCGCACTGGAAGCACCGATCGTCGCCGTCACCGTCTACCCGCACCACGCCCGGATCACCAGACGGGCTTCGGCTGCACTCGACGGCGAAACGCGCTTCGCCTTCGCGGGCCTGCCGTGGAACCTGGACACCGACTCGGTCCGCGTCACCGGTTCCGGCCCGGCGGTCATCGCCGGGGTCGACGTCGCCGTCGAACGCCATCCCGCGCCCGCGGACGCCTCCCTGCGCGCGCTGACCGAGCAGCGGCACGCCGATCAGGCGGTGGTCGACGAGGTCGCGGACGCCGTCACCGCGGAATCCGCGAAGGTCGATCTGCTGACCGGGCTGGCGACACGCAGCGGCAAGAGTTTCGCGAAGGCGCTCGCGGCGGGTACGGCGGAACCGCCCCGGGTCGCCGAAGTCACCGACGCGCTCGGCACGCAATTGGCCGAGGCGCTCGGGAAACGCCGCGAACTCGGCATCCGCCTCGCGCGGCTCCGCGACGACCTCAAGGCGCTCGACCGCGAGATCGAGGCGAAACAAGGAACGTCCGAAGTGGACAGCGCGACGGTCACGGTCGAGCTGGAGAGCCAGGAGGACGGCGCGGAAATCGGCCTCGAGCTGTCCTATGTGGTCGCGAACGCGTGCTGGGAGCCGGGTTACGACGTACGCGTCCGCGGCGAGGACGTCTCGCTGACCTGGTACGGGCGGATCACCCAGCACACCGGTGAGGACTGGCCGGAATGCGAACTGGCCCTCTCCACCGCGCGGCCGGCGAACACCGTGGAGGTGCCGGAACTCGATCCGTGGTTCCTCGACCGCGTGCGGGAGTACACGCCGTCGATGGCACGCATGGCGTACGGCGGCGCGTCGCCCGCGGGCGGCGGGATCCCGGAGTCGGTGGGCATGCCGGCCCCCGGCGCGCCCCCGATGGCGGCGCGGACCGCGTCCGTCGAACAGGGCACCACCGCGGTCACCTACCGGCCCGGCCGCCCGGTGGCGGTCCCTTCGGGAGCGCAGGGTCACCGCACGACGCTCGCGCAGCTGGAGCTGACCGCGAAACTGGGTTACGTCACCGCTCCGGTGGTGTCGCCGGAGGCGTTCCTGCGGGCGACCGTCGTCAACACCTCGCAGCACACCCTGCGGCCGGGCAAGGCGTCTGTGTTCCACGAGACGGAATTCGTCGGCACCACCCGGCTGGACGTCTGGGCGCCGGGTGAGGAACTCGAACTCGCCCTCGGCGTGGACGACCGGATCCGGATCGAGCGCGAACTCACGCACCGCACGGCGAGCAAGGCGACACTGTCCGGCGTCCGCAAGCGGGAAGCCGCCTACACCACGACCATCGTCAACCACAGCCCGCGCGAAGCCGTCGTGACCGTGTTGGACCAGGCGCCGGTCTCCCGGGACGACGCGATCACCGTCCGGGACGTGCGCACCGTGCCGGAACCGGCGGAGCGGACCGAGCTGGGTGAGTTCACCTGGCGGCTCACACTCGCTCCGGGGGCGAAGGCCGTCGTGACGCTCGGGTACCGGGTGGACGTCGCGAAGGGGGTCGAGCTGGCGGGCTGGCGGGAGTAGACGGTTCACCCGGCCACCCCGGGCGGCGGAACTCACAGCAGGCCGCGCCGGCGTGCGGCGACGACGGCGTCGCGGCGGTGGTTGACGCCGAGCTTCCGGTAGATGCCGCGAAGATGGGTCTTGACCGTGTTCACCGACACGAAGAGCGAATCGGCGATCTGCTCCGCGGTGCGCATCGACGGCAATTCGGTGAGGAGTTCGAGCTCGCGTGAGGTGAGGGATTCGACCGGGGGCGCGGGGCCGGCCGGTAGTGCCTGCAGCACGGTACCCGCGAACTCTTCGCTACGCCCGAACCTCCCGGCTCCGCAAACCAGTAGTTCCCGGATGTGCTGCCCGGCGTCGTGGAAGGGCCGTAACGCCTGCTGGGGTGCCGCGAGGTCGAGTGCACGGCCGACGGCGTTGTGCGCCCGGTTCTGTTCACCGGCTTGGTCGGCGAGAACGGCTTCGAGGAGCCAGCTGTCGATCAAGGTACGCGCCACCAGAGGGCTGGTCTGGCACTCGATCACCGGCTGCAGGCGGCGGCGTGCGGCGCCGGTTCTGCCGCGGTGAATGTGCATGAGCGCGGTGAGCAGCGCGTGCTCCGCGTAGGGGGCCAGCAGGTGCCGATTCTGTTCGGTCACGTCCGCCGCCCAGGTGGGTTCTCCGACGCGAAGGGCCAGTCGTTGTTCGATCGGAGCCGTATAGGCGACGAGCCAGGGAGTGCTCGGCTGCGCCGCGAGCCGTTGCCGGTGCCCCCGCAGCGCTTCGACGACCGCGTGCGGATCGGCGGCGAGATCGAATTCGACGGCGGCGCTGAGTGTCACCGTCAGCATTTCCACGGCCGGCTCCACGGCCGCGGGCGAAAGGTGAGTCGCCAGTGCGGAGAACCGGCGGGCGCTCTCCTGGTCCAGCCTCTGATAGGCCGCCAGCCCGAGAACCGCATACAGGAAGGCGGTCCGCGCGGTCTCCTCCCAGCCGCGAGCACGGGCCAGCTCGAGGGCGGCATTGGTGTGCACCGCCAGCCCGGCGAGGTCACCCTGTACGCACGCGATGGCCGCGAGGTGGGTCCTGCACTGCAGGCTGACTGCGTCGCGCCGCTCCGGAGTGGCCATCCGCAGCGCGCGTTCCAGATCGCGGGTGGCGTTCGAGAGGCCACCCAGCCACAGAGCCGCGGTCCCGCGGGTGAGGAGGGCGAGCAGGTCGAGGTCGAAATCGCCGGAATCGCCCGCGCTCGTGGCGCGGAGTTCGGCGAGCGCTTTCTCCATGTTCCCGCCGAATCTCGCCCGATAGAGGACGGCCACGGCGTTCAACGCGCGCAGACGCCCGGAACGAAGGGGCTGCGCCGAATTGTCGACCCTGCCGAGGTATCGGTCCGCGGTCACGAGGTCATGAGAGTCGAGGGCGGCGACCGCCGCGGTGAGTGCCACCTGAGGCCGGGCCAGGATGTGCTCCGGAATCGCGCCGAGCAGCGTGTGCAATCGCGATCCTTGTCCTTTGAGGACGGTTTGCAGCCCGAACCGCTGGATGTACCGGGTGACCTGCTCTTCGTCCTGCGCGGCGACACTGTGCTCCAGCGCGGTGAGCACGTCGCCGGAGTCGGTGAACCATTCGGCCGCCGAACGGTGGAGCCTGCGGTAGGCCCGCGGGTGACGGCGAGTCAGCTCGGCACGCAGGTAGTCGCGGAGCAAGGGGTGGCAGCGGTATCGAGGACGGTCTCGGCCGTGCCGGGTGACCAGCGCGTTGGTGCGGGCGAGCGTGTGCAGAATCTGCCCGGAGTTCTCCTGCCCGGTCAGCCGGGTGGCCAGCTCGTCGGTGACGTCAGTGCACACCGAGGTGCTCAGCAGGAACTCACGGATGTACGCGGGTTGCGGGCCGAGGATCTCCCCGGACAGGTATTCGGCCAGCAGGCGGTCGTCGCCGGTGAATGCTCGAATCGTCTCGCTCGCGTCCGATGAGGCGGCCAGTGAAAGGGTGAGGAAACGCAGGCCCGCCGCCCAGCCCTCCGTCCGTTCCGAGATCTTGTCCAGATCCGCCTTCGTCAGCGCGAGGTTCTGCCTGGCGAGCAGTCTTCCGGTTTCCTGCTCGGTGAAGTTCAGCTGGTGCGCCGTGATTTCCCGCAGCCTGCCTTCCAGCCGGAGCCGGGGCAGGATCAGCGGTGGCGGGAACCGGGTCGCGATGACGACCCGCACTCCGGACGGCAGGTAGCGCAAAAGCATGTTCACGTTCTTGATCGCGGCCGGTGCGGACAGCTCGTGTGCGTTGTCCAGCACCAGGATCACCGGCCGCGAGAGCCGGTCGCACATGTCGATGAAGGCGGCGATGCCTTCGTGAGCGGAAGCGTCCCGCGCCGGCGTCAGTTCGGAGACGACGTCGTCCTCGACGCTTCGGTCAAGCGCGCAGAGGATCGACGACCACAGTGAGAATACCTTGTTGTCGTTGGCGTCCAGCGAAATCCACGCTACATGTTCGTCGGTGGCGTGGTGGCGTGCTCTCCGCCCCAGCCAGCTGCCGAGCAGCACGGTCTTGCCGGATCCCGCGGGTGCGTTGATCAGCGTGACGCTGGGGGTTTGGCCGGTGGTGGCCTGATCGAGGACGTCCAGCAACCGGTCCCGCTCGAGAATGTCGCAGGCGGACGGTGGTGGTGCGAGCTTCGGCGACGGCACCACGACCGGGTCTACGTCGTGCGCGCCCGGTTCCGCACCTTCGGCAGGGGTCACCGGCCGGTGCATGACATCGCCGTGCTGGAGATGACATGCCAGACGAAGGCGAAGACCCGAGAAATCCCGGTGAAGACGAAAGCGAGACCGGAAATAACGGCGTCCACTGTCCCTGAGGACCGGCTGGCCCCCGGTTGCGCCGAAAGAACCAGAACGAATGTCATTCCCATCAGGACGAGTTTTGCTCTGGACCGAAGATGCGGCGCAGTGCTCACCGATTCACTCCCTTCGATTCCCCAGAACGGGTGAGGGGACCGATTTTGCTCACCCCAAGCGGCGGTCACCTCCTCCTTTGCGGGTGAGTCGGGACCGGTGACCGCGGCCCCTCGTCCAAAAGGGTGGCCGCCGCTAGAATCGATTTCTAGTGTTGGGTAACGAAGCCGAGGGCTCGTTTTCACCCGCCATGAAGGAGGAGCTCCGTGCCCCAAGGGCGCATTCTGGAGTCAGCGGATCGCGAAGCCTGCCCCAGCCCAAGGCTCCGCCGTCCGCATGCGGTACCGGGTAGCAGCTCCCCGTTGGCCCGCAGGAGCTGCGCGTGTCGGGGCGTCGGAGGGCGTGGCGAATGGGCCCGAGGAAACGCGGAGGCGAACTCCACCCGGTACCGCATCCGAACTTCCGGCGGTGAGACCGCCGTGCGTGCGTTGCCCGTCACCGACAAGCGAAGCGTTGGCGGGCAACGCGATTCGTTGCTGAAGAGCGATCTCGGACGGGAGTCACGGAATGACGGATGACTCGCTCACCGTGCTCCCGCTCGCGATCACCATGATGGCCGGGCCGCAGTTCGTGTCGGCGTTGATCCTGATCACGACGGCGCGCGCGGTGCCGACATCGCTCGCGTTCGTGGCGGGCGTCGCGGCGGCCGCCACGGCCGGAACCGCGCTCACGACCTGGCTCGCGGGGTTCCTGCCGCCAGATCCCCTCGTCTCCGATTCGGACGGCTCGCTCTACACGATCATCGAGTACGTACTGGTCGCGATCCTGGTGGGGGTCGCGATCTGGAACTGGACGCACCGCGAAACCGCGGACCCGCCGAAATGGCTCGGATCGCTCATGTCGGCGGGTCCCGGGCGCGGGTTCCGCACCGGATTCCTGCTCATCGCGTTCTTCCCCTCGGACGTGCTCGTCATGTGCGTGGTCGGCCTCGACATCGCCCGCAGCGGGGCGGGTTTCAGCGCGGCCATCCCGTTCCTCCTGACCACCACCCTGATCGCCGCGCTGCCGCTGCTGGCTTACCTGCTCTTCCGGCGGCGCGCGGCGCGGGTCATGCCGGACATCCGGGACTGGACGAACGCCCACGGCTGGCTGCTGAACATCCTGGCATGCCTGTTCTTCATCGTGCTCATCCTGTTCTGACGTCGGCCGGTTCCCGGCGAGGCGAACCCACCAACGCCGTGACCCAGCTGCCGGCCGGGTCGTCGACGAGCATGGCCGGCGCCAGCAGAGTCGCGGGAACCGAGAGCAACGTCCCGAGTGGCCCGAGCACCCAAGCCCAGAACACCAGCGCGACGAAGGTCGCCGTGGCGGACAACCCGACGGCGTTGCCGACGTAGCGCGGCAGGAGCAGCGACTGCATCACGAAATTGATCACCACGTAGACCACCACCACCGCCAGCATGGCCTGCCAGCCGCCGTCAAGGACCGCGAGCGTGGCAGGCGGGGCGAGGCCGAGCAGAAAGCCGATCGTCGGTTGTAGTTGGTCACGAACGACAGCAGGCCCCACAAAGCCGCGAGCGGTACCCTGAGCAAGATCAGCGCGATGACGTCCATTACCGCGACGACGAGGACGAAGGCCGTGGTCACCGCCAGGATACACCCGGACACGACGGCCGAAGTCGCGCAGCGCTTCGGCCGTCCGTGCCCGCTCACCCGCGATACGGGCGATCCGGCTGTCGATGTCCGCGGTTTCGGCGCTGAGGAACAGCAGCAATCCCAGCAGGAAGACCAGGCTCGTGGTGACACCGGTCAGATCGGCGAGCAGGGAGCCGAGATACGAAACGAGCTGCCGGGGTCGATGGACTTGAGGATGTCGCGCAACTGCGCCTGCCCGGCACCGAATTCCGCCAGCGCGTCGGCGATTTCGGCATACAGACCGGCGATCCGGTCCGCGTAGCGTGGCAGGAGCGCGGCGAGCTGGGCGACCGACACGATCATCGCTACGCAGAAGGCGATGAGTATCCCGTGAACGAACACCACGAGCGCCGCCGTCGCGGCCCAGCGAGGAAAGCCGAGGCTCCGCAACCGGCCGTGTGCGGGGCTGAGCGTGATCACGATGACGAGCGCCAGCAACGTCGGCGCCACCAGCCACGCGACCGCCTTGATTCCCGCGATACCGACCACGATCGCGGCCGCGCCGAGCAGGACGACGAGCGCTCGCGGTGTTCGAGGTGTGGGCCGGTCTGTCACCACAACCCGCGATTCGGGGCTTCGTCACCGTGGACGATGACCGCCCAGATGACCGTCACGCACAGGGCGATCACGATCGTCGACCACAGCGGATGCGCCGCGAGGAACACCAGATGGGTCAACGCGTTGCCGGCGGCGAAGAGCACCGCGATCACCCTCGCCCAGATGGCGCCCGAGACGAGGACGCCGCCGGCGATCGCCACCAGCACACCACCCACCAGATGGGCCCACGCCCAGCCGGTCAGGTCCAGGACGAGCGTGTACTCCGGACCCGCGATGTAGTAACCGCCCTGGACCAGGGCCACGATTCCCGCGATGGCGTTGAAAACGCCGAGGATGACCATGATCACGCTGGCGAAGAAGATCCACCCGGTCCAGATCGGCCGTAGCCCGGACCGGTGCTCTCCCTGGCGATGGTCGGTGAGATCGGCGTCGGCACTCCAATGCTGACTCATTTCGGCCCCGTTCCCGGTTCGTCGGCGGTCTGGAATTCCTGTTCCATCGAAAAGGTTTCGCGAAGTGCCTTCTCCTGTTCAGAGGTCAAGTTCGTGAAGAACAGCTCTGGCGTTTCCTGGCCGCTGAAGGCCTGTCGCACCTTGTCCATGACGGCGCCCGAGCTGAGCAGGAACAGGGCCGACGTGCCTTCGGTGACTTCTCCCCTGATCCGCCGGATCAGGTCGTCGTCGATGCCGTAATCCGACGCCAATCCGCCGACGGTTCCCGCGGCGGCCCCGAGCGCCGCGCCGAGCAGCGGCACGAGGAAGATCAGGCCGAAGAGCATTCCCCAGAACGCCCCGGTCAGCGCGCCGCGACCGGCCAGATTGCGCAACTGGCGGAGTTTCGGCTTGGACGCGCCTTCCGGCCACGTCACCGTCGCGGCGTCGTGTATCGAGATGAGCTGGCTTTTCGCCAGGCTCTTCAGCGTCTCCGCCGCGCGGTCCGCGCCATCGGCCGAGCGGAACATCCAGATGGTCAACGTGTCCACGTCTCACCGTCCCTTTCTGAAAGCTGGTGATACGACCACGGCCATCGCACAGTGACGACGGGAGCGCGCACATCACCTGAGACGGATGAGCGTCGTACTCCCCTCCCAGGCCGGGAACTCATCCGCCCGAGGTGATGCCCGGCTTTCCGGGAACGGTCCAGATTGGTCGAAAAGCCCGTCCGGCAAGGAGTTGCCTGTGGACCACCCATCGCTGATCGCCGACCATGGATTGATCGGGGACCTGCAGACCGCCGCGTTGGTGAGCACCGACGGCGCGATCGACTGGTTCTGCAGTCCCCGATTCGATTCTCCGAGCGTGTTCGCCAAGCTCCTGGATCCCGGCGGCGGCCACTGCCGTGTCCGTCCCGTCCAGGAGCCGTACACCTCGCGTCAGTTCTACTTTCCCGGCACCGCCGTACTGATCACCCGGTTCATGACCAAGCTGGGTACCGGCGAGGTCATCGACTTCATGCGCCCGGTGCACGCACCACACGCGACCCCCGGCCACCGGCTGATCCGGATGATCCGCTGCTTGCGCGGACACATCGAGTTCTCCGTGGACGTCGTCCCGCGATTCGACTACGGGCGCCGACCGCACACCACCACCGTCACCGATGACGGCGCGCTGTTCGACAGCGGGCTGTCCGCCTTGACCCTGCACGCGGTCCGGGAACCCGGAGACGCACAGCTGGCGCACATCCACGTCATCGAAGGCGGCGTCTACGGCTCGGTCGCCTTGGAAACCGGGCAGGTCCGCGGTTTCATGTTCGAGTCGGACGGCGGGGAGCCGCGCTCGATCCGGGTCACCGAGATCGAGAAGGTCTTCGAGGACACCGTTCGCTATTGGCGCGACTGGCTGAACCGCTCGACATACCGGGGACGCTGGCGCGAAATGGTCGAGCGATCGGCGATCACCCTCAAGCTGCTGACTTTCGCACCGACCGGGGCGATGGTCGCCGCACCGACCACGAGCTTGCCGGAGCAGATCGGCGGCGAACGGAACTGGGACTATCGCTACACCTGGGTGCGGGACGCGTCCTTGGCCGTCTCTTCGTTGCTGGCATTGGGATTCACGGATGAGGCGATCGCTTTCGCCCAGTGGCTCCGGGAACGCCATCTACGCGGCGATGGACGACTGAAGATCATGTACCGCGTGGACGGCTCATCGGACCTGCTGGAGGAATCCTTCACGCACTGGTCCGGGTACCGCGGGTCGGTGCCGGTGCGGATCGGCAACTCCGCGTCCGATCAACTCCAGCTCGATGTCTACGGCGAACTGCTCGACGCCGTGTACCAGGCCGATCGACGGGGTGCCAAGGTCGGGCAGGAGGGCTGGAAGGCGCTGGCAGGCCTGCTCGATTGGCTCGCGGAGAACTGGGATCAGCCGGAGGAGGGAATCTGGGAAACACGGGAAGGAAAGGCCGACTTCACCTATGGCCGGCTCATGAGCTGGGTCGCCTTCGACCGGGGCATTCGCCTCGCGACGGCAAACGGCCGTCCCTGCGCGCTCGACTCCTGGCGGCACGAGCGCGACCGCGTCTACGAACAGATCTGGGAGCACGGCTGGAATCCGCTCAAACAGGCCTTCGTCCAGCGGTACGGTTCCGACTCCCTCGACGCGTCGCTCCTTCGCATGGCCGACGTCGGTTTCATCACTCCTTCCGACCCCTGCTGGCTGGCGACCTTGACCGCCATCGAGAAGGACCTGGTCACCGATAGCCTCGTCTACCGCTACGACCCGCGCGTCTCCCCTGACGGCCTTCGAGGGAACGAGGGCACCTTCTCGCTTTGCACGTTCGGATACGTCACCGCTCTCGCCCGCGCCGGGTACCTGGAGAAGGCACGGCTGACGTTCGAGAAGATGCTGACCTACGCCAACCACGTCGGTCTGTACGCCGAGGAGATCGGCCCGACCGGCGAGCAGCTCGGCAACTTTCCGCAGGCGTTCACTCACCTCGCGCTCATCGACGCCGCGCTCACGCTCGACAGCGCCATCGGCGACGGAGCGCACCGGGAGGCGGAGCCGCCGCTGACCGCGCGGTACAGGTGATCGTGAGCGGTAAGGACGGTTCTGGTGGGCCCGCGTTCAGTCACCCACCGGCGTGCGCTCCAACCGTCCTTACCGCCCACGAGACCAAGCGCCCGGAACGACCCTCATGGCACTTGCGCGGCTCAACCCTGCGAGATGTAGGCCTCGAGATGCTCTTGGCTCTTCTCCAGTTCTTCCATCCGGGTCTTCACGACGTCGCCGATGCTCACGATGCCCGCGAGCCTGCCGTCGGCCACGACCGGGACGTGCCGGATACGGCGTTCGGTCATCAGCACGGACAGCTGGTCCACCGAATCCTCGGGGCCGCAGCTGGCGACCATCTTGGTCATGATCGCGGACACCGATCCGTCGAGCAGCTGGGGCCCGCGCTCGTTGAGCCGGCGCACCACGTCCCGTTCGGAGACGATCCCGACTATCCCGCCATCGGCGTCCACGACCACCAGGGCACCGACGTTGTGCTCCGCGAGTCTTTCGAGCAGCTCGGTGACGTTCGTCTCCGGCGAGACGGTCGCGACGGCCGTCCCCTTCTTCCGCAACAGATCGGAAATCCGCATACGCGCTCCTCCCGGACAGGTGACCTGAATCACTCCAGGTTATGGCCTGAGCGCCCCGGGCGAAAGTCCGGAGAGTCCGGTTCGAGGCCCAGCCTGTCCGCGAGCGCGCCGTACGCCTCGATGATCCCCAGGCCGTACGGGTCGTCGCCGAGCGCGCCGAGTGTGTCCCGCCCCAGCCGCCACTGGGCCTTCGCGGCCTCGTGATCACCGAGTTTGCGGTGGTCCTCGGCGAGGTTCAGGTGCAGCGACGGGTAGAATCCGCGCACGGCCAGCGTCGCGTGGTACTCCTTGGCACGTTCGTCGGTGAGCGAATCGGCCGCCGCGAGAGCGCGCAGATCCCAGGCGAGTTCGTCGGCCGGGTCGTCGCACACGTCGGCCATGTAGTGCGCGAGCGCGCACCGGTGGAGCGGGTCACCGTCCTCGCCGATCCGTTCCCACAGCGCCGCGAACTTCTCGCGCGCGCCGGCGCGGTCACCGGAGATGTGCAGCTGGAGGCCGGTGTTGATCTCGGCCATCACTTCGTCGGTCATTTGACATCCGAGGCCGGGGCAGCCCAGGTGTTGCACGCCGACGTCGTCTTCCCGGAGAACCCGGCCTTCGCCCATTTCATCTGGTTACGACGGCTGCCGTGGGTGTCGCTGTCGTCGGCGCGGCCGTAATCGTCGAGGGCGGCGTTGGCCAGCGACCTGCTGATCGACCCACGCCCCGCGGCGGCGGCGAGGGCGAGCGCGCCGAAACAGTTCGCCTGCAGCTCGATGCGGCGGACCAGTTCCTTGTCGGCGGGCGAGTTCTCCTCCGGCGACGACATCTTCTCCGCGGCGGCCGACAGGATCCCGCTGGAACGCTGGATGTGGTGCCCGTACTCGTGGGCCATCGTCGCGAGATGGCGGGACCGCTCGAGGCCCGCGTCGCCCAGCATCCACTGGGTCGGCGCGTAGATCGTGGTGTCGCCACCGCAGTAGTAGGCGACGGCCTCGTTCTCGCCCGGCGCCTTTCCGCAGGCGCTGGTCTCGGGCAGCGTCACCTGCACGGTCACCGGCAGCGCGGGCTCGTTCGCCTGGTCCAAGGCAGGCTTCCAGGCTTCGGCCAGGCACGACACGAACGCCTTGTAGTACGTCTCCAGTTTCGACGGCTCGCGGCTGATCGCGGGCAGCCGGCAGGTGACCGCGCCGAGCGCGACCCCGTCCGCCAGCAGCGGGTTCGTCTCGAGTTCCCGCACCTCCTTGGGCGCGGGCTTCGCGTTCCCTGCCGGCGCCTTGGCCCCTTCCGAGGTGTACACGCCGGGCACCGGGAGGGCCTGGCCGTCGACCGTCCGCGGTCCGCCCGCCATCGCCATCCCGGTGGCGGTCAGCGCGGCGACGATGAGCAGACCGACCACGGCGGCCCCCGGGTTCCGGCGAGGCGGCGAAGGCGTGAACGGTCCGGGTACCTCGTCGGTGCCGGTCATGGTGTCCCCCAATGTGCGAGTCCACAGCATACGGAGCAGAAGCGGGTCAGGCGAAGAACGGGCACCTGGTGGCGCGAGGGCCGCGGCCCCGGCGAGACTGTGGGTATGAGTGACGAGGACCCGTACCTGTGGCTGGAAGACGTGACCGGCGAAGAAGCGCTGGGCTGGGTGCGAGCCCGTAACGCCGAGGCTCTCGCGGAACTGGCGGGCGGCGAACGGTTCGGCGGGATCCGTGACGAGGTCCGCGAGGTCCTCGACGCCGACGACCGGATCCCGTACATCCGGCGCCGCGGCGAATACCTTTACAACTTCTGGCAGGACTCGGCCAACCCCCGGGGTCTGTGGCGCCGCACCACCCTGGAGCAGTACCGCCTCGACACGCCGGAGTGGGAACTCCTCCTCGACGTCGACGCGCTGGCCGAGGCCGAGGGCGAGAACTGGGTGTGGCAGGGCGCTGCCGTCCTCCGCCCGGGTTATGACCGCGCGCTGGTCGAACTGTCGCGGGGCGGCGCCGACGCGACGGTCGTCCGCGAGTTCGACCTCGACGAGCGCCGGTTCGTCGAAGACGGGTTCTTCGTGCCCGAGGCCAAGACCAGGATCGGCTGGATCGACCGCGACCGCGTCTACATCGGCACCGATTTCGGTCCGGGGACGCTGACCGATTCGGGCTATCCGAGGCTGGCCAAGGAATGGCGGCGCGGCACCCCGCTCGAAGAGGCGACGGTGGTCTTCGAGGGCAAGGCGGACGACGTCTCGGTGTCCGCACACCACGACCCGACCGAAGGCTGGGAGCGTGACTTCGTCTACCGGTCGATCGACTTCTATCGCACGGAAAGGTATGTCCGGACGGCCGCCGGGCTCGACCGCATCGAGGTCCCCGAAGACGCGCAGACGTCCTCGCACCGCGAGTGGCTGCTGATCCGGCTTCGCTCGGACTGGACCATCGAAGGCACGACGTACCCCTCCGGTGCTCTGCTCGCCTCCGGATTCGACGCGTTCATGGCGGGCGAGCGCTTCTTCACGACCCTGTTCACGCCGGACGCGCACACGTCCCTGGAGTACTGGGTGTGGACGCACAACCACCTGCTGCTCTCGACCCTGTCCGATGTCCGGACGGACCTGCGCGTGCTCACGCCGTCCGACGGCTGGACCTCCCGCCCGCTCGCCGGCGCCCCGGAACTGGGCACCGCGCAGATCACCGGCACCGACCCCGACGTCAGCGACGAGTACCTGCTCGATTCCAGCGGCTACACCCAGCCGTCGACGCTGGGCTACGGGCACGTCGGGGGCGACGTCGAGGTCCTCAAACGCGCTCCCGCGTTCTTCGACAGCGAGGGCATGACGGTCACGCAGTACTTCGCGACATCCGAAGACGGCACGAAGATCCCGTACTTCGTCGTACGCCCCTCCGATGCCGAGGGCGGGCCGACCCTGCTGACCGGCTACGGCGGCTTCGAGGTCTCCCTGACCCCTGGCTACAGCGGCATCATCGGCCGCGGCTGGCTCTCGCGCGGCGGCACCTACGTCGTCGCGAACATCCGCGGCGGCGGCGAATACGGGCCGGACTGGCACACCTCGGTGACGAAAGCCAAGCGGTACAAGGTGTACGAGGACTTCTCGGCCGTCGCCGCCGACCTCGTCGAGCGCGGCATCAGCGAGCCCGCGCGCCTCGGCATCCAGGGCGGCAGCAACGGCGGGCTGCTGATGGGTGTCATGCTGACGCGCTACCCGCATCTGTTCGGCGCGATCGTGAGCCAGGTGCCGCTGCTGGACATGAAGCGGTACCACAAGCTCCTCGCGGGCGCGTCGTGGATGGCCGAGTACGGCGACCCCGACGATCCGGCGGAATGGGACTTCATCGGGAGGTACTCGCCATACCAGAACGTCCACGCCGGACTCGAGTACCCGCCGGTCCTGTTCGTCACCTCCACCAGGGACGACCGCGTCCATCCCGCGCATGCCCGCAAGATGGTCGCGCGGATGCTGGAGCAGGGACACGACGTGCGGTACCACGAGAACATCGAGGGTGGGCACGGCGCGGCGGCCGACAACGAGCAGCTGGCGTTCAAATGGGCGCTGATGCTTGAATTCCTGTGGGAGAAGCTCGCCTGACGTGTCAGGAAAGGGTCGTTCAGGACAAGAAATGTCCTGAACGACCCTTTCCTGACACTCGGCTCACTCCGCCACCTTCGCCAGCACCACCCCTCCGACGATCAGTGCCATCGCCGCGAACCGGCCGAAACCGATCGGGTCCTTGTTGATCACGATGCCGAACACGATCGCGCCCACCGCGCCGATACCGGTGAAGACGGCATACGCGGTCCCGACCGGGAGCGAGTCCATCGCCTTCGACAGCAGGTAGACCGCGGCGACACCGAGCACGAAGCACAGCACGGTCGGCCAGAACCGGGTGAAGTTCTCCGTCGGCTTGATGCTCTGCGACCAGGCGACCTCGACGACTCCCGCCAGCAGCAGGATTCCCCAGCCCATCAGGCTTCCTTTCCGGCCGAAGCCAGCTTTTCGGCGCCGAGGAGCGCCTGGTCCCGCGACGCGATCCGTTCGGGATCGCGCGGGCTCAGCCGCGGGTCGACGAGGGCGTTCGTCAGTTCGGAGTTCAGGAACGTGACGTCCCGGACGTCGTAGTGCCCGGCGAAGAAGTCGCGAAGGTAGCGCTCGTGGTGGTCGGCAGGCTCCCGCGGCGTGCCGGGCAGGTAGGTTCCGCCGCGCGCTCCCGCGACCACGAAAGCCTTACCCGCCAAGGACATCTTGGGGAACGTGACCTGGTCGATCCACAGCTTGAGCGTCGCGGGGATCGAGAAGTTGTACATCGGCGCCCCGATCAGCACGACGTCGGCGGCGAGCAGTTCGGCCAGCAGCGGCTCGATGACCGCCCAGGCCTCGCGCTGCTCCGGCGTCTTCACCACCGAGGCGTAGCCGGCCGGGTCGGTGATCCCGGCCTGGAGGAGGGCGTCGCAGATCTCGGTCCAGGCCTGGCCGATCGGTGGCACCGGGTCGGCCGCCACGTCGCGGTAGGTGTAGCCCGCGCCCGGGTTCGCGGCGCGCCAGACCTCGGCGAAACGAGCACTCAGCTCGCGGGAGAACGACGCGCTGCGGGCACTGGAGTCGAGGTGGAGAAGGTGGCTCATCGGGACCTCCCGGACCAGGAAGTGGACACGGCGTCCACTTGCTTCGCCGGGTACAAGTGGACGCCGCGTCCGGATATTCCCTAGGCTGCGAACATGCCGACGGAAGATCTGCTCGCGAACGGCCCGGGACGGGAACGCTCGGACGCCGCCCGCAACCGAGCGAAGATCCTGAAGGCCGCCGAAGAGCTCTTCGCGGCGCGCCCGGCCGCGGACGTCACGATGGAGGACATCGCCCAAGCGGCCGGGGTCGGCCGGGCGACGCTGTACCGCCGCTACCCGGACCGCTCGGCGATCGCCGTCGCCCTGCTGGACGAGCACGAGCGGGAATTACAGGAGCGGCTGCTCACCGGCCCTCCTCCCTTGGGACCCGGCGCGCCGCCCGCCGAGCGGCTGGCCGCGTTCTACGCGGCGATGATCGGGCTGCTCACCCGGCACGCGCATCTCGTCCTCGGCAGCGAGGTCGGGCACTCGCGTTTCACCAGCGGGCCGTACCGGCTGTGGCGCACCCACGTCCGCCACCTCGCCGAGCAGGCGGAAGCGAAGGACCCGGACGCGCTCGCCGACATCCTGCTGGCGCCGCTCGCCGCGGACGTGTTCCTCCATCAAACGGGCGAACTCGGCCTGAGCGCGGAACGGATCACCGACGCACTGGCCGAACAGGCCCGGCGAGCGCTCGCCTGATCAGCCGGCGAGGCCGTCGACGACGAGCTTCATCACGGCCTGCCAGTGCTCACGCTGCGCGGCACGCTCTTCCGGGCCGGTGAGCCGCTCCTGATGGAAGACCACGACCGTCTTGCCCGGCCCTGCCGGACGGAGCCCCACCTGGACCGTGCTCTCGTGATCCCAGCCCTTCGGACGCCAGGTGAGGCGGATCTTCTCCTGTTCGCGGTAGCCGCGGACCTCGCCGACGGTGCCCTCGGCCGTCTCGTACGGCGCGCCCTTCTCCGGCTCCAGCCGCACGTCACCCAGCCAGGCCGCCAGGCCCGGACCCGAGATGTACTCCCAAACCCGCTCCAGCGGATACGCCACCGTCTTGGACACGCCGATCTCCCAGCCCGCGTCCTTCGTCTTGCCGATCATCACGCCTCCGCCGTAACCGTCTTACCTGGTTTCCGAAACCGACTATAGTGGTTACATGACTCCGGGAACAAGACTGCTCGTCAACGCCCAGGGTGAGCGGTACCGGTTCGATCCGGGCAGCCTCAGCCTCGAACTCATGCTGACCGGCGGCCCGGGCCCGTACGAGCGCTACGAAATCGCGCACACGCCGTCCGCCCTCGCCGAGTGGTTCAGCGGCTCACGGCTGGCGCTGACCGCTCCCCTGACCGACGTCCGGATCCGGCCCGCCGAACTCACCGCGCTCAAGGAACTCCGGGACACCCTTTACCGCGTCGCACCCGCCCTCTCCCGTGGCGAAGCGCCGTCGGACGACGACGTCGCCCTCCTGAACAGCGGAACCGCGGAGACCCCGAGGCCGCTCGTCGACCCGAAGACACGGCGGCTCGCCTGGGCACCGCCCGTCACCGGGAAACAACTTCTCGGTGCCGTCGCCCGCGACGTCATCGGCCTCGTCGCGGGCGAGCGGTCCGGCCGCGTCCGCGAATGTTCCGCGGACGACTGCTATCTGCTGTTCTTCGACACCTCCCGGTCGGGCAACCGCCGCTGGTGCTCGATGGAGCGCTGCGGCAACCGCGCCAAGATCCGGGCCTACCGGGCCCGCACCGAAACCGCGTGATCGCTAGGATTCCCGGCGATGCAGGGTGAGACGAAACTGGAACAGCGCGTCGTGGAGACGGCGGAAAAGCTGCTGGCAAAACGGAAATCGGTGACCGCGCTCGACATTCTGAGCGGTATCGGCTGGCTGCCGGAGAACGTGGTCAAAAGCTGGCATCAGGGGCGGATCCCCGATCTGTCCACGGCCTTGCCCGTGAGCGCGGAGAAACTGGAGTTCGCTCTCGGCGCGCTTCACCGGTGGACGCGGGAAAAGGCCCTCGAAAGCTCGGAGATCGAGCATGTCGGCGCGACCCGCGACCGGGCGGTCCTCCGGGTGACTTCGGGTGAACTGGCCGGTCTCGAGCCGCTGTTCCGGACGCAGTGGCTCATGCCGGGACTGTCCGAAGCCAAACGTGCGCAAGTGCTCGCCCGGCAACGGAAAACGCCGGATCTCGTCGTCTCCGTGGCACTGAAGGACTGGACGTGCGCCGACTGCGGCGGCACCGGCGATCTGCTGTTCATGGAGAACGAAAAGCCGCACTGCCTCGACTGCGCCGATCTCGGTCACCTGGTCTTCCTGCCCGCCGGCGACACCGCGCTGACCCGCCGGGCGAAGAAGGCGAGCCGGCTCTCCGCCGTGGTCGTCCGCTTCAACCGGTCACGGAAACGCAGTGAGCGGCAAGGACTCCTGGTCGAGGAAGCGGCGCTGCGCGGCGCCGAGGAACAATGCCTCGCCGACGAGGACGTCCGGGAACGGCGCCGCGACCGGGATCGCGAACGCCGCGTCCACGAAGACGTCGAGTTCACCGCCCGGTTCCACACCGCGATCACGGAGATGTTCCCCGGCTGCCCGCCGGAGCGGGCACGCGCCATCGCCGAACACGCCGGCCAGCGAGGCAGTGGCCGAGTGGGCCGGTCTGCCGCCGGGCGGGAACTGGCCGAACGAGCGGTGTTCCTCGCCGTCGTCGCCTCGATCCGGCATCTGGACACCGAGTACGACGACCTCCTCATGGCGGGTGTGGACCGGCAGGCCGCCCGCGACCGCATCCGCACCACCATCGACGCGGTGCTCGAACGCTGGCGTTCCTGACCGCTGTCACGTTCCGGGCGCGGGCCTCGTCCAGTGGGCATGTTCACCGCATATCTCATCGTGGCCATCGTCGCGATCGCGAGCAACGCCGGGATCGCCGCCGCCGACTTGGCACGTGCCCCGTTCGTCCTCAAGAACTCGGCCGAGGTCAACGTGCCCGAATCCTGGATCCCGGCACTCGCCTCCCTGAAGGCCGCGGGTGCCGCAGGGCTGCTGCTCGGCCTGCTCGGGGTGCCGTTCCTCGGGACCGCGGCCGCGGTCGGGCTCGTGCTGTTCTATCTCGGCGCCGTCCTCACCCACGTGCGGGCCCGCGTCCTCTACAACATCGCCTTCCCCGCCGGTCTCTTCGCGCTGGCTGTGGCGACCCTCGTCCTCGATCTCGCTCAGGCGAGGTAGGGACCGAAGTGTTCGGCGACGACGTCCGCGACCGCCTCGGCGCCTTCCGAACCGTCGACCCACAGCACCCGGATGCCGAGTTCCTTCGCGGTACGGACGGCGTCCTCGGCGACGAGCCGATCCCGCTCGATCCGGTTGCGCTGCGCGCGTTCGGGATCGCTGACCCGGTGCGCCACCGCGGCGGCCCGGGGCAGCGCGCGAAGCTGGTGCTCACGGAAACCGTCGGTGGGCACCATCACGATCATCCGCCGCGGTGAGTCCAGCAGCGGCGCGACCAGGTCCGGGCGCAACCCCCAGCCCTCGGCGAGGATCGGGCGTCCGGAGACCAGCGCGCGCAGGTCGTCCAGCACCCATTCGAACCGTACCGGGAACCCGGCGATCGTGTCGGCGGCCATCCGTTCGGGAGTGGTGTCCACCCATACGGTCTCCGGGTCAGGATCCGTGGTGGGCAGACCATCGCGGACGCGGTGCGCGATGCGGCGGTCCTGATGACCGCGGGCGTCGTGGAAGTCGTAGTGGTAGACGGTGATGCCGTGGCGGTGCGCCAACAGCCGGGAAACGGTGGACTTTCCCGCCCACTGGCCACCGCAGATCCAGAGCGCCTGCTCGAGCGTGCCGAACGGATCGCTGATTTCGCCGTCGATGATCACTGATCCCCTCCCTGACGCGATCGTACGTGCCAAGCTCGAGGGGTTCACGATTTCAGGGGGAGCCACTGTGACAGCACCACGTTACCGACCCGACCGCCGCGGCAGGCATCTCGAGGACTGGCGACTGCGGCCGTCGGATTCCGCACGATTCCTCGAATACCGCGGCATCCCGGCCACCGCCGATCACGTACTCGGTGTCCTGCCCAGAGCCAGGAAGGTCGGGACCTTGAAACACGACGCCGAGTGGCCGTACCGGATCCGCATGGACTTCGAGCCCGACCGTTCACTGAACGATTTCATGGACTTCCTGAAAGAGGTCCTAGTCATCCAGATCGAGCAACAGGGCTACGTCGACGCGGCGATCGCGCTGGACTTCTACCGGCGGCCGGTCGAAGAAGAATCGTCAGGGACCGTCCACACCGACACGGGAAGCCTGCTTCGGAAGATCAAGGATTACGCCCCGACCGAGCAAGAAGAGTGGAATCTTGCGGGACAGGCGCTGTGCGACTCGTTGAGTGACGTGGTGGTCCGGCACGAGTGGTTCAACGAAGCCACTCGTATTCTCGCCGTCCCCGGCCACACCCGGGCCAAGCGCTCGGTCAGCGTCATGCTCGGCGCGCTCCTCTCTCAAGAACTCGGCATTCCGCTGACCACCGTCGAACCGAAGAGCGAGGATCGGAAACCCGCCAAGAACATGACATCTGAAGAACGTAAAGCGTTGCTCCACGAATTCCGGGTCGAGGAGGACCTCGAAGGCCGGACGGTTCTCGTTCTCGACGACATCTATCACACCGGGTACACGATGGCCGGAGTCGCCAACGCGGCCAAAAGAGCCGGAGCCACCACGGTCCTGGGCCTGGCCGCTGCCAGGAACCTCCGCCGCTAGATCGACGACGCGAGCCTCTGCGGGGACGGCGAATCGCCATCCCCGCACAGCTCGTGAACCTAGCTGCAGCCGGACGTCGCTCCGCACCCTTCGCAGGCGTAGCAGGAACCGGCGGGCCGCATCTTGGTGCCGCAGGTCATGCAGAGCGGCGCGTCGGAGGCGGTGCCGAGGTTCAATTCGACCAGTTCCGCCGTCGAATGCGCCACCTTGGCCGGCTCCGCGGATGACGAGTCCACAGTGGACCGAAGGGCGTCGAGGTCGACGTTCTCCGGTTCGGCGGCGGGTGCCGCGCCGTAGTTCGCCTCGACCTGTGCCGAACGTTCGTCGGCGGTGAAGATGCCGAGCTGCGAACGCTTTTCGTACGGCAGGTAGTCCAGCGCCAGCCTGCGGAACAGGTAGTCCATGACGCTGGTGGCGATGCGGATGTCCGGGTCGTCGGTCATGCCGGCGGGCTCGAAGCGCAGGTTGGAGAACTTCGAAACGTAGAACTCCAGCGGGATCCCGTGCTGCAGGCCGACGGAGATCGACATCGAGAACGCGTCCATCACGCCCGAGAGGGTCGATCCCTGTTTGCCGAGCTTCACGAAGATCTCGCCGAGGCCGTCGTCCGGGTACGAACCGGCGTGCAGATAACCCTCGGCGCCGCCGACGGTGAACGACACCGTCTGGCTGGGGCGCTTCTTCGGCAGGCGCTTGCGGACCGGCCGGTACTCGACGACCTTTTCGGCCTCGGGCTCGGCCTTCTCCTTCTTGCCGGTCGACAGCGGCTGGCCGACCTTGCAGTTGTCGCGGTAGATCGCGAGCGCCTTGAGGCCGTACTTCCAGCCCTGGAAGTAGATCTCCTCGACCTCTTCGACGGTCGCCGACTCCGGCATGTTGACCGTCTTGGAGATCGCGCCGGACAGGAACGGCTGCACCGCTGCCATCATCCGGACGTGCCCCATCGGCGCGATGGACCGCTCCCCCACCGCGCAGTCGAACACCTCGTAGTGTTCCTGGCGCAGGCCGGGAGCGTCGACGACGTGGCCGTGCTGGGCGATGTACTCGACGATCGCCTCGATCTGCTCGGCCTGGTAGCCGAGTGAGGCCAAGGCGCGCGGGACTGTCTGGTTGACGATCTGCATCGAACCGCCGCCGACCAGTTTCTTGAACTTGACCAGCGAGAAGTCCGGCTCGATGCCGGTCGTGTCGCAGTCCATCATGAAGCCGATGGTGCCGGTGGGGGCGAGCACCGAGGCCTGCGCGTTGCGCCAGCCGCTGGTCTCGCCCAGTTCGATACCGCGCTTCCATTCCTGGGTCGCGAGCGCGCGGACCGCGGCGTCGTTCGAGTGGTAGGTCCGCACCAGTTCGTTGGCGGCGGCGTGCTTGCGCATGACCCGCTGGTGCGCCTCGGCGTTGCGCGCGTAGCCCTCGTACGGCCCGACGACGGCGGCGAGTTCGGCGGAACGCCGGTACGAAACACCGGTCATCAGCGACGTGATCGCGGCGGCGAGCGCGCGGCCGCCGTCGGAGTCATACGCGTGCCCGAGCGCCATCAGCAAGGCGCCGAGGTTCGCGTAGCCGATGCCCAGCTGGCGGAACTTGCGGGTGGTGTCGCCGATCGCCTCGGTCGGGAAGTCGGCGAAGCAGATCGAGATGTCCATCGCGGTGATGACCAGCTCGACGGCCTTCGCGAACAGCGGCGCGTCGAAACCGCCGTCCTCGGTGGCGAACTTGAGCAGGTTCAGCGAGGCGAGGTTGCAGCTGGAGTTGTCCAGGTGCATGTACTCCGAGCACGGGTTGGACGCGGTGATCCGGCCCGACTCGGGGCAGGTGTGCCAGTCGTTGATCGTGTCGTCGTACTGCAGGCCAGGGTCGGCGCATTCCCAGGCGGCCCGCGCGATGGTGCGGAACAGCTTCTTGGCGTCGACCCGGTCGATGACCTCGCCGGTCGTCCGGGATCGCAGGCCGAAGTCGCCCTCTGTCTCGACGGCCTGCATGAACTCGTCGGAGACGCGGACCGAGTTGTTCGCGTTCTGGTACTGGACGGAGGCGATGTCCGAGCCGGAAAGGTCCATGTCGAACCCGGCGTCGCGGAGGACCTTGATCTTCTCCTCTTCACGGGCCTTGGTCTGCACGAACTCCTCGACGTCCGGGTGGTCGACGTCGAGCACGACCATCTTCGCCGCGCGCCGGGTGGCGCCACCGGACTTGATGGTGCCCGCGGAGGCGTCGGCACCGCGCATGAAGGAGACCGGACCGGAGGCGGTGCCACCGGAGGACAGCAGCTCACGCGAGGAACGGATGCGGGAGAGGTTCAGGCCGGCGCCGGAGCCGCCCTTGAAGATCAGGCCCTCTTCGCGGTACCAGTTGAGGATCGACTCCATGGTGTCGTCGACCGAGAGGATGAAACACGCCGAGACCTGCTGCTTCGACGTCGTGCCGACGTTGAACCACACCGGCGAGTTGAAGCTGAACACCTGGTGCAGCAGCATCCAGGTCAGCTCGTGCTCGAAGACCTCGGCGTCGGCGGGGCTCGCGAAGTAGCCGTGTTCGCGACCGGCGTTCACGTAGGAGTGGACGACGCGGTCGATCAGCTGCTTGAGGCTCTGCTCCCGCTGGGGTGTGCCGACGGCGCCGCGGAAGTACTTGCTGGTGACGATGTTCGTCGCGTTGACCGACCAGAAGCCGGGGAACTCGACACCGCGTTGTTCGAAGTTGACCGTACCGTCACGCCAGTTCGTCATCACGACGTCCCGGTTCTCCCAGGTGACCTGGTCGTACGGGTGGACGCCCTCGGTGGTGAAGACACGCCGCACGGTGAGCCCGCCGGCCTGTTTCTTCTTCCCGCTCGTCCGCGTTGTGGCCGGGTTGCCTGTTCCCACGGTCTCGGTCATGGGTCTTTCCCTCACTCCCACGCGGGAGGCGGCATCAGCCGTCTTTCGCGTCTTGATCGCTCTCGTCCGGTGTGGCAGCCATGGCCTCACGAAGGTCCGAGATCTCCTTCTCGAAGTCCTCGACCGAGGAGAAGGAGCGGTAGACACTGGCGAACCGGAGATAGGCGACGCCGTCGAGTTCGCGCAGGGGGCCCAGGATCGCCAGGCCGACCTCGTGACTCGGGATCTCCGCCAGCCCCGCCGACCGGATCGATTCTTCGACCCGCTGCGCGAGCTGCTGCAGCGCGTCGTCGTCGACCGGCCTGCCCTGACAGGCGCGGCGCACCCCCCGGACCACCTTGTCCCGGCTGAACTGCTCGGTGACCCCGGATCGTTTGACGACGGCGAGCACCATCGTCTCCGAAGTGGTGAAGCGCCGGCCGCAAGCGGCGCACGAGCGCCTCCGCCGGATCGCCTGACCCTCATCCACCTCTCGGGAGTCGACGACCCGAGAGTCCGCATGCCGGCAGAACGGGCACCTCATCCGCCGATCACCTTCCCCTCCGCGCCGGCCGGTCCCGAATGGACGCCCGTCCCGCCGCCACGCAACGACGAAAGATCGACATGTGGATCGATCCGTGGACATCCGGTGGGTGAACACCGGCCAGCTGTGGACAACTGGTACCGAGTCTACCCCAAGCTATGGACCAACTACAGCCATGTAACTACTACATATAGCGGTGGAGACTAGAACGCAGGTCGGGCACACGCAAGCGCAACAGCCCTGCCGTTCAGACACGAATGAGGAGCTCACCCACGAGGGGTGAAAACGACATGAGGATCACCTCCCGCCCTTCGCGACCTCGGCCGCGACCGGCACCGTGAGCGGCAATCCGGGGACGAGAACGGCGTCTTCCAGGGCGTTGAGTTCCTTGATTCTGGCGACGACCGCGCCAGTGTCACTTTCTGGCGCGAAACGCGCCGCGAGATCGGACAGGGTGTCCCCCGCGGAAACGGACACCGTCGTGGTCCGTTCGGGCACCGCGGCGCCGGGAACACCGGCCAAGAACAGACCCAATCCGGTGATGACCCCGGCGACGAGCAGGGCCATCCCGACGAGCGAGGGCCACCTGAGCGGGAGCCGCCGCGGCGCCGGGCAAGCCGGGGAGGCGGTGGCCACGCCGGGACGGCGGCCCGCCACGACCCGCGCCCTGGTCGGCGGGCGCAAGGGCTCGGCACGCCCGCCCCGCACCACCCGCACGGGCCGGGTCGCCCCTGCCGGAACGGACCTGGGGGAACTGGGCCGCACCAGTCCTCGATCGGCCAGAATCGACATCGGAACCTCCTCGCAACTCCTGCTGCGCTCGCACCGGGCCGGGACCCGGCGATCAAGATCGAACAGGCGTTCTATCGAACGCCCGTGCGAATGTGTACCACCTCCCACCGACAAAAATCGAGCGACACGGCGTGTCCATCGAACAGATGTTTGAAATCGTCGTCCCGGCGGGCTAACGTCGTTGACCAGGGCGTCTGCTGCGCGGACGCCGCCGGTGCCGTGGGCGGGGAAGATCGTCCGCCACCGGCGAAGACACGCGAAGTCGGTCCGGGCGACCGGACGTACTGGGAGGCGACGCAGAGATGAAGGAGCGAGACGGTGGCTAAGGAGAGCAAGGCGGGGAACGCGCCTAGGGGCTCGGGCAAGGTGCGCGCCTTGCCCGAGGTCTACGAGGTGGACGAGACCCTGACCGTGCGGCAGCAGCAGGTGCTCGACGTGATCAAACTGTGGGTGAGCCGGTTCGGCTACCCGCCGAGTGTGCGTGAGATCGGCGAGGCGGTCGGGCTGACCTCCACTTCGTCGGTGTCGCACCAGTTGCAGGCCCTGCAGCGCAAGGGTTATCTGCGACGCGACCCGAACCGCCCGCGTGCGGTGGGGGTGCTCGCCACGACGGACGACAACCCGATGGGCATCGACGTCGAGCAGCCCCAGTCGGCCGCGAAGGCCGCGTACGTGCCGCTCGTCGGCCGGATCGCCGCCGGTGGGCCGGTGCTGGCTGAGCAGGCGATCGAAGACGTCTTCCCGCTGCCGAGGGAGATCGTCGGCGAGGGTGAACTCTTCCTGCTGAGCGTCACCGGTGACTCGATGGTCGACGCCGCCATCACCGATGGCGACTGGGTCGTCGTGCGCCAGCAGCCCACGGCCGATCCGGGCGAGATCGTGGCGGCGATGATCGACGGCGAGGCGACGGTCAAGACGTTCAAGCGCAAGGACGGCCACATCTGGCTGATGCCGCACAACGAGGCGTACGAGCCCATCCCGGGTGACGACGCCACGATCCTCGGCAAGGTCGTCGCCGTTCTTCGCAGGCTGTAGTCCGGAGCCGGAGCACGCCGGGATCCCGGGTCACCCGACCCGGGTCAGACTCGGCAGCTTCGGCAGGCTCTTCGGTCAGGCGCGCCGCTTGCGCAGCCTGCCGACCAGGAGAAGGCCGCCGATCACGACGACCGCGGCGATCCCGACCTGCACGTACGGGAAGTCGGACCCCTGGCCAGAGCCACGGGCCGCGGAGGTCCCGCCCGACGTGCTGCCCTCGGACTTCGCCGCGTCCACGGCGAGTGCGGCCGCGCCCTTCACCGCACGGATCTGCTCGCCGACGCCCTCCCCGCCGGACAGCAGCGTCCCGTCCGGATCGAAGGCGATCGCCTCGCCCTGCTTCTCGTTCGGCAGGGGCACGCGCACGGGTTCGCGCTGCAGCGCGCTCTTCAGGTCTCCGTCGGTGACGGCGTAGAGGTAGGCATCCGTGTAGGTGCGCAACGCGACCACCGAGCCGTCGGCCATCGAGGCCGCGCCGGTCACCGTCATCGAGCCGATCGACCCGACGGGTCCGCCCGGCGTCGAAGTCTCTTTGATCTGCAGCGACCCCACGCTCTCCAGCGGAGTCGGGCCAGGGCTGGCGAGCGGCCCCGTCGGCCGGTACACCTTCGCGTCGCCGAAGACGTCCTTGGTGATCAGGTACGGCGTGCCCGTACGGTCCATGATCAGCGCTTCGACGTCGTGCTGCCCGTCGGGATAGGTGAGCCGGTGCAGCGTGGCCTTGCCTTGGGGGGTCAGCGAGATCAGCGCGACCGTGTCCCGCCGCTTGCGGTTGTCGCCGGTGTCGGAAAGCCAGAAGGTGCCGTCGGCGGTGCGGGCGAGATCCTCGGGGTCGTACGGGTCCGTCGCGGCCGAGATGACCTTCTGGACCTTGCAGTCGCGGCCGAGGACGAAGACCTGCGTCTTGGTTCCGCCGTCGTTGAGGGCGTACAGATGCTCTCCGTCGGAGACCAGGCCGGAGAGTTCGCTGAGCCGGGAGTCGCTGTTCTTGCACACCGGCTGCGGCGCCGGGACCTCCTGAGCCAGGGCGGGAGCCGTCCCGCCGATGAACGCCGCCAGCATGACCGCGGCCGCGACAATCCCCCGCACATCCACCTCCGTACCGTGGAACCCCTGAAGCCCCACACTACGGAGACGTCCGGGACGGCGCGCAGTTCGGTGCGGATGCCGAGATGGGGCGGAATGTCGCGAAGGCCACTTTCAGCGGCGAGCGTCGAACTCGACCAGCCAGCTCCGGAAGTCGACCGGACCGTGCAGATAGTCGGCAGGCAAGGTCATCAGATCGGCGCCGAACAACCAGTCCAGTGCGTCCCAGACCAAGCCGTCATCGACGCGGTGGGCGTCTTCGACGATCCACGGGCGGGCCCAATCGGAGGCTTCCGCGCGCGTAGCCGCACCGGTCGCAAGGTCTTCCAGCACCTTTCGCACTTCAGCACGCGTCGGCACCGGCGCGGATTCACGCATGAGGCCTCCCTGCATGGAACGACGTGAAGGCCCCCTTCCCTACCTTCAGGGTAGGGAAGGGGGCCTTCACGTACTTGCTTACAGAGCCGAGTTCGTCTGGAATTCGCTCAGCGCCGCGGCCAGCTCGGGCCTGCCGCGGACGACCAGGCGCGTACCGGTCTCGACGTGCTCTTCCTCCAGCACCTCGCCGTCGGCGTGGGCTCGGGAGACGAGGTCGCCTCGCGAGTACGGGATCAGCACCTCGACCACGACCTCGGGCCTTGGCAGCTTCTCCGCGATCACCTCGGCCAACTCCGTGATCCCGGTGCCGGTCCGCGCCGAAACCTGCACCGAACCGGCCATCTGGTGCCGCAACCGGGCCAGCGACACCTCGTCGGCGGCGTCGGCCTTGTTGATCACCAGCAGCTCCGGTGGGAGCGGCTCGGAACGGCGCTTCGTGATCTCGGCGAGCACTTCGCGCACCGCGTTGACCTGCTCTTCGGGCGTCGGGTCGGAACCGTCGACGACGTGCACGAGCAGGTCGGCGCTCGCCGCCTCCTCCAGCGTCGAGCGGAACGCGTCCACCAGCTGGTGCGGCAGGTGCCGGACGAAACCGACCGTGTCGGTCAGCGTGTAGGTGCGGCCGTCGGGGGTCTGCGCCCGCCGGGTCGTCGGATCCAGCGTGGCGAACAGCGCGTCCTCGACCAGCACCCCGGCGCCGGTCAGCGCGTTGAGCAGGCTCGACTTGCCGGCGTTGGTGTAGCCGACGATCGCGACGCTCGGCACCTCGTTGGCCACCCGGCGACCGCGTTTGGTCTCGCGGATGGTGTCCATCGCGGCGATCTCGCGGCGCAGCTTCGACACGCGCTTGTTGATCCGCCGCCGGTCGGTTTCGAGCTTCGTCTCACCGGGACCGCGCAGACCCACACCGCCGTTGGCGCCGCCCGCCCGGCCACCGGCCTGCCGGGACAGCGCCGCACCCCACCCGCGAAGCCGCGGGATCAGGTACTGCAGCTGGGCCAGCTCGACCTGCGCCTTGCCCTCCTTGGAGCGGGCGTGCTGCGCGAAGATGTCGAGGATCAGGGCGGTGCGGTCGATGACCTTCACCTTGACCTTCTCCTCCAGCTGGCGCAGCTGACCGGGCGAAAGCTCCCCGTCGCAGATCACCGTGTCGGCACCGGTGGCCGCCACGATCTGGCGCAGTTCATTGACCTTGCCCGAGCCGATGTAGGTGGCGGGATCCGGGCGGATCCGCCGCTGCACCAGGCCTTCCAGCACCTCGGAGCCTGCCGTTTCGGCCAGCCGGGCGAGTTCGGCGAGCGAGGCTTCGGACTGGAGGGCGCTGCCCTCGGTCCACACACCGACCAGAACGACGCGCTCCAGGCGCAACTGCCGGTATTCGACCTCGGTGACATCCGCGAGTTCGGTGGACAGGCCCGCTACCCGGCGGAGCGAGGCGCGGTCCTCGAGCTCCAGTTCGCCGGTCGATGGGTCCATGTCGTTCAGATCGTTGTGTGTCAGTTCCGTCATCGTGCCTCCATGGTCCCACGTTTCGGCGGCGGGACCGAATTCATTACCTGCTGGGATACTTCGACAGGTAGATGGCCGTGCGTTTCGCGTCCGGGTCGACCGGCCGCGAGATGAAGTCGTCGACGAGCTCCATCAGCCTTGTTTCGAACTCGGCGATCTGCTCGTCCGGTACCTGGACGACCATGCGCGTCTGCTGCACCTCGTCGAATCCCACGTCGGCGATCTCGGCCAGATAAGCCTCGAAGATCGCCTGATCGATCCCCCTGTCGCGGGAATCAAGATGCCACGACAACCCGGTCGAGCGATACGGAATTTCTTTCGCGCCGCGCGTGCCGCGTCGCGGCGGGAGCGCTTCGAGGAACCCCGTGTCGACGAGCTTGCGCACGTGGTGCAGCGTCGTCGCCGGGTCGCGATCGAGTCGTTCGGCGAGTTCCTTGTTGGTCAGCGCCTCTGAGTACGTCAACCGGATGATGCGCAGCCTTATTCCGGAGGCCATGGCGGCGATCTCGGCCTCGGTGGCGGCACGTCGTGGAGTGGGCACGGAGACAGCCTAGAGCCGAAAGTGATTGACAGTTTCCAATCACTCACGCCAAGGTGGCGTCGTGCGCAGAGACTCCCTCTTCTTCCACGCGGACTTCCGGCGGCTCTGGGCGGGTGACACCGCCAGCCAGGTGGGCGCTTTCGCCGGGCACACCGTGATCCCCCTGCTCGCGGCCACCGTGCTGGCCGCGACGCCGTTCCAGATGGGGCTGCTGACCGCCGCCGAGACCATCGCGTTCCTGATCATCGGGCTGCCCGCCGGGGTGTGGGTGGACCGGATGCGGCGGCGGATGCTCATGCTGCGGGCCGACTTCGTCCGCGCGGCGTTGCTGTTCACCGTTCCGGTCGCCTGGTGGGCCGGCGTGCTGTCGCTGACGCAGCTCATCATCGTCGCCACGCTGGTCGGGGTCGCGACGGTGTTCTTCGACGTCGCCTACCAGTCGTACTTGCCGTCGCTGGTCGGCCGGGAACATCTTCTCGAAGGCAACGCGAAACTCCAGGCCAGCCAGTCGGTCGCGTTCCTGACCGGACCTGGTATCGGCGGCGGGCTCGTGCAGCTGGCGGGCGCGGCCAACGCCGTGCTGATGACCGGGGTGGGCTTCCTGACCTCCGCGCTGTGCCTGCTGCGGATCCGCACCGTCGAAGAGGTCCCCGAACGGCAGGCCGACGAGAAGCTGCTCCCCCAGATCGTCGAAGGACTGCGCTTCGTGTTCACCGACGCGGCCCTGCGCTCGATCGTCGCCTGCACCGCGACGGCCAACCTGGCCAACGGCGCCTTCACCACCGTGCAAATCCTGTTCCTGAACCGGGAAGTCGGCCTGTCGCCGGCGGTCATCGGTGTCGTACTGGCGACCGGTGGCGTGGGCGGGATCATCGGGGCGATCCTGGCCGGGCGTATCACCCGGCGGATCGGGCAAGCCCGCTCGATCTGGTTCGTCCCGCTGTTGACCTGGCCGTTCCAGCTTCTGCTCCCGCTCGCCGCGCCGGGCTGGCGGATCGTGCTGTTCCCCGCGGCGCTGGCGATCGCGGGGTTCGGGATCATCGTCTACAACGTCGCGCAGGTGTCCTACCGGCAGGCCGTCTGCCCGGACCGGCTGCTCGGCCGCATGAACGCCAGCGTGCGCTTCGTGGTGTGGGGCATGCTGCCGCTGGGCGGGCTGGTCGGCGGTGTGCTGGGTGAGGCGATCGGGATCCGGGGAACGCTGTGGTTCGCCGCGGTCGGCGAGGCGGCCGCGGTGCTGTGGGTGGTCTTCTCGCCGATCCGGAAGCTTCGCGACCTTCCCAAGGAGCCGATCGCGGTCGGTTAACCGAGCCCGGCCCACCAGGTTTCGTCGAGTTCTCCGCGGGCGACGATCTCCGCCGGGCCGGTCAGCGTGGACCCGCCGCGATGGACTTCGACCACCACGCGGCCACCGGGGATGTCGACGGTCGCTTCGCCGGTGTCGGTGCCCGCGAGGTGCAGTGCGGCGGCGACCGCGGCGACCGTGCCGGTGCCGCAGGACCGCGTCTCGCCGACGCCGCGTTCGTGGACGCGCATCTTCAGCGCGTTGTCGCCCAGCAGGTTGATGAACTCGAGGTTCACGCCGTCGGGGAACACGTCGGAGTCGAAGTCGGGCTGGTCGCGCAGGTCGAGCACGTCGACGTCGTCCTCGACGACCGACACGAGATGCGGATTGCCGACGTTCACCGCGACACCGGAGAACGGCTTCCCGGCGACCACGGTGACCGAAGTACCGGTGATGGTCGCGGGCCCCATCCGCACGGTCACCGATCCGTCCGCGTGCATCCGGACCGGCCGGTCGCCGGCGCGGGTGCCGATGACGAAGTCGCGCTCGGACACGAGCCCGGAATCGACCAGGTGGCGGACGAAGACCCGGACACCGTTGCCGCACATCTCCGCGATGGAACCGTCGGCGTTGCGGTAGTCCATGAACCATTCGCCGCCGGACTCGACGCCCAGTGCGGACGACCGCACGATCCGGAGCACACCGTCGGCGCCGAGGCCACGCCGGCGGTCGCATAGCGCCGCCACCCGCGCTTCGGTCAGCTCGAGGCGGCCGTCGGGGTCGGGAAGCAGCACGAAATCGTTCTGTGTGCCGTGTCCCTTAAGGAATTCGATGCCGCCCATGCCCGCAAGATTACTGGGCCGTCGCTTCGAGGACGCGCTCGGCCAGCCGCTCCGAACCGCCGTCGAACCACTGGATGCGGTTGTCCCGCCGGAACCAGGAACGTTGCCTCCGCACGAACCGCCGGGTGGCTTGCGCGGTGGCCTCGGAAGCGACCTGGAAGTCGCCGTCGCCGTCGAGCGCGGCGATCACCTGCTGGTAGCCCAACGCCCTCGACGCGGTGAGCCCGTCGCGGAGTCCGCGGCCCAGCAACGTCCGGACCTCGTCGACGAGTCCGGCTTCGAACATGAGCTCCACGCGGCGATCGACGCGGGCGTCGAGTTCGGCCGGTTCGCGGTCGATGCCGATCAGGACCGTGTCGTAGCGCGCGGGTCCCGGTTTCGGCAGGTTCGCCGAGAACGGTTCGCCGGTGATCTCGATGACCTCCAGCGCGCGCACGATCCGGCGGCTGTTGGTCGGCAGGATGGCCGTGGCGGCCACAGGGTCGAGTTCGGTGAGCCGGGCGTGCATCGCGGCGGCGCCGATTTCGTCGGCTTCGGCGGTCAGCCGGGCGCGCACGTCCGGATCGGTGCCCGGGAACTTGAGGTCGTCGAGCACGGCTTGGACGTAGAGACCCGATCCGCCGGTGAGGATCGGCACGCGGCCGGCGTCGAGGAGTTCTTCGACGCGCTGACGTGCGTCGCGCTGGTATGCGGCGACGGACGCCGTCTCGGTGACGTCGAGGACGTCCAGCAGGTGATGCGGCACGCCCCGCCGCTCTTCGGGGGTCGCCTTGGCCGTCCCGATGTCCATCCCGCGGTACAGCTGCAACGCGTCCGCGTTGACCACCTCACCCCCGAGGGTGAGGGCGAGTTCGACCGCCAGGGCGGTCTTCCCGGTCGCCGTGGGCCCGACGACCGCGACCGGCCGGATCACGCGTGCTCCCAGACCGCGACGTGGTAGCCGACGCCGAACGGCGCGGCGGAGTAGAGGACCTCGGCGGTCCAGTCCCCGTCCGCCGCCAGTCCGGCGAGGACCTGCCAGGGCGCGCGGCCGCCCGCCCCGAGTTCGGCCGCCAGGACCGGGTCGAGTGCGGACAGGGCGCCCGTGTCCGCCTTGGCCAGCGCGTCGCGGATCCCGGCGTCGAAATCCCCCGCGCGCTCGTCTTCGCCGCCGGGGGAACGCGGACCGTGCCGGCTCGAACCGTCGCCGAGGACGAGTATCGCGGCGGGCTCTCCCAGCCCGCTGGCGAACTCTTCGCACTGGTCGGAGGGAGTGGCGGGGTCGACGAGGCGGACTCGGACGGACGACGCGCCGCCCTGCTCACGCAGCCAGCCGGCCACGAGCGCGGGCAACGGCAGCTCGGTTTCGGGAGCAGTCACCCGGCTGAGTGAGACTCCGAGGTCGACGCCGAATCCCCGGAAGGAGCCGCTCGCGTGCTCCGGCACCTCGGGCGCCCCCGTGGCCGCGCCGATGACGATCCAATCCGGCGAAACGCTGGTCAGGCGCCTCGCGGCGTCCAGGCAGGCTTCGCGCAGCTCGGCGCACTCGTCCGCCGCTCCGGCGGCGAGTTCGGGGATGAGCAGCGGGGGTTGCGGGAGCACGGCGACACGGCGGATCACGGCCGCCGACGTTACCTTCCCCGCCTCCCGGCACCGGCAACCGACCGACACGGAAGGTCCTCCGGAAGTAGGATCACTGCCCTCTGGTGGTTCATCCGGTTCCACGGTGGACGCTGAGCTGCTTGAATGCCGCAAGGGGTTGATGCCCCCGAAGCAAGACGGCAACGCATTACCCGGCCCCGCCGCTAGGCGGGGCGCCCGCGCCAGCGGGCGTACAGGCGATAAGGAGCCTGCGATGGCCCAGGAGAACACGTCCACCGGTACCCCGGCACCGCACCCGGTACCGCACGCGCTCGGTGGCGGGCACCCCGCACCCCCCGTGCCGCCCGCCGAGCCCAGCCCGTCCGCTTGGGGCAGGGTCGACGACGAAGGAACGGTCTACGTCACCACACCCGACGGCGAGCGCGCGGTCGGTGTCTGGCAGGCCGGAAGCCCGGACGAGGGTCTGCTCCACTATGCGCGCCGCTTCGACGACCTGCGCACCGAGGTCGAGCTGCTGGAAACCCGGCTGGAGTCCGGCGCGGGCGATCCGAAGCACGCCCTGGCGACGGCCACGCAGCTGCGTGACGGCCTCGCCGAAGCCGCCGTCGTCGGAGACATCGCCGCGCTGAGCGGCCGCATCGAACAGGTCATCTCCCACGCCGAGAAGGCACTGGCCTCGGCCAAACAGGAGCGTGAGGAAGCCCGCGCGGCCGCCGTCGTCCGCAAGCAGGCCCTCGCCGACGAGGCCGAGAAGCTCGCCGCCGAGTCGACCCAGTGGAAGGCCGCCGGCGACCGGCTGCGCGCCATCCTGGACGAGTGGAAGACCGTCAAGGGTGTCGACCGCAAGACCGACGACGAGCTGTGGAAACGGTTCTCCAAGGCCCGTGAGGCGTTCAACCGGCGCCGCGGCTCACATTTCGCCGAGCTCGACAAGCAGCGCGCGGGTGCCAAGCATCGCAAGGAAGAGCTGATCGCCGAGGCCGAAGCGCTCTCGGAGTCCGAGGACTGGGGCGAGACGGCGGGTCGCTACAAGGACCTGATGACCGAGTGGAAGGCCGCCGGCCGCGCCCCCAAGGACAGCGACGAGGCGCTCTGGCAGCGTTTCCGCGCCGCGCAGGACAAGTTCTTCGCCCGGCGGTCCGCGGTGTTCTCCGAGCGGGACGCCGAGTTCGCGACCAACGCGCAGCAGAAGGAAGAGCTGCTCGTCGAGGCCGAGAAGATCGATCCCGCGGCCAACCTCGACGCGGCGAAGCAGCACATGCGGCGCATCCAGGACCAGTGGGACGAGATCGGCAAGGTCCCGCGCGAGCGCATCCGCGAACTGGACGGGCGGTTGAAGGCCGTGCAGGACGCGATCAAGGCGGCCGAGGACAGCAAGTGGCGCCGGACCGACCCGGAGGCGCAGGCCAGGGCGGCGCAGTTCCGCGAGCGGGTCGAGCAGTTCGAGTCGCAGGCGGCGAAGGCCCGTGCGGCGGGCGACGAGCGGCGCGCGAAGAAGGCGGACGAGCAGGCCGCGCAGTGGCGTGAGTGGCTCGAGGCGGCGGAAGCGGCCATCGCGGACCGCTGATCCGCCGGCACCGTCCGTGAAGGCCTCCTTACCTACCCTGAGGGTAGTGAAGGAGGCCTTCACGGCAGGCGGTCGGTCATAGCGGGCAGGGGCTGGGCCTTCACTCCACTGTGGAGGGACGCCTAGCACCTTCGTGCGTATTCGGGCGCTCTCCGCGCTCAACCGTGGTCGACTTCGATCATGAACCAGACACTGATTCCCCCAGTACGCCGGGCGTTCGCCGCCCTGGCGATCAGTTGTGCTCTGGTGGCCGGGCTCGCCCCGGCCGCGGCGGCGACCGGCTCCCCGGCACCGCTCCCGGCCTCCTCCGAAGCCGGAAAGAAGAAAGTCAAGCTCGACGCCTCGCTCAGCAAGAAGCAGGTCAAGGTCAACGAAAAGGTCACCCTCAAGGGGACTCTGCAGGCCGCGGAAGGCGCCCGGGCCGACGGGACGGACAGCCTCGAAGCGATCATCGTGCAGCAGCTTCAAGGAAGTGTCTGGGTGAACATCGCCGACACGACCTGCCGGCCCAACTCGACGTTCTCCCTGAAGCTGAGCTTCTCCCTCAGCGCGGTGATCACGCTGCGGGCCTATCACCCGGAAACGACGCTCTACGCGAGCGCCTACACGTCCAGCAACCTCACCTTGAGGGTCGGCTAGCTGCGGGAAAAGGCGGCACGCATCCAGTAGATGGCCAGCGCGACGGTGGCGATCCAGGCGACGATCAGCCCGAAGCCCGGACCGCCACCGGCCGCGCCGGTCGCGTTCGAGGACTGCTGGGACCAGATCGCGAGCATTCCGTCGACGGAGGCGAACCAGCCGCCCGCGGCGCAGACCCAGGCCAGCCACCAGCGACGGGTCACCAGCGTGACGGCGGAGACGAACACGCCGACCCCGGTGGAGGTCGCGGCGAACAGCTGCGGGATCCCGCCGCCCTTGCCGAGCAGCACCTCCCAGCCGGCGTGCTCGCCGACCCAGGGCAGCAGCTGCGCGACCAGCAGCACGAACACCAGCACGGCGATGGAGAACCCGCGCCTGCCCAGTTCGATCGTCTTGGCCGCGCGTTCGCCGGCTTCGTCGATCTCGGCGGCGAGTTCGTCGATCTTCGGTTCGGTCACAGTGCACACCCGCTCACCGGTTCCGGCGTGACGGCCGGGGCACCGAAGCCCGGCAGGCCCAGCGTCACGCCGTTGGTCTTCGGCCGCAGCCCGGCCTCGGAGTTGTCGCCCGCCTTGGTGCGGCGGTGCGACAGCAGGTCGCCGTCGGCGACGAGATGGTGCGGAGCGCCGTAGGTCACCACGGTCTCGACGACGTCGCCGGGACGCACCGAGCGGTCCACGAGGGGGCCCGTCGGCGTGAAGTGGACGAGCCTGCCGTCCCGCGCGCGGCCGCTCATGCGCTGCGTCTCGGTGTCCTTGCGGCCTTCGCCGGAGGCCACCAGCAGCTCGACCCGCCGCCCCACGATCTTCTTGTTCTCTTCCCAGGAGATGTCGTTCTGCAGCTTCACGAGCCGTTCGTAGCGCTCCTGCACGACCTCCTTCGGCAGCTGCCCGTCCATCTCGGCGGCGGGCGTGCCCGGCCGGATCGAGTACTGGAAGGTGAACGCGCTCGAGAACCGCGCCTGCGCGACGACGTCGAGCGTCGCCTGGAAGTCTTCCTCGGTCTCGCCGGGGAAGCCGACGATGATGTCGGTGGTGATCGCGGCGTCGGGCATGGACTCGCGCACGCGGTCGAGGAGCTTGAGGTAGCGCGCCGAACGGTAGGACCGCTTCATCTCGCGCAGCACCCGGTCCGAACCGGACTGCAGCGGCATGTGCAGCTGGTGGCACACGTTCGGCGTCTCGGCCATCGCGTCGATGACGTCCTCGGTGAACGCCGCCGGATGCGGCGAGGTGAACCGGACGCGCTCCAGCCCGTCCACGGAACCGCAGGCGCGCAGCAGCTTCCCGAACGCGAGCCGGTCGCCGAATTCGACGCCGTAGGAGTTCACGTTCTGGCCGAGCAGGGTCACTTCCAGCACGCCTTCGGCGACGAGCGCCTCGACCTCGGCGAGGATCTCGCCGGGGCGGCGGTCGCGTTCCTTGCCGCGCAGCGCCGGGACGATGCAGAAGGTGCACGTGTTGTTGCAGCCGACCGAAATCGACACCCAGCCCGCGTACGCCGAATCGCGCTTCGCCGGGAGCGTCGAAGGGAAGGTCTCGAGCGATTCGAGGATCTCGACCTCGGCCTCGGCGTTGTGCCGCGCGCGCTCCAGCAGCGTCGGCAGCGAACCGATGTTGTGCGTGCCGAAGACGACGTCGACCCAGGGCGCGCGCTTGACGATCTCGCCGCGGTCCTTCTGGGCGAGGCAGCCGCCGACGGCGATCTGCATGTCCGGCTTCGCCGTCTTCTGCGGCCGCAGGTGGCCGAGGGTGCCGTACAGCTTGTTGTCCGCGTTCTCCCGCACCGCGCAGGTGTTGAACACGATCAGGTCGGGTGTGGACTCGCCGTCACCCGGTACGTAGCCGGCGTCCTCGAGCTGCCCGGCAAGACGTTCGGAGTCATGCACGTTCATCTGGCAGCCGAAGGTGCGGATCTGGTAAGTGCGCGCGCTCATCTCGCCTTCGAGGGTACGCGGGCGGGGTTCCATGGCACGATCGACCCTCATGAGGAGACCAGGGGTGCTCGCGGTGGTGATCGCCGTCGTCTGTGCCCTGGTCGCCGGGTGCGGGCCCGATCTCTCCGGGACGAAGGTGCGGATCGCGGCGGGGCTCGACGGTGGCGTCTACGACAAGCTGGCCGAGGCGCTGGCCGACGCGTGGGCCGCGCAACTGGACACCGAGCGGCCCGTGATCCAGGAGACCCAGGGGTCGCCGGACAACGTCGGACGGGTGCGTGCGGGGAAGGCCGACGTGGCGTTCGTGGCCGCCGACGTGGCCGCCGACGACACCGCCGGTTTGGCCGCGCTGGCCCGCGTGCACGACGACTATCTGCACGTCATCGTCCGCGCCGACTCGTCGATCAGGTCCTTCGCGCAGTTGCGCGGGCACAAGGTCGCGATCGGTTCGCCGGATTCGGGTGTCGAGTTCCTGTCGAAGCAGTTGCTGAAGGCGTCGGGGCTGACCGGCGCGATCGACCGGCGCAATCTCGGCCTCCCCGAGGCGCTGCCCGCGCTGGAGAACCGGCAGATCGACGCCGTCATCTGGTCGGGTGGCCTGCCGACGCCGTCGATCACCGAGAAGGTGCACACGGTCGGCCTGCGGCTGCTCGACATCACCGATCTCGCGGACGCGCTGCGGGCCACCAGCCCGGTGTACCGGACGGCGACCATCCCGGTGACGGCCTACAACCTGCCCTCACCGGTGACCACGCTCGTGCTGCCGAACTTCCTGGTGGTGCCGACGTCGATGCGCGACGACGTCGCCGAGGCGCTCGTGCGCGGGCTGTTCGACGCGCGGGACCAGCTGGTCAAGGCGGCGGGCGCGGCGTTGTCGATCGACATCCATCCCGCCATCGAGACCGCTCCCCTGCCGCTGCACCCGGGCGCGCTGCGCTACTTCCGGTCACTCAAGGATTAACGGCAGGGTCACGGTCACCTGAAGGCCGCCGCCTTCGGGTGAGCCGAGCCGCAGCGAACCGTCCGAACGGGCCAGGATCTCGGTGACGATCGCCAGGCCGAGGCCGGATCCGGGCACGTTCTGATGCGCGGTGCTGCGCCAGAACCGGTCCGCCGCGCGTTCCAGCTCGTCTTCGCGCAGGCCGGGGCCGTGGTCACGGACGGCGATGTCGACCTTCCCGTCCGTGGTGGTGACGTCCACCCGCACCTCGGTCCCCGGCTCGGTGAACTTGAGCGCGTTGTCCAGCAGCGCGTCGAGGACCACTTCGAGGCCGCGTGCCGGGGTGAGCACCCGCAGTCCGCCGCCCAGCCCGGTCGCCACCAGCGTGATGTCGCGTGCCGCGCCGACCACGGTCCAGTCGGCGACCCGGGCGCCCACCATCTCGTCGAGGCCGACCGGCACCAGTTCGCCGCCCGAGGCCTCGGCGCGGGCCAGCGAGAGGAGTTCGTCGAGGATCTGGTTGAGCCGTCGCGCGTCGACGACGGCGGCTTCGAGGTCTGCAGCGGCGAGGTCGTCGTCGACGTGGCCGTCGAGGTTGCCGAGCCGGATCTTCAACGCGGTCAACGGGTTCCGCAGCTGATGGGAGGCGTCGGCGACGAACGCGCGCTGCGCCGACAGTGCCTCGTCGACGCTGGCGGCCATCCGGTCGAAGGACCGTTCGAGCTGCCGCAGTTCCGGCGGGCCGCCGGTCTCCCCCACCCGTTTGACCTCGCGGCCGCTGACCACGGAGGCGACCAGTTCGCCGGTGGCGTCGTCGAGCCGCCGGACCGGGCGCAGGATCCAGCGCACCACCGGCACGGCGACCAGGAGTGCGATACCGAACGCCAGCACCGCGCCCGCCGCGATGAGCAGCCACCACCACAGCAGTTCGGTGCGGGCCTTGTCCGTCGAGGACACCGTGATCACCGCGCCCCGCACCTCGCCGTCGATGAGGATCGGCTCGGCCAGCACCAGCGGCTCGGTGTTCCACGGCATCAGCAGCGGTCCGGGCTCCGAACGCCGTCCCGCCAGCGCCTGCTGCAGATGCGAAGCGATGACGGGGTCCTTCAGGTCGATCCCGGCCGTCTCACCCGGACCCCTGGCGACGGATTCGCCGTCCTGGTCGACGATCGCCACCGGCACCCCGTAGACCTCGGTGTAGCGGAGGAGTTCGTCCTCGATCAGGTCCGGCCGGTTCTCCACCAGCGGGCGCTGTGCCAGCGACGCGAACCGGGAGGTGTCGGTGAGGCGGTCGAGGAAGAGGTCGAGCTGCACACTGGCCGCCACGCTGAGCGCGAGCGGGATGCCGAGGCCGAACACGAGCGCCGCGACCAGCGTCAGCACGATCGCCTGGAGCCGGACGCGCACCGGCTCAGCCCTCTTCGGCCGGACCGTAGGCGCCGCCGAGGCGGTACCCGACGCCGCGGACGGTCTCGATCAGCGCGGGCCTGCCCAGTTTGGTCCGCAGGGTGGCGACGTGGACGTCGAGCGACCGGCTCTCCGCGGGGCCGCGGTGACCCCAGACCTCGTTCAGCACGTGATCACGGGCGCAGACCGCGCCGCGGGCGGTGACCACCAGCGCGAGCACCTGGAATTCCTTGCGGGACAACGAAACCGGCTGCCCGTCGACCTGCACCTCATGGCGCCCGATATCGACCGAGACATCACCCGCGCGGATGACGCCCGCTGGTTCGGGCGCGGCAGGCCGTTCCCCGCGGCGACGGCGCACGGCCTCGACACGGGCGACCAGTTCGTCGACGTCGTAGGGCTTGACCAGATAGTCGTCGGCGCCGGACCGGAGCCCCTGGATCCGGTCGTCGACCTCGCCCCGCGCCGAAACGACGATCACCGCGACGTCGCTGACCGCGCGAATCCGGCGGCACAGGACGATCCCGTCGATGTCGGGGAGCCCGAGGTCGAGCAGCACCACGTCGACCTCGTGCACCAGATCGAGCACCCCGGCACCGGAGGCGAGGCGTTTGATCGTCAGGCCGCGCCGGGTCAGCGCGGGCGTCAAGGCACCCGCGACCCGGTCGTCGTCCTCCACCAGCAGTACCCGCACCCGTGTTTCCCTTTCACGCCGTCACCGCCACCGCGACGACTTGAAGAACGACTCTATGGGGTGAGTCACCTCTCGCGCTGCCCGTACCGCTGGGCCGGATGGCCCTGTGAGCGACCCGCTGCACGCGGTAATGGTCACGATGCGTCACAGATCTGCTGTGACCCCGGTTACGGGAGACCCCCGCCTTGTCTAGGCTGATCAGCGCCGGACGGAGGTGGACCGGGGCCGTCCGGTGGCTTGAGAACGATACGGACTTGAAACCCTAAGTATTGGTCAAGCCGTCTTTACAAGCGGTCCGACGGGAGTAGGTTTCCGCCATCGCGTGGTGCCTGACCCCGCAGTCCCCTGCAAACGAACGCTCCTGGAGGCCAGATGACCGCGGAGGTGGCGGCGCCGATGATCAAGGCGGCCGCCGTGAACAAGTACTTCGGCGACCTGCACGTGCTCAAGGAGATCAACCTCGAGGTGCCGCGCGGGCAGGTCGTGGTCGTGCTCGGGCCGTCCGGGTCTGGCAAGTCGACGCTGTGCCGGGCGATCAACCGGCTGGAACCCATCAACTCCGGTGAGATCGCGGTGGACGGCGTTCCGCTGCCCGCCGAAGGGAAGGCGCTGGCCGCGCTGCGCGCCGACGTCGGCATGGTGTTCCAGTCGTTCAACCTGTTCGCGCACAAGACGATCCTCGAGAACGTCATGCTCGCGCCGATGAAGGTCCGCAAGGTCAACACGGCCGAGGCCCGCAAGACCGCGATGGACCTGCTCGAACGCGTCGGCATCGCCAACCAGGCCGACAAGTACCCGGCGCAGCTTTCCGGCGGGCAGCAGCAGCGTGTGGCGATCGCCCGCGCGCTGGCCATGCGCCCCAAGGTGATGCTGTTCGACGAGCCGACCTCGGCGCTGGACCCCGAGATGGTCCAGGAGGTCCTCGACGTGATGACCACGCTCGCCAAGGACGGGATGACGATGCTCGTCGTCACCCACGAGATGGGCTTCGCGCGGCGCGCGGCGAACCGGGTGGTGTTCATGTCCGACGGCGAGATCGTCGAGGACTCCACCCCGGACGAGTTCTTCACCAAGCCGAAGACGGATCGCGCCAAGGACTTCCTCGGCAAGATCCTCACCCACTGAGGACTTCCCCGCCGGCCGGTATGGCCGGACAAGATTCGGAAGGAAACTGAGAACAATGCGGTTGAACCGAGTTCTGCGAATGAGCGCGGCCGTCGTGGCGGCCGGTCTCGCCCTCTCCGCCTGTGGCGGCGGCGGGTCGGACGCCGGCAGCGGCTCCAGCGGCGCCAAGAACGTGGTGGCGAAGGCCAAGAACGACAAGAAGCTGACCATCGGCATCAAGTTCGACCAGCCCGGTCTCGGCCAGAAGCAGGCCGACGGCACGTACGCCGGCTTCGACGTCGACGTGGCGAAGTACATCGCCAAGGAGCTCGGCGTCGAAGAGTCGGCGATCACCTGGAAGGAAGCGCAGTCCGCGCAGCGTGAGGACCTGATCAAGAAGGGCGAGGTCGACTTCATCGTCGCCACCTACTCGATCACCGACAAGCGCAAGAACGAGGTCTCCTTCGCCGGCCCGTACTTCATCGCCCACCAGGACCTGCTCGTCCAGGCCGACAACTCCGACATCACCGGCCCGGAGTCGCTGACCGGCAACAAGAAGCTCTGCTCGGTCAAGGGTTCGACCCCGGCGCAGAACGTCAAGGAAAAGTACGCCAAGGAAGTTCAGCTCCAGGAAGTCGGCAAGTACACCGACTGCGTCACCTCGCTGCTCAACAAGACCGTCGACGCGATGACCACCGATGACGTGATCCTCGCCGGCTACGCCTCGCAGCAGCCAGGCAAGCTGAAGCTGGTCGGCAAGGGCTTCACCGACGAGAAGTACGGCGTCGGCCTGAAGAAGGACGACAACGAGAGCATCACCGCGATCAACAACGCGATCAAGAAGATGCAGCAGGACGGCGCTTGGAAGGCCGCTCTGGAGAAGAACGTCGGCCCGTCGGGTTACAAGATCCCGGAGCCCCCGGCCATCTCCTGACACCCGGCTCGCTGAGCCGCTGAACTGAAGGAATCGAACGGTGCGCCGTGTACCGCGGCGCACCGTTCCCATACCGAGGCTGGGTTGAGCACCTTGTTCGATTTCCTCGACAATCCCAATTACGACTTGCTCGGCGCCTTCTGGATGACGATCAAGCTGACCTTCTTCTCCGCCATCGGTTCCCTGATCTGGGGGACCATCCTGGTGGGGATGCGGGTCAGCCCGGTTCCGATCATGCGGGCGTTCGGCACCGCCTACGTCAACATCTTCCGGAACACCCCGCTGACGGTGATCATCGTCTTCACGTCGCTGGGATTGTCCTCCACCCTGGGGATCAACCTGGCCTCGAAGGATTCGACGACGTCGTTGGAGGACAACTTCTTCCGGCTCGCGATCCTCGGTTTCGTCGCCTACACCGCGACGTTCGTCTGTGAGTCGTTGCGGTCCGGTATCAACACCGTTCCGGTCGGCCAGGCGGAAGCGGCCCGCGCGCTGGGGCTCGGCTTCCTCCAGGTGCTGACGCTGATCGTGCTGCCGCAGGCGTTCCGATCGGTGATCGCGCCGCTGGCGAACGTCATGATCGCCTTGCTGAAGAACACCACGGTCGCGTCGGTCATCGGCGTGGCCGAAGCGGCGCTGCTGATGTCGGCGATGGTGGAGAACGAGTCCGACTCGCTGCTCCTGGTCTTCGCCCTCTTCGCCGCCGGGTTCGTCGTTTTGGTCCTCCCCCTCGGCCTGCTGCTGGGCTGGGTCGCCAAGAAGGTCGAGGTCAAGCGATGAGCAGCACGCAGACCGTTCTCTATGACATTCCCGGGCCGAAGGCGCGGGCACGGAACTGGCTCTACTCGGTGCTTTTCGTGCTCGTCCTGGCGCTGGCCGTGTACTTCGTCTACGCGGGGTTCGATGAGAAGAACCAGTGGGCCGGCGCGCTGTGGGAGCCCTTCCTCAAGGGCTCCACCTGGACCGAATTCATCCTGCCCGGTCTGCTCAACACCCTGAAGGCCGCGGCGCTGTCGATCGTGATCGCGTTGCCGATCGGCGCGCTGCTCGGTATCGGCAGGCTGTCCGACCACAAATGGGTGCGGGTCCCGGTCGGCGCCGTCGTCGAATTCTTCCGGGCGATCCCGGTGCTGCTGCTGATGGTCTTCGCCGCGGCGTTCTACGCGTTCTACACCGACATCGACGCCGAGATCCGGCCGCTGTTCGCGGCGGTGACCGGTCTGGTGCTCTACAACGGTTCGGTCATGGCCGAGGTGTTCCGTGCGGGCATCCTTTCGCTGCCCAAGGGCCAAGGCGAGGCCGCCTCCGCGCTGGGCATGCGCAAGACCCAGATCATGGTGACCGTCCTGCTTCCGCAGGCGGTCACCCTGATGCTGCCCGCGCTGGTCAGCCAGCTGGTGGTCATCCTCAAGGACACCGCGCTGGCCGGTCAGCTGACCATTGGTTTCGACGAGTTGATCCGGAGTACCGGGCCGCTCACCGGCCTCTACAGCAACACCATTCCGACGCTGATCGTCGTCGCGATCATCTTCATCGTGCTGAACCTGCTCTTGAGCTGGGTCGCGAGCTGGCTGGAGAACAAGCTGGCGCGGCGGAAGAAGGCTCCCAAGGGCGCCAAGCCGGTGCACTCCGCACCGTCCAGCGTGGTCATGCAGCGCGATGACGCGAGCGGTGGGGCACTGTAGCTCCGTAAGTACACGAAGGCCCCCTTCCTTGCGCCCAGGTGCAGGAAGGGGGCCTTCCTGTTTTCGGGATAGGCCTCTTGGTCCTGTCGGGACGGTGCCCCCGTCGGCTAACGTCGGCCGTATGGCGGACAAGGCCGCGACGCTGCTCGAAGCGCTGCCGGACCTGGCGGGCAGGGCGGTCCTGGTCGTCGGGTGCGGTGATGGCCGCTATCCCCGCTTGTTCCGAGGAAAGGGCGCGCGCCGTGTGGTCGGCGTCGACGCGGATAAGGCGCTGATCGCGGCAGCCCAACGCGAAGAGGAACGCGACCCCGTCGGGATCTCGTACGAGGTTCACCAGCTCGCCCGGCTGCCGGTGATGGGAGCCTTCGACGTCGTCCTGGCCTTCCTGGACTCCCCCGCCCATCTCGGTCGCGTCGCCGCGAGCCTGGTGACGGGCGGGCTGCTCGTGACCGTCGCCACGAACGGCATCGACCTGGAGGAAGCGTTGCGGGACAACGGTTTCCAAGACATCGTCCTGCGCCGCCACGAAAGCGGCGACGTGCACAGCGCCCGCAAGGTGGGCTGAGTCGCGCACCCTGGTGTCGAGCCAGGCTGGCCGGGGCTATGAATCCCGGCCGGTCGCCGGACCGTGCGCGTCTGGCGGTATGGGACACACGGACCCCACACCGCCGCACCGGTACGACGGAACAGGTTTCCCCGCCGTGCCGGGGCGTAGCGCGTGTGGGAGTCGAACCCACGTCACCGGGGTGAAAACCCGGTATCCCTTCCGCTGGACCAACGCGCCTTGGCCTGGAACACAGTCCGGCGCGCACCGCGCACCGGACTGCTTCGTTCCAGAAATCAGGGTCACCGAAAGAAAAGCCGCCCGGTTCGGTTTCCCGAAGGGCGGCTCCACGTATGCGACGTCGTGCTAGGACGACGGCGGGGAGCCACGTTTTTCTTCCATGCCAAGGAAAGGACAGGCCATGCGGTACTGCGTCATGTGTCCTCCCTTGGTGGTGTGCGGGTAAGTGTGCGTCAGGTATGAGGGCGGCGGCAACCGATTTAGCTCGTGAGTGGTAAGGACGGTTAGAACCGTCCTTACCACTCACGAGAGGCGACTACTTGTCCCGCCGGAACAGTTTGTTCCCCAGCCACACGATGGGGTCGTACTTCCGGTCCGCGACGCGTTCCTTCATCGGGATGAGCGCGTTGTCGGTGATGTGGATGCCCTCCGGGCACACGTCCGAGCAGCACTTGGTGATGTTGCAGTACCCGAGCCCGTGCTCCTCCTGCGCCTCGTCACGCCGGTCGGCGACGTCGAGGGGATGCATTTCGAGTTCGGCGATCCGCATCAGGTACCGGGGCCCGGCGAAGGCCTCCTTGTTCTCCTCGTGGTCACGCACCACGTGGCAGGTGTTCTGGCACAGGAAGCACTCGATGCACTTGCGGAACTCCTGCGAGCGCTCGACGTCCACCTGCTGCATCCGGTACTCCCCCGGCTTCAGCTCCGGAGGCGGCGTGAACGACGGGATCTCGCGGGCCTTGGTGTAGTTGAACGACACGTCGGTCACCAGGTCGCGAATCACCGGGAACGTCCGCATCGGGGTCACGGTGATGACCTCGTCCTCGGTGAAGGTCGACATCCGGGTCATGCACAGCAACCGCGGCTTGCCGTTGATCTCCGCCGAGCACGAACCGCATTTGCCCGCCTTGCAGTTCCACCGCACCGCCAGATCCGAGGCCTGCGTGGCCTGCAACCGGTGGATGATGTCGAGGACGACCTCGCCCTCGTTGACCTCGACGCTGTAGTCCTGCAGCTCACCCGAATCGGCGTCACCGCGCCAGACCCGGAAACTCGCCTTGTAGCTCATGCCGGACTCCCGGGGTGCGAAGCCAGTTCTTCGTCGGTGTAGTACTTCCCCAGCTCGGACAGTTCGAACAGCTCCAGCAGGTCCTGCCGCAGCGGAGTCTGCGCCTTGACCTCGACGCCGATGTCCGGCACCACCGGGTTGTCGCCCGGCGTGGCCGAGCAGACCAGGAGTTTGTTGCGCCACTGGGCGTCCATGCCCGGATGATCGTCCCGCGTGTGCCCGCCCCGGCTCTCGGTCCTGGTGAGCGCGGCCCTGGCAACGCATTCGCTGACCATCAGCATGTTCCGCAGGTCGACGGCGAGATGCCAGCCGGGGTTGAACTGCCGGTGCCCTTCGACGGTGACCCGCTTGATCCGCTCGCGCAGCTCCCCGAGCTTCTCCAGCGCCCGCTCGATCTCCTCCGCCTTGCGGATGATGCCGACCAGGTCGTTCATCGACTGCTGCAGTTCGGTGTGCAGGCTGTACGGATTCTCTTCGACGCCGTCACCCGGCGGGTCGAACGGCGCGAGCGCCATCGCCGCGGCAGCGTCCACATCGGACTGACTGACCTTGGGACGGTCCTTCAGCTCCGACACGTAGGACGCGGCGCCGAGGCCCGCACGACGACCGAAGACCAGCAGATCCGAAAGCGAGTTGCCGCCGAGCCGGTTCGAGCCGTGCATCCCGCCCGAGCACTCACCGGCGGCGAACAGTCCTGGCACGCTCGACGACGCGGTGTCCGGGTCGACCTCGATCCCGCCCATCACGTAGTGACAGGTGGGGCCGACCTCCATCGGCTCCTTCGTGATGTCGACGTCGGCGAGTTCCTTGAACTGGTGGTACATCGACGGCAGCCGTTTGCGGATCTCCTCCGCGGGCAGCCTGCTGGCGATGTCGAGGAAGACCCCGCCGTGCGGCGATCCCCGGCCCGCCTTGACCTCGGAGTTGATCGCCCGCGCCACCTCGTCACGCGGGAGCAGATCCGGGGTGCGGCGGTTCTTCTCCTGGTCGGTGTACCAGCGGTCGGCTTCCTCCTCGCTGTCCGCGTACTGCCCCTTGAACACATCAGGGACGTACTCGAACATGAACCGCTTGTCCTCGGTGTTCTTGAGAACCCCTCCGTCACCGCGAACGCCTTCGGTGACCAGGATCCCCTTCACACTCGGCGGCCAGACCATGCCGGTCGGGTGGAACTGGACGAACTCCATGTTGATGAGCGCCGCCCCGGCCCGCAGCGCCAGCGCGTGCCCGTCACCGGTGTACTCCCACGAGTTCGAGGTGACCTTGAACGATTTCCCGATGCCGCCGGTGGCCAGCACCACCGCCGGCGTCTCGAACAGGATGAACCGGCCGCTCTCGCGCCAATACCCGAAGGCACCCGAGATCCGGCCGTCGTCGGTCAGCAGTTCGGTGATCGTGCATTCGGCGAAGACCTTGATCCTCGCCTCGTAGTCACCGGTCTCCTTGAAGTCCTCTTGTTGCAGCGAAACGATTTTCTGCTGCATCGTGCGGATCAGTTCGAGCCCGGTGCGGTCGCCGACGTGCGCCAGCCGCGGGTACGTGTGCCCGCCGAAGTTGCGCTGGCTGATCCGGCCGTCGGCGGTGCGGTCGAACAGCGCGCCGTAGGTCTCCAGTTCCCAGACCCGGTCCGGCGCCTCCTTGGCGTGGAGTTCGGCCATCCGCCAGTTGTTGAGGAACTTCCCGCCGCGCATGGTGTCGCGGAAGTGCACCTGCCAGTTGTCGTTCGAGTTCGCGTTGCCCATCGACGCCGCGCAGCCGCCTTCGGCCATCACCGTATGCGCCTTGCCGAAGAGCGATTTGCACACCACCGCGACACTGAAGCCGCGTTCGCGGGCTTCGATGACCGCGCGGAGACCGGCACCGCCGGCACCGATCACCACCACGTCGTAGTTGAGCCGTTCGACCTCGGTCATGAAAAGAGCCACCTCAAAGCTTGTCGCCGGGGACGGGAGATTCCCGCGCCGCTAGTTGATGAACCGCAGATCCGAAATGGCGCCGCTGGCCACGAGCATCACGTAGAGGTCGGTCAGCACGAGCGTGCCGAGCGTCGTCCACGCCAGTGCCATGTGCCGGGTGTTGAGCTTCGTGATCTGCGTCCAGATCCAGTAGCGGACCGGATGTTTCGAGAAGTGCTTGAGCCTGCCGCCGGTCACGTGACGGCACGAGTGGCACGACAACGTGTAGGCCCACAACAGGATCACGTTGCCGGTCAGCACGATGTTGCCGAGCCCGAAACCGAATCCGCCGGTCTTGCCGTGGAACGCGGTGATCGCGTCGTAGGTGTTGATCAGCGAGACGACCACGGCCACGTAGAAGAAGTAGCGGTGGGCGTTCTGGATGATCAGCGGCAGCCGCGTCTCACCGGTGTACTTCGCGTGCGGTTCGGCGACCGCGCAGGCGGGCGGTGAGAACCAGACGGCCCGGTAGTAGGCCTTGCGGTAGTAGTAGCAGGTCAGCCGGAAGCCCAGCAGGAACGGCAGGACGAGGAAGCCGAGCGGGATGAAGCCCGGCAGTTCGCCGATCCAGGCCCCGAAATGCCGGGAGCCTTCGACGCAGGATTCCGAGACGCAGGGCGAATAGAACGGCGTCAGGTAGTGGTACTCGGGCACCCAGTACGCGGTGCGCGCGAAGGACCTGATCGTCGCGTAGATGATGAAGGCGGAGAGGCCGAGGACGGTCAGCAGCGGGGACAGCCACCACCGGTCGGTGCGCAGCGTTTTTTCGGCGATCCGGGCCCGCGACGGTGCGCGGACCCCCGTACCCCGTCCGGCCTCGTTGCCGGCGGGGGCGCTCACCGCTGGTCGCGCTTGTAGCCGCCGACGCCTTCGTCATCGGCGCCTTGCCAGAGCGCCGGGTCATAGGGCGTATCGGGAACCTGGACACGATCGGCGGCCTTCGCCTGCGCGGGCACCGCGTTCGGGGTCGTGTCGAGGTCGGTCGCGTCGATGTCGAGCCGCTCGACGTCGTTCGCCAGGCGTCGTACCGCCGAAGCGTCGCCGTATCGGGAGCGCAGCGCGCCGACGCACTGCCTCAACTGACCGATGGCTCGCCGAAGCTCGGCGATCTCTGTGGTGGACATCGGTACCTCCCGATGGTCGGTTCGGTTGGCCGCTTGAGCCTTCGAAGGCCGGCGACTCCTCGCCGTCTCGACTCTGCCGCGCGTTGTGCAATGTGACAAGTAGCACAGTGGAACCTAGTGACGTGACGGAGGTCACGCGAGTCGATCTTCTGTATCGATTTTGATTCGGGCTTTCCCCCGAGGTACTGTGGCCACTGTCACGACCCAGCGACGTCAGCGTTGCCGTCCCGCGGACCACCACGACCAGTGATCCGGAGCCGGACAATGAGCACCGCCCCGAACGTCCACCCCATCATCGCCGAAGTCACCGAACGCATCGCCGCCCGCAGCGCCGAAACCCGCGCCGCGTACCTCGAGCGCGTCGCCGCCTCCCACGAAGAAGGACCGATGCGGCGCGGTCTCGACTGCAGCAACCTCGCCCACGGCTTCGCCGCGATGGAAGGTGTCGACAAAGCGGCACTGCGCGCCGTGCGAGCGCCGGGCGTCGCGATCGTCTCGTCCTACAACGACATGCTTTCGGCGCACCAGCCGATGCAGGAGTACCCCGCGATGCTCAAGGGCTCGGTCCGCCAGGCGGGCGGGGTGGCGCAGTTCGCCGGTGGCGTGCCCGCGATGTGCGACGGCGTCACCCAGGGGCGCCCGGGGATGGAGCTGTCGCTGTTCAGCCGCGAGGTGATCGCGATGTCGACCGCGATCGCGCTGTCCCACGACATGTTCGACGCGGCGCTGCTGCTCGGCGTCTGCGACAAGATCGTGCCCGGCCTGCTGATCGGGGCGCTGTCGTTCGGGCATCTCCCGGCGATCCTGGTGCCCGCCGGGCCGATGAACTCCGGCCTGCCGAACAAGGAGAAGGCGCGCGTGCGCCAGCTCTACGCCGAGGGCAAGGCGACGCGCGAAGACCTGCTGGACGCCGAAGCGGCTTCGTACCACTCTGCGGGCACGTGCACCTTCTACGGCACCGCCAACTCGAACCAGATGGTCGTCGAGGTGATGGGCCTGCACCTTCCGGGCGCCAGCTTCGTGCAGCCGAACTCGACGCTACGCAAGGCGCTCACCGAAGAGGCCGGGCGGCGCGTCGTAAAGCTTTCGCGAGGCGAGGAGTACACGCCGGTCTCGCGCGTGATCGACGAGAAGGCCGTCGTCAACGGTGTCATCGCGCTGCTCGCCACGGGTGGCTCGACCAACCACACGATGCACCTCGTCGCGATCGCAGCCGCCGCGGGCATCCAGCTGACCTGGGACGACTTCTCCGACCTGTCTGCGGTGATCCCCCTGCTGGCCCGCGTGTACCCGAACGGCAGCGCCGACATCAACCACTTCCACGCCGCCGGCGGCATCCAGTTCCTGGTCGGCACCCTGCTCAGCGCGGGCCTGCTGCACGAGGACGTCCAGACCGTCGCCGGACCTGGCCTGCACCGCTACCGGCAAGAGCCGATCCTCTCCGAGGGCGAACTGGTCTGGCGTGACGTCCCGACGCGCAGCCTCGACGAGGACGTCCTGCGTCCCGTGTGGCGGCCGTTCGCCTCCGACGGCGGGCTTCGCATGGTCGCGGGCAACCTCGGCCGCGCGGTGATCAAGGTGTCGGCGGTGGCGCAGGAGCACCGGATCGTCCAGGCCCCGGCGCGGGTGTTCACCGACCAGAAGTCCTTCAAGACCGCTTTCGAGGCCGGCGAGCTGGACCGCGACGTCGTCGTGGTCATCCGGCAGCAGGGCCCGCAGGCCAACGGGATGCCGGAACTGCACGGGCTCACCCCGGCGCTGGGAGTGCTGATGGACCGCGGGCACCAGGTGGCGTTGCTCACCGACGGCCGGATGTCGGGTGCGTCCGGGAAGATCCCGGCGGCGATCCAGGTGACCCCGGAAGCCGCCGCGGGAGGCCCGATCGCGCGGATCGCCGACGGCGACGTCATCCGTCTCGACGCCAAGGCGGGGACGCTCGACGTCCTCGTGGGTGACGAAGAACTCGCCCGCCGTGAACTGGTGGACTACCCGCCTTCGGAGGCATCCTGGACCGGCACCGGCCGGGAGCTGTTCGCGGCGCTGCGCCGCGCGGTCGGCCCCGCCGATCAGGGCGCGAGCGTCTTCGGACCGCTCACGCCGGAACACTTCGGCGCCCCGGCGCACACGTTGACCCTGTGGAGGTAACCCAGTGACCACCGGCGCAGACCTGCTCGGCCTGTCCCCTGTGATGCCCGTCGTCGTGCTCGACGACGCCGCCGACGCCGTGCCCGCCGCGCGGGCCCTGCTCGCGGGCGGGATCGGCGTGATCGAGCTGACCCTGCGCACCCCGGCGGCACTCGCCTCCATCGAGCGGATCGCCGCCGAGGTCCCGGAGATCGTCATCGGCGCCGGGACGGTCACCGCGCCCGAGCACGCGAAGCAGGCGGCCGCCGCCGGCGCGAAGTTCCTGGTGACCCCGGGCTGCACGGACGCCGTGCTGGACGCCGCGTTCGAGACCGGGCTCCCGTTCCTGCCGGGCGCGAGCACGGTGTCCGAAGCGATGCGGCTGGCCGAACGCGGGCTGACCGCGTTGAAGTTCTTCCCCGCCGAGGCCAGCGGCGGCGTGGCGTACCTGAAGTCGATCGGCGGGCCGCTGCCCGGGCTGAAGTTCTGCCCGACCGGTGGGATCACCGTGAAGACCGCGCCGGACTATCTCGCACTGTCCAATGTGGGCTGCATCGGTGGTTCGTGGCTGACGCCGAAGGACGCCTTGGCGGCCAAGGACTTCGGGAAGATCGAAGCTTTCGCGGCGGAGGCTTCGAAGCTCTGATCCGTGTTGTGAGGGCCACTCGCGCGCCGGGTGGCCCTCACTGTTTTCAGAGCGGGAGCTGGTACTGGATGAAGCCCCGGTTCACCGCGACCTGGTCGTACAGGCGGCGCGCGGTGGCGTTGGATTCCTTGGTGTGCCAGTAAACCCTGTCGCAATCGCGGTCGCGCGCCCAGTCCGCGACGGCCTCGATCAACGCCCGCGCGGCCCCCTTGCCCCGGGCTTGCGGCGCCGTGAACAGATCTTGCAGGTAACAAACGTCGGTGAGCGCGGAAGTACTGGGGTGCACCAGGAAATGCGTGATCCCGACGAGCTCGCCGCCCAGGTGGGCACCGAGCGCGTGCATCCGCTCCCCGGTCCGGAATTCTCGCCAGGCCCGGTCGTAGACCTCTTGGGGCGCGACACGTTCGTAGAAGGCGATGTACGCGCGGAACAGGTGTTCCCAGGCTTCGCGGTCTTCGGATTTCAACGGCTCGATGGTGATCATGTGGTCCTCCCAGTGATCACCCGAGCCTAGGGTTTCGCCGCAGTCTCGCGTGTGGCCACTCACGCGGTAAAACGAGCTGCCACTCGCGCTGTGGAGTGGCCTGGCGAGAGGACGTTGCACTGTGGCTTTCGCAACAACCTCCCGCGAGCTCGCTGCCGGGCATCGCCTGCGGTCGCTCAGCTGACGGCTTGCTTCACCAGCGTGGCGATGCGCTGTTCCACCTCGGGGGTGACGCCGGTCAGCGCGAAGGCCGTCGCCCACATCGCGCCGTCGTCCAGCTGAGCGGCCTCGTTGAAACCGAGCGTCGCGTACCGCGTCTTGAACTTGGCCGCCGCCTGGAAGAAACAGACGATCTTGCCGTCCAGCGCGTAGGCGGGCTGGCCATACCAGAGTTTCGGCGCGAGCATCGGGGCGTTCGCCTTCACGACGGTGTGGACCAGCTCGGCCAGCGCCCGGTCCTCATCGGACATCTCGGCGATCTTCGCGACCACGTCCTGCTCCGCCGCCGCCGCTTTGTCGGCGGCCGAACCGCGGCGCGCCGCCTTCTTCATGTCCCGGGCGTGTTCCTTCATCGCGGTCTTCTCTTCGGCCGTGAATCCTTCGTACGTGGTGGTCATTGCGGCTTCTCCTTGGTAAGCGGCGAGCGGGGGCATCCGGTAGTGGCACATCAGGACTGGGCGGCGAGAGCCGAGGTCTCCCAGACGAACCCATCGAGATCGGTGAACGGGGCGGTACCGCAGATCGCGATGCGGTGCGAGCCGGTGCCCTCCGGGGACACGCCGGCGTCCTTGGCCAGGGCCTTGCGCTTGTACAGCGCCAGCTTCACGGGGCTCGAGCCGGATTCGAACTCGACGTACACGCGGCCGAAGCTCTTCCCCACGGTGAGGCCGTGCTCGACGTAGAACTTCTTGCTCGCGGCCACGTCGGCGACGCCCAGCAGCAACACGATGGCGTCGAATTCGCGGGCCGCCGGTCCGGTGTTCTTCTTCGCCGAGGTGGCGATCTTCCAGATCGCGCCGTCCGGGGCCCGCACGGTTCCGCCGTAACCCCACATCGACTTCGCGGCGGGCTTGATCACGATCGCCCCGGCGGCGACGGCGGCGTCGATGAGCGCGTCGGCGTTGGCGGGCTGGGAAACCGTGAGGGAGAGGGTGTAGCCGCGGAAGCCGGTGGACGGCTCCTGCGAAGCCCGCAGACGCAGCTCGGGGCCGAGCCCGAAGGCGGTGGTGTAGAAGCGTTCGGCGGCCTCGGTGTCGGCCACTTCGAGGGTGATGGCGTCGATGAAGTTCATGCCGGTAACGCTATTTCGCGGCGGGCTTCCGGTGCTTCTTGATTCCTGATCGGTCGTATCTGCGCTGTTCAGAGCCTTGGTTCGGGGAGCCGTCTCGGGCGTCCGGGTCCGTGAAGGCCTCCTTACCTACCCTCAAGGTAGTGAAGGAGGCCCTCACTACCTCCGTGGCCGGACCAGTGCCCCTTCATGTACTTCGCCTGAACGCACAACACCGGCCGGCGGGCAATCGGGCCCGCACGGCCGGTGAGCGGCTCAGATGACGGAGGTCAGTCGAGGGTGGCGTCGTCCAGCAGCGCCGACTCGGCGCCGAACTCGCGGAGTTCGTCGCGGATCACGGTGTAGGCCAGCCCCTGGGGATAGCCCTTGCGGGCGAGGAAGCCCAGCAGGCGGCGGATCGCCGTCTGCTCGTCGACGTTGCCCAAGGAGCGCATGCGCTTCCGTACCAGCTCTCGGGCGCGCTGCTCCTCTGCCTCTCGGTCCACCTCTTCGGCGGCCTGGACGGCGATATCCCCATCGATTCCTTTGCGTTTGAGTTCGGCTACGAGGGCGTTCCGTGCCAGGCCCATGTTGGCATGACGGGAACGTACCCACATCTCGGCGAACTCGGCGTCGTTGATGAGCCCTGCCTTGTCCAGCTTACCGAGCAGGGTCTCCGTCGTCTCCTCGTCGAAGCCCTTGCGCTTGAGGGCCTGACGCAGTTCCTCCGTGGAACGCGGGCGCGCGGCCAGGAGATCGAAGCAGATCTCCTTGGCCTTCTTCCTCCGCTCGTCCGGCGGCAGCTCCGCCGGATCCACTTTGGGCGCACGCATTCAGCCATCACTCCAGTCGAAACGATCGATCGGCGACTTCACCCCAGGCGGGGCTGAACGAACTCAGAAGTCGACCGGCGCGGGGGCGGCTTCGGCGTCGACAGCGGCACCGATGCCGAGCTTCTCCTTGATGCGCTTCTCGATCTCGTTGGCGATGTCCGGGTTGTCCAGCAGGAACTTCCGGGCGTTCTCCTTGCCCTGGCCCAGCTGGTCGCCCTCGTAGGTGTACCAGGCGCCGGACTTGCGCAGGATGCCCTGGTCGACGCCCATGTCGATCAACGAACCCTCGCGGGAGACGCCCTTGCCGTAAAGGATGTCGAACTCGGCCTGCTTGAAGGGCGGCGCGACCTTGTTCTTGACGACCTTGACGCGGGTGCGGTTGCCGACGGGCTCGCCGCCGTCCTTCAGCGTCTCGATACGGCGGACGTCCAGGCGGACCGACGCGTAGAACTTCAGCGCCTTACCACCGGTCGTGGTCTCCGGGGAGCCGAACATGACGCCGATCTTCTCGCGCAACTGGTTGATGAAGATCGCGGTGGTGCCGGAGTTGTTCATCGCACCGGTCATCTTCCGCAGCGCCTGGCTCATCAGCCGGGCCTGCAGGCCGACGTGGTTGTCGCCCATCTCGCCCTCGATCTCGGCGCGCGGCACGAGCGCGGCGACCGAGTCGATGACCAGGATGTCGAGCGCGCCGGAGCGGATCAGCATGTCCGCGATCTCGAGCGCCTGCTCACCGGTGTCCGGCTGGGAGACCAGCAGCGCGTCGGTGTCGACGCCGAGCTTCTTGGCGTACTCCGGGTCCAGCGCGTGCTCCGCGTCGATGAACGCGGCGATGCCGCCGTTCTTCTGCGCGTTGGCGACCGCGTGCAGCGCGACGGTGGTCTTACCGGAGGACTCCGGACCGTAGATCTCGATGACCCGGCCGCGGGGAAGGCCACCGATCCCGAGCGCGACGTCGAGTGCGATGGCGCCGGTGGGGATGACCTCGATCGGCGCGCGGCCCTCTTCGCCGAGGCGCATGACCGAGCCCTTGCCGTACTGCTTGTCGATCTGGGCGAGGGCCAGTTCGAGCGCCTTGTCCTTGTCGGGTGCTGCTGGTGCCATGGAGTCCACCTCGTTGGTTGAGCCGGGTAGGGCTTGTTCAGTTCTGAGCTGTCGGGTCCGACGCTACGGGCGACCACCGACAATTCCAGGCCTCGCGCCCAAGCTGTGGATCGCTGACCCCGTTGTGGACAACACCCTAGACGAACGTGTGTTCGAGGCCGCGACCGACACGCCGTCGCGCTGGGGTTCTTGTCCTTTCGCCGAGGTCAGCGCCGCTCAGGCGGGATCTCGAAGGCTTCGCAGACCGCCCGCCAGACGTCCTTGGCAGAGGTTCCCGCGTCGAGGGCCTGTTCGACGGTCCGGCCCGCGAGTTCGCCGAAGACGTGATCCCTGGCGAGGGTTTCCGCACGTCCGGGACCGAATTCGTCGGCCATCAGCCGCCGGAAGACCGTGATACGCATCAGGTGAAGTCTAGCCCCGCCTCGGGCGGAAACGCGTGAAGGCCCCCTTCCCTCAGCTGAGCCCAAGGGGAAGGGGGCCTTCACGCGCGAACAGCGGCTATTCGCCCGGCTGGACGCTCTTTTCGAAGTAGTCGGCGAGCTCGCCCGGCGTCGGGTTCTGGCCTTCGGCCGGGACCTGGTAGATGAAGCCGACCAGCGGCCGGTCGGTCACGGTGAACACCAGCACGGCGGCGTTCCGCCCGGCGGCCGAGGAGTACTGGCCTTCCAGGGCGTTGCCCGCCCACTTGGCCTCGGTGCGGTCCCCACCGGCCGATTTGAGCAGCCCGTCGGTGTAGGCCTTGAGCTTGTCCGCGGAGTCGCTCTGCAGGTAGGTCACCTGGGTCCCGGCACGGCCGGGGGCGGAGCAGGTCGACGTCACGCCGAGATCCTCCGCCGGTTTCGCCGGCCCGTTGCCCATCCCGGGTTTGCAGTCGCCGGTGTCGGCGATCTTCCCGGCGAGCTGGCGCAGGCAGCCGGTGAGGCCCTTGTCGTCGGCCGCGCCGGGCACCTTGCATTCGTCTGCCGTGTACGTCGTCACCGACGAGGACGTCAGGAAGTACGTGAGCCCGGCGGCGAGCAGCACGACGACGGCCACGATGGCGCCGATGACGAGCGGCTTCTTCTTGCGCGCGGGCGCCTTGTCACCGGAGGTCTGGCCGGCCAGCGAGTACGTCGGGAAATTCGTCGGCGCGGGCTGCTGCACCTGCTGCGGACCGCTGTTCGGGTAACCCGACTGGGGGAAACCGCCGGACTGGCCGGGGCCGCCGCCCGTATACCCCGGGATCGACGCGACCTGCTGCGGCGGCGGCGCGTACGGGCCCGAAGCACCGGGCCCGACCTGATGCTGGCCGGTTCCCGCGGCGACCTGCCCTTCGACGCCCTGCGTGCGCGAGCTGATGCCGTCGGAAGCGACGTGCTGGGCGCCGAGCGCGACCGCGGTCTCGGGCTGGTCCAGGCTGCCGGGGACGACGCCGAGCTTCTCCGCGATCAGGCTGCCGACCAGCGGGAGACGGCTCGAACCGCCGACGAGGTAGATACCGGCGAGCCGGTCCGGGGTCATCCCGGCCGAGCGGACCACCCGGGACATCAGCTCGACACTGCGCAGCATCGACGGCCGCACCAGCGCTTCGAGTTCCCCTCGCGTGACGAGGACGTCCTCGAACGGCTCCGGCATCGGGACCTCGGTCTGCGGGTGCCGCGAAAGGGCTTCCTTCGCCGCCTTCACGTCCTCCTGCAGCGCGCGCCGCGTACGACGGTCCGGAGTGGACTCGGGCCGCAGGACCCGCTGCCAGCGCTGGGGATCCTTGTGCGAGACCTCGCGGCCGACGTGCACCAGCAGCGCCTGGTCGACGTCGAGGCCACCGAGGTCGGGAAGGCCGTCTTCGGCGACGACGGTGAAGCCGCCGTTCGGGGTCGCGCCGACGATCGCGACGTCGAAGGTGCCGGCGCCGAGGTCGTACACGGCGAGCGCCTGACCGGGAGCGAGCGTCTTGCCGGGGAACGACGCGAAGTGCGCGGCCGCGGCGACCGGCTCGGGGACGAGCACCAGGTTGCCGCCCATCCCGGCGAGCCGGGCGGCGGACAGCAGCACGTTGCGGCGGGTCGGGCCCCACTGCGCGGGGTGGGTGAGCCGGACCTCGTCGGGCAGGTCCCCGCCGAGCTGGCGGGTGGTCTCGTCGAGGACGCGGCGCAGGATCGCGGCCAGCACCTCGCTGACCGGGATGACGTCGGTGCCCAGCAGGAGCGTCTGCTCGTCGATGCGGCGTTTGGGGTTGGGCTCGAAGCGGGTCGGGTCGAGGCGGGCGCGGCGCTCGGCGTCCCGGCCGACCATGATCGTGCCGTCCTCGGTGGCGAACACCGCGGACGGCATGTTGGCCGAACCGTCGACTTCGACCACGCGCGGGGGCCTCCCGTGCGCCGAAAGGACGGCCACGGTGTTGGACGTCCCGAGGTCCACCGACAGGATCCGCACAGCTCATACCCCTTCACAGACGAACGGCGACCGCCCCAGTACCGATCCGGCCGCGCTGGCGGTGATGCTCCCACGAGCGAGGTCACCGCACGTGCGGAACCCGCCGAACTCGTCCCCGACCGGGTGCCTCGTCACAGCCCTCGGAGCGAAACTGTCGGTGGTCCGGCGCAGTATGGAGGGCGTGGCACACGTACTCGACCTCTTCTCCCCCGCGACCAGGGACTGGTTCACCGGGGCCTTCGCCGCGCCCACCCGCGCGCAGGAGGGCGCGTGGCGTGCCGCGCACGCGGGGGAACACGCGCTGGTCGTGGCCCCCACGGGATCGGGCAAGACGTTGTCGGCCTTCCTCTGGGCGCTGGACAGGCTGTCGGTCGAGCCTCCGCCGTCCGAGCCGAGGAAACGCTGCCGCGTCCTCTACGTCTCTCCGCTGAAGGCCCTGGCGGTCGACGTCCAGCGCAACCTGCGGGCACCGCTGGCGGGTATCTCGCAGGCGTCGCGGCGGCTCGGGCTGCCGGTCCCGGACATCGGCGTCGGCATGCGGACGGGCGACACCACCGCCGCCGAGCGGCGCTCGTTCGGCAAGACCCCGCCGGACGTGCTGGTCACCACGCCGGAGTCGCTGTTCCTCATCCTCACCTCCTCCGCCCGCGATTCGCTGCGCGGCGTGGAGACGGTGATCATCGACGAGGTGCACGCGGTCGCGGGCGGCAAACGCGGCGCGCATCTGGCCCTGTCCCTGGAACGGCTCGACGCCCTCTTGGAGAAACCCGCCCAGCGGATCGGGCTGTCGGCGACGGTCCGGCCGATCGACGAGGTCGCCTCGTTCCTGGCGGGCGGCAGGCCGGTCACCGTCGTCCAGCCGAAGCTCGCGAAGACGATCGAGGTCCGCGTCGAAGTTCCGGTCGAGGACATGGCCGATCTCGACGGTCCTCAGGGGCCGAAGCAGAACGAAGACCTCGACGCCGGCCTCGCGCGTCTGCCCGGATCGCTGGAGGACATCGACGGTGCGCCGCGGCGGCCGTCGATCTGGCCCGCGGTGGAGGAACGCGTCCTCGAACTGATCCAGGCGCACCGGTCGACCATCGTGTTCGCCAACTCGCGGCGGCTCACCGAGCGGATGACCGCCCGGCTCAACGAACTCGTGGCGGAACAGAGCGAGCTGGAGCCGGATCAGCGGTATCCGGCCGAGGCGATCGGCCAGTCCGGGCTCACCACCGGCGCGGCACCGGTGATCGCGCGGGCGCACCACGGCTCGATGTCGCGTGAGCAGCGCACCCATGTGGAAGAGGAGCTCAAGTCCGGGCGGCTGGCGTGCGTCGTGGCGACGTCCTCCTTGGAACTGGGCATCGACATGGGCGCGGTCGATCTCGTCGTGCAGATCGAGGCGCCGCCGACGGTCGCTTCGGGACTGCAGCGGGTCGGCCGGGCCGGGCACCAGGTCGGCGCGGTGTCGAGCGGGGTGATGTTCCCGAAGTTCCGCGGCGACCTCGTCTCCTGCGCGGTGGTGGCGGAACGGATGGCGTCCGGGGCGATCGAGGCGGTGCGGTATCCGCGGAATCCGCTGGACGTGCTCGCGCAGCAGATCGTGGCGATGGTGGCGCTCGAATCGTGGACGGTCGACGAGCTGGCCGCCCTGGCCCGCCGCGCGGCGCCGTTCGCGTCCCTGCCGGACGACGCGTTGCTGGCCGTGCTCGACATGCTCGCCGGCCGGTACCCCAGTGAGGAGTTCGGCGAACTGCGCGCCCGGATCACCTGGGACCGGGTCACCGGCGAACTGCACGGCCGTCCGGGGTCGCAGCGGCTGGCGGTGACCTCGGGCGGCACGATCCCCGACCGCGGCCTGTTCACCGTGATGACGCCGGGTTCCGACGGCAAGCCCGGGTCGCGCGTGGGCGAGCTCGACGAGGAGATGGTCTACGAGTCCCGCGTCGGGGACACGATCCTGCTCGGCACCTCCTCCTGGCGGGTCACCGACATCACCCACGACCGCGTGATCGTGGTCCCCGCGCCGGGCGAGCCCGCCCGGATGCCGTTCTGGAAGGGCGACGCCCCCGGCCGCCCGCTGGAACTGGGGCGGGCGCTGGGCGCGTTCGTCCGCGAACTGTCCACTTCGGAGCCATCGGCGGCCAGGGAACGCGCGGCCGTCGCCGGGCTGGACGAGTACGCCTGCGACAACCTGCTGGCGTACCTGGAAGAGCAGAAGTCGGCCACGCGGCATGTGCCGAACGACAAAACCGTGCTGCTGGAACGGTTTCGCGACGAGCTGGGTGACTGGCGGGTCATCCTGCACTCGCCGTTCGGCGCGCAGGTCAACGCACCGTGGGCGCTCGCGATCGCGGCCCGGCTGCGGGAGAACCGCGGGGTCGACGCCCAGGTCGCGCATTCCGACGACGGCATCGTGCTGCGGCTGCCCGAGGCGCTGGACATGGACGGCGCCGAGGTCACCATCGGCGTCGAGGACGTGCTGCTCGATCCGGAAGAAGTCGAGCAGCTGATCGTCGCCGAGGTCGGTGGTTCCGCGCTGTTCGCCGCGCGGTTCCGGGAATGCGCGGCACGGTCGCTGCTGCTCCCCCGCCGGGATCCGCGCCGCCGCACCCCGCTGTGGCAGCAGCGGCAGCGCGCGTCCCAGCTGCTTTCGGTCGCGGCCAAGTACGAGCGGTTCCCCGTGGTACTGGAGGCGATGCGGGAAGTCCTGCAGGACGTGTACGACGTCGGCGGGCTGCGCGAGCTGATGACCGACGTCCGGTCCCGCAAGGTCAAGCTGGTCGAGGTCGAGACACCGTCGGCGTCCCCGTTCGCGCGCAGCCTGCTCTTCGGCTACGTCGGGATGTTCCTGTACGAGACCGACGCCCCGCTCGCGGAACGGCGCGCGGCGGCGCTGGCACTGGATTCGACGCTGCTGGCCGAACTGCTCGGCACCGAGGCGATCCGCGAACTGCTGGACGCCGAGGTCGTCGCCGAAGTCGAGCGCTCGTTGCAACGCCTCGATCCGGACAGGCACGCCCGCAACGCCGAAGACGCCGCGGATCTGTTGCGGTTCCTCGGCGATCTCTCGATCGAGGAGGCCGCCGCGCGCGGCATCCAGCGGGAATGGCTGGAGGAATTGGAGGCCGCGCGGCGGGTGATCCGGGTCCGTATCGGCGGCGGAGAACGCTTCATCGCCATCGAGGACGCCGGCCGCGTACGCGACGCGCTGGGCACCGCGCTTCCGGTCGGGGTGCCGGAGGCGTTCACCGAGCCGGTCGAGGATCCCGTCGGTGACCTGCTGTCGCGCTATTCGCGCAGCCGCGGCCCGTTCAGCGCCCGGCAGGCGGCCGAGCGGTTCGGCCTCGGGACTGCCGTGGTCACCGGCGTACTGGACAGGCTGACCGCGCAGGGCAGGCTGGTCCGCGGCGAGCTGAGCCCCGTCGGGCATCCGGAGACCCACGGCGTCGGGATGGAGTTCTGCGACGCGTCGGTGCTGCGCAGGCTCCGGCGGGCGTCGCTGGCCCGGCTGCGGGCCGAGGTGGAGCCGGTCGAACCGGCCGCACTGGGGCGGTTCCTGCCCTCGTGGCACGGCATCGGCGCACGAGTGCGGTCCGCGCCGACGGCGGACGACGTGCTGTCCGTGGTCGAGCAGCTGGCCGGTGCCCCGCTCCCGGCGAGCGCCGTCGAGTCGCTGATCCTGCCGAGCAGGCTGCCCGGCTACACCCCGTCGCTGCTGGACGAACTCACCACGGCGGGCGAGGTCACCTGGTGCGGCTGCGGATCCCTGTCCGGCGGGGACGGCTGGCTGGCGCTCGCCCCCACGGACGTCGCCGATCTGCTGTTGCCGGATCTCGACGACGATTTGCCCTCCGGCCCGCTCCACGAGGCCATTCTGTCCACATTGGAGGGTGGAGCGCAGTTCTTCCGTCAGCTCGTGGACCGGGTGTCGCCGATGGTCGAAACCCCGCCCGGCGACGGCGAAGTCGTGGCGGCGCTGTGGGATCTCGTGTGGGCCGGTCTGGTCACCGGGGACACGCTGGGCCCGCTGCGGGCGCAGGTCTCCGGTTCCGGCGCGGCGCACAAGCCACGGCGACAGGCTCCTCGCGGCCGGTACGCGCGGCTTCGGGCCGGGCGTCCGGCGATGCCTTCGCGCACCGGGCCGCCGACGGTGGCCGGCCGCTGGGCACTGGCCCCGGGACGCGAAGCCGATCCGACCAGGCGCGCGCTGGCGCGGACGGAGGCCTTCCTGGAACGGCACGGCGTCCTCACCCGCGGCGCCCTCGATACCGAGCGTGTGACGGGCGGTTTTTCAGGAATCTACAAGGTTTTACGCGGCATGGAGGATTCGGGGCAGGTCGTCCGGGGGTACGTGGTCGAAGGACTCGGCGCGGCGCAGTTCGCGGCGAAGGGCGCCGTCGACAGGCTGCGCGCGCAGTCGGGGAACCAGCGCACCACCACCGAAGGCGCCGTCGTCCTCGCCGCCGCCGACCCGGCCCAGCCCTACGGTGCCGCGTTGCCATGGCCTGCCGCGACAGGAGACACGAAGCACCGTCCGGCAAGGAAAGCGGGCGCGCTGGCAGTACTCGTGGACGGTGTCCCGGCGATGTACGTCGAACGCGGCGGCCGGTCGCTGCTGAGTTTCACCGAGGATCAGGACAGGTTGCGCTCGGCCGCGCGGGCGCTGTCCACGGCGGTGCGGGAAGGCTGGCTGGGGCAGCTCGCGGTGCAGAAGGCCGACGGCGAGGTGGCGCTCACTTCGGAGCTTTCGGCCGTCCTTCAGGAGGCGGGTTTCCGGGCGACTCCCAAAGGGTTGCGCCTGCGGGCCTAGAATCACCGCTCAGACCTGCGGAGAAGGACGTTCGACCATGGTGATGCGCGACCTGCGCTATTTCGGGGATCCCGTGCTCAAGACCGTATGCGACCCGGTCACGACATTCGACAAGAAGATCGAGTCGCTGGTGACCGATTTGATGGACGGGGTGAAACCGGCCGGGCGCGCGGGTCTCGCGGCGCCGCAGATCGGGGTCGGGCTGCGGGTGTTCAGCTACGACGTCGGCGGACTGAGCGGGTACGTGATCAACCCCGAGATCGTCGAGCTGTCCGAAGAAACACACGAGATCGGCGAGGGCTGCCTGTCCGTGCCGGAGCTGTGGTTCCCGGTCGTCCGCGCGAAGCACGCCGTGGTGCGCGGTGTCGACCTGCGTAACGAGCCGGTCGAGGTCGAAGGCGTCGACGTGCTCGCCCAGTGCCTGCAGCACGAGACCGATCACCTCGACGGCAAGCTCTACCTGGAACGGCTCACCCCGGAACGCAAGAAGCGCGCGTTGGGCGAGGCCCGCGGCAAAGACTGGTTCTGGAACCGCTGACCCACTCCCGCATTTCGTCCTCTGAATGCGGTGGTTGGTAACCCGAACTACCGCGTTCAGAGGACTAAACGCGCGGGTCGGGGAGCCGGAAGCGCAGGGTGCCGGGGTCGCCGGGGGCGCGTTCGGGCCGGAGCCCCACACGGGTGGCGGTGCGGTGGAGGGAGTCGTCGCCGGGCAGGCAGACGGCGGTGAGTTCGCGCTCCCCCTTGGCCACGGCCAGAGTGGCGAGCCGGGCGAGCAAAGCCGTGCCGATGCCTTGGCGCTGCCAGGAATCCTCGACCAGGAGCGAGACTTCGGCCGCGCCGCCCTCGGCAGCCGGGATCAGCTGGCCGAGACCGATCACGTCACGGCCGCAGACCGCGAGCAGGCTGATCCCGCGCGGCGGCATCAGGAGCCGGTGCAGCCAGCGACGCGGCACGGCGCGCATTCCGGTGTGATAGCGGTGGAAGAGCGTCGTCATCGAGCATCTCTGGTGCAGCGCGGACACCGCTTCCGCGTCACCGGGGACGCCCTTGCGCAGGACGATCGCGGCGCCGTCGGCCCGGTCGAGCACGATCGGACCGGTCACGTTGTCGCGGACGGCGGTGGTCAGGCCGACCAGCGCGACGGCGCGGCTCAGTTCCAGTTCGACGAACGGTGACCACCGGCGGCGCGCGACGAACGCGGCGCCGTCCCCTGCCGGGAACACCGCGCGGTGCCCGCCTTCCGTGCGGGCCGGGTTCGCCTCGATCGACGGGACCTTGGTGACGACGTCGGCCGCGAGGACGCCGCGGAGCACTTCCGCGAGGCCACCGGGCTCCTCGACGGCCCTCTTGGCCGCGGTGAGCGTCGCGGTGGCAGGGTCGACCAGTTCGGCCAGATCCGCGTCGATGACGGCGGAGCATTCGCATCCTTCGTCGCGGATCGCGTCGATGAGCAGTTGACGCGGCAGACCGGTGGCCGGCCGCAGGACGATCTCGTCGAGCACGCCGCCGGGGACCGGGAGCACCGACAGTCCGAGGATATTGCATTCGAGGTCGGCGAGCCGGATCGCGATCCTGGCCAGGGTGCCGGGCCGGTCGTCCACGCGGATCCGGACACGCCATGCCGACGCGGCCGCGGTCTCTTCGCCGGGATGGACCAGGGTGGGCCGGGCTCGATAGGTCTCCATGACTCCACGGTCCCGGCCGGTTGTTGCCTGCCCACGGCGCGAGTGTTTCGCTCAGGTCAGCGTTCGACGCCACCGCGCAACCCCGGCGAAACACTCAGCGGGGAGAAAGCACGCTGAACTCGTTGCCCTCCGGATCCACCATCGCATCGCCACGCTGCCCTGACGCGCCCAGCTCCCGCAGGCGCCGGACTTCGGCCGCCCGGCTCTTGCCTCGCCGTGGCGCGATCTCGAAGCGCAGCCTGTTCCTGTGCCGTTTCTCCTCCCGCGTGGCGAGGAACTCGATCCACGGGCCGCGGCCGTCCGGTGGCCGCAGGCCGACGATCGCCTCTTCCCGGACGCCGGCCTCCCAGCCCAGGGCGGCCGCCCAGAACCGCGCCAGCCGCTCCGGGTCGAGGGCGTCGGTGACGACCGAAGCGATCGCGCCGGCGCCCTCGTACTGCTCGCGCGGCTCGAGGACGCAGAACTCGTTGCCCTCGGGGTCCGCGAGCACCACCCACGGCACCCGTTTCTCCTCCGGCGGGCCCTGGCCGATGTCGATATGCCGTGCGCCGAGGGACAGCGCGCGGTCCACCAGCTCGGCCTGGTGCTCGGGCGAACGGCTCGCCAGATCCAGGTGCAGGCGGTTCTTGCCCCGTTTGGGGCCCGCCTCGGAGCGGAACGCCGGTTGGAACGGGGCGTCCCAGCTGAACAGCCCTTCCCAGAAACCCGCCAGATCTCTGGGAAGGGCCGAGTCGAAGACCAGGTTCACCAGCTGTGCTGCCACACCGGTGAACCTAGACGGCACCACCGACACTTCTGTGCGTCTCAGGTGAACCGGAGTTCGGTCGCTTCTCGGGCACATCTTCAGCTCCGCCGACTGGCGTGACCGGTTTGGCTTCCCCACCGACCGGTCATCGGGTCGCGAGCCGCAGAAGGGCCCAGAGTTGTCCCGCCATGTCCTGGTCTCCGCTGACCGTCACCGCCGTCGGGCCCGCCCGGCCCCAGAGCCAGCGGTAGATCTTGTCCGGCTTCCCGGTGATCAGGTCGTCCGCGCGCTGGGCCTCCTCGGCCGAGCACCGCCAGGCGACCGTTTCCGTGGGCCCCGCCCTGGCGATCCAGGTGTGGCCCGCGGTGCGCACGCCGACCGAGCCGGTCTTGGTGCCGGACAGTCCGAGCAACGGCAGCCGCTGGCCGAACCAGAGCACCAGCGCCTCGTCGATCCCGTCGAGTGCCACGTCTTCGGGGATCTCCGACACTTCCCGGCCTGCCGCGCTCTCCGCGTCGATCCGGTGGATCGTCGTCTCGTGCGCCATCCGCCGCCGCCAGAACCCGTAGCTGCGGTCCGCCGGCCACCAGGTCGGCGCCAGTTCGTCCGGGTCGTGGGCGGACAGTTCGGCGACGAGTTCGTCCCTGCCCTCGCGGAAGTACTCCTCCAGGTGCTGTCCCGGCCCCGGTTTGCGCTGCCAGTGCTCGGGACGCCGTCCGTCGGTGATCCAGCGGCGGGTGACCCGGTACACGCTGCCCACGTGCCTGAGGACCTCGCCGAGCGTCCAGCCAGGGCAGGTCGGGACCGGCGCGTCGGCGGACGCGGTGTGCGCCACCTGGGCCATCAACTCGGTTTCGGCGCCGATCACTTCCAGGAACCTGCCCTGGTCGATCATGGCCTGCCCGGCCATCGGGCACCCCCTCTCCGCGGTGACTCTGTCTCTAGGTGAACCCGCGTGTGAATCGGCACAGCGGGTTCACGCTCCGGCCGACAGGCTGCTCAGGCCACATGCGCCGAGTCACCCATCGGCAGCCCGTGCACCACCCGTCGCACCAATTCCAGGAACACCGTGGCGGCCCGGGTCAGCTCGTCCGCCAGCTCGACGGTGACCTTTCCGGTGATGCCCGCCTGCGCGGCGGCCCGCGTCGCCGAATTGGCCGCGAAGAACGCCGCCCATTCCTTCAGCTCGGGCGCGACGGAGTCGAGCAGTACCCAGCCGCTCGCCGGCCGGGCACGGCCCCGGTGCGGACGGCCGCGGGCCTCCAGTACCGCTGCCGCGCCCCGCAGCGCGGCGAGATACGCCCCGATGAACCGCTCCGCGGGATCGCTCTCCCGCTCTGCTTCGGCGAGCCCCCGCCTCGCCTGTGCGTACAAGGAGACCGCCGCGGGTGGTGCCGGCGGGCGCAACGACATCGGCAGGGCGGGCTGCGCGGTGCCCCCCGGCCTCTCGGCTTCGTCGGGGGACACGACCGAAACGGACATGACGACCCTCCTCCTGTACGTGAGCGCCTGCCGGTGCCCGGCGCCGAGGCGCTTCCCCCGCCCCCGCGCCGGGCACCTACCGGTGCGCGCTCACCGAATGTCGAACGTCTGTTCGAACAACTCCAATGTAACCCCGAAGTGCCCCATTCCTCAACCCCGTACCGGGGTGATCGCCGCATGTGGTGCGGGACACGGCATCGGCCACGTGATCTCATAGGCGTATGAGCACCATCGACCGGTCCGGTCATCCCTCGGTGGCCAAGGTCGCGGCCGCGCTCGCCGAGGCGGGCCAGCACGCCGCCGCCGACGGGATCCGCATCCTCCCCGCCGAAGTCCGTACGGCCACGCAGGCCGCCGAAGCGCTCGGTGTCGAGGTCGGCGCGATCGCGAACAGTCTCGTCTTCCGAAGCCGCACCGGCGACACCGAAACGGCCCTGCTCGTCCTGACGTCGGGCGCGCACCGCGCCGACACCGGGCTGCTGGCCTCGCTGACCGGAGCCGACGAGATCGGCAAGGCGGACGCGGAGTTCGTCCGCGCGCACACCGGGCAGCCGATCGGCGGCGTCGCCCCGGTCGGTCACCCGAAGGCGTTGACCACCCTCGTCGACACCGCGTTACGTGCCCACGAAGTCGTCTGGGCCGCCGCCGGGCATCCGAAGTCGGTGTACCCCACGACGTTCGACGGCCTCGTCGCGCTGACCGGGGGCACTCCCGCGGACGTCGCGGGCGACGGGCAGGATGGGCGCCCGTGACCGCGATGTCCTCGGAATGCACCCGTTACGTCCAGCTGTCCGCGGACGAGTTCCGCGCCCGGCTCCCCGAGGCGCTGACCATCTACGTCAACGCCATGCGCTACCCCGAAGGCACGGCGGAGCAACGCGCGCCGATGTGGCTCACGCACGCGCTGCGCGAAGGCTGGCGCTGCATGGCCGCGCTCGACGCGGACGGCGTCCTGCTCGGGCTCGCCTACGGCTACAAGGGCCGCGGCGGCCAGTGGTGGCACGAGCAGGTCCGCCACGGCCTGACCCGGCGTGAGGGCCAGGCCGCCGCCGAGCACTGGATGTCCGACTACTTCGAGCTCACCGAGATCCACGTCAGCCCCGAAAGCCAGGGGAAGCGGATCGGCGAGGACCTCCTGCGACGGCTGCTCGACGGCGTGCCCAGCGCCCACGTCCTCCTTTCCACGCCGGAAGGCACCAGCCGGGCCTGGAACCTGTACCGGCGGGTCGGCTTCGTCGACGTGCTGCGGGACTACCACTTCGCCGGGGATCCGCGGCCGTTCGCGATCCTCGGCCGGACGCTGCCGCTCTAGGGTTTCGAGTAGGCGACCGTGAGCGCGGCGATGAGCACCACCGCGCCGCACCAGCCCACGGCGCCGAGCCGTTCCCCGAGCACGGCCATGGACAGCAGCGCGGCGGTCAACGGTTCGAGCAGGGCGGACAACGCGGCCAGTACGGGATGCGCGCTTTCGAGACCGCGGAAGTACGCGGCGTACGCCAGCGCCGTCGGCACGACGCCGAAGTAGACGACGAGCGCGAGCACGTCGGCCTGAACCGGCACCGCCATCCCGAACCACAGCGCGGCCGGGGCAAGCGCGGCGCCGCCGATCAGGCAGCCGAAAGCCGTGGTGGGCAAGGGATCGAGGCCTTCGACGCGGGTCGCGGTCACCAGCGTCAGCACGGCGAACCCAGCCGCTGCGAGCAGGGCGAACAGCACTCCGGCGACGTCGACCTCTTGTCCGGGCGTCCACTGCAGCAGCGCGAGCCCGACGAGGGACCCGGCCACGGACACCGCCGTCCACGCTCCGGGCAGGCGGCGGGTCTTGACGGCCGTCGCGACGGCGAGCAGGACGGGCGCGCTGCCGATGGTGGTCATCGTCGCGACGCTCACGGAACTCAGCGAGACCGCGGCGAAGTAGCTGGTCTGGAAGAGGGCGAACAGGCCGCCGACGGCGAGCAGACGGCGGCGGACCTCAGGAGTGCGGGGGAAACCGCGGAGGCTCCCGGTGAGACAGAGATAGCCGGTGGCGATCACGCCGCCGATGAGCAGCCGGTACGCGGCGACACTCAGTGGATGGAGGCCCGCCCGGGAGGCGAGCAGGGATCCGGCGAGACCGCCGGTCCCCCAGAGGACTCCGGCGAGGACGAGCGCGGCCGACGATCGGGCGCGCGTGGGTACGGCAACGGACATGGGGAAACGCTCCTGCGTCTGTGTCTGTCGGAAAGGACGTCGACGACGCGGGGTGCTTCAGTGCAGCACGGATCGGCCGGGCGGCTGGAACGCCGCGCGGCCGGAGACACCCCGCTCAGGAAGCGGGGGGTGGGGTGACGAGAAAGATCCGGTGCACGGACGGAACCTACCAAGGCCTTGGCACCGGACGCACGTGAATTCCGGCATGCGGAGGCGTCCTCCGGATGCAATGAACGGTCCTTTCCTTGCGAATTTCGCAAGGAAAGGACCGTTCCTAGCACGTCCAAAGGGGAGCGGCGGGCTCAGTCCTGCGCGGCCAGCATCTCCCGCAGGGTGTCCAGCCCCATCCCGCCGAGCGCCAGCGCCCGCGTGTGGAACTGCTTGATGTCGAACGCGTCGCCCTGCCGCGCGCGGGCCTCGTCGCGGGCGGTGAGCCAGAGCCGTTCGCCGAGCTTGTACGACGGCGCCTGCCCCGGCCAGCCCAGGTAGCGATCGATCTCGTCGTGCACGTGGGCCGGGTCGGTGACGGTCCGGGTGAGCATGAACTCCAGGCCCAGTTCGGGCGTCCACCGCTCGCCCTCGTGGAAGCCGGTACCCGCCGGGATCTCCAGCTCCAGGTGCATGCCGATGTCGACGATCACCCGCGCGGCACGGAACAGCTGCTCGGACAGCATGCCGAACAGTTCGCCGTCGTCGGAGAGGAACCCGAGGTCCTCCATCAGCCGCTCGGAGTACAGCGCCCAGCCCTCGGCGTGCCCGGAGGTGAACGCCAGCAGCCGCTGGTACTTGTTGAGCGACTCCGACTGGTCGACCGCGGTCGCGATCTGCAGGTGATGACCCGGCGCGCCCTCGTGGTAGACGGTGCTGACCTCGCGCCAGGTGGTGAACTCGTCCCGGCCCTGCGGCAGCGACCACCACATGCGGCCGGGGCGGGAGAAGTCCTCGCTCGGGCCGGTGTAGTACGCGCCGACGGTGCCACCGGGCGGGGCGATCTTGCACTCCAGCGCCATCACCCGGTCGGAGATGTCGAAGTGCTTGCCGCGCAACGACTTCAGCGCGTTGTCGGACAGGTTCTGCATCCAGGCCTGGAATTCCGCCCGGCCGCGCACGACGTACTTGGGGTCGGCGTCGAGGACGGCGGCCGCCTCGGCGAGGGTGGCGCCGGGTTTGACCCGGCCGGCGACCTCGCGCATCTCCGTCTCGATACGGGTGAACTCGGCCCAGCCCCAGGCGTAGGCCTCGTCCAGGTCGAAGGTGGCTCCGGTGAACAACCGGGACCACAGCCGGTAGACCTCGGCGCCGACGGCGTCCTTGACCGGCGCCAGCGGGGCGAGTTCGGCGCGGAGGAAACCGGCGAACTCCGCGTACGCCTCCTGCGCGGCGTGAGCGGCCTGACCGAGTTCGGTGCGGAGCTTCTCGTCGACGTCCTTCGCGCCCGAGACGAGAGTTTCGAAGAAACCGGCCTCGTCCTTCAGACCGGCCCAGGTTTCGGCCTGTTCGGCGACCTTGCCGACCTGCCGCAACGCCGACACCCGGCCGGCGTCCGCGGCCGCGAGCAGCGAGGCGCGGAGACCGTCGAGCGCTTCGGGCACCCTCGCCATCCGGGCGGCGATCGTCGCCCAGTCCTCCGCGGTGTCGGTGGGCATGAAGTCGAAGACCATGCGCAGTTCCTGCACGGGGCTTTCGATCACGTTCAGCGCCGCGATGTCGAGACCCGCCTCGTGGATCTCCAGGTGCAACCCGATCCGCTCGGTGAACACCGCCTTGGCCGCGCGCTCGCCGTCGTCGGCGGGTTCGGCCGCTTCGATGTCGGCCAGCGCACGGGCGGCGATGGCGGCCCGCGCCGCGTGCCCGGCGGGCGAGTAGTCGGTCAGCTGGTCGTCGTATCCGGAGATGCCGAACGTCGTCGCGGCGACCGGGTCGGCCGCGGCGTAGTCGTCGACGTACCGGTCACAGATCTGGTGCACACTTCGCGCGGTTGAAGCCATGACCGGCACGCTACCGGGATGGCGGGCGACTTCGGTACGGAGTTACGCGCGGGCCGGGACCAGCCCGAGCCTGCTGACCACCTCACGCGTGGCCTTGGACCGGTTGAACGTGTAGAAGTGCAGGTCGGGGACGCCTTCGGCGATGAGCCGCTCGCCCAGTTCGGTCACCGCGTCGATCCCTTCGGCGCGGAAGGCCTTGGGGTCGCCGGCCAGCGGTTCGAGCCGGTCCAGCAGCCGCCGCGGCGCCGGCGCGCCGGACAGCTTGATGGACGTGTGCAGTGTCCGCGGCGTGGTCAGCGGCATGATGCCGGGGATGACCAGCGCCTCGCAGCCCGTGGCCGCCACCCGGTCGCGCAGGCGGAGGAAGTCCTCCGGCTCGAAGAACAGCTGCGCGATCGCGAAATCCGCGCCGGCGCGGAGCTTGCGCACGAGGTACTCGGTGTCGGCTTCGAGGTTCGCCGACCTGGGGTGGCCGTACGGAAAGGCCGATACGCCGACGCAGAAGTCGCCGAGCGAACGCACCAGCTCGACGAGTTCCTCGGCGTAGTTGAGCCCCTCCGGATGCGGGACCCAGTCGCCGTAGACGTCGCCCGGCGGGTCGCCCCGCAGCGCGAGGATGTTCCGCACGCCGACGGCGGCGTACCAGCCGATGACGTTGCGCAGTTCCGCGACCGAGTGGTTCACGGCGGTGAGGTGCGCCATCGGCACCAGCGTGGTTTCGGTGGCGACGCGGGCGATGCTGCGGATCGTGCCGTCCCGGCTGGAGCCGCCGGCGCCGTAGGTGATCGACATGTACGCCGGGTCCAGCGGCTCGAGTTCCCGGATCGATTTCCACAGCACGGCCTCGTCTGCCGCGTCGCGGGGCGGGAAGAACTCGATGGAGAACACGGGTCCATCACCCTGCAACCGCTCGACCACCGAAGTCATTCCGCCATTTTAGGGGGGAATGTCCGCTGGCTGGGAGCCCCCTCTCAGGCTATGGGCGTGCGACTTCAGCCACGTACGAGCGGTTGCCGAGTGGAGCCGGGCTGGGGAGACTCGGTGACGAGCACAGGGAGCCGCCATGAGCGCCGAAACCGACACAAGCTGGGATGAGGACGTCCGCGTCACGGTCTACCGCGCGTTCGCCGAGCACGGGAGGCCGCCGACGGCCCCCGAACTGGCCGACGCCGCCCACGGATCACTCGCGGTGGCGAAACAGGCACTGCACCGGCTCGCGGAGCGACGGCATCTCGTGCTCGACGAATGCGAACACGTCGTGCTGGCGCATCCGTTCGCGGCGATTCCGCTGGGATTCTCCGTGATGGGCGCGCACACGCTGTGGTGGGGCGGCTGCGCGTGGGACGCGTTCGCGATCCCCCATCTGGTCAAGGCCGAACCCGAGGTGCTGGTGTCCACGCGCTGCCGCGGCTGCGGCGAGCCGCACGCCCTGCTGGTGAACGACCGCACTCCGCCGAAGGGCAGGCTGGTCGCGCACTTCCTGGTGCCGGTGGCGCGGATGTGGGACGACGTCGTGCACACCTGCGACAACCAGCGCCTGTTCTGCGGTGAGTCCTGTGTGGACGGATGGCTGGCGGAAACGGGGCAGGACAAGGGATACGTCATGGATCTGGCGACGCTGTGGCGGCTCGCGGCGGGGTGGTACGAGGGCAGGCTGGAGCACGGGTACACCCGCCGGGATCCGGCCGCCGCGGCCGCGTACTTCGCCCAGGCCGGGTTGAGCGGCCCGTTCTGGAGCTAGACCAGGAAGCGCAGAACGGCGGTGACGACGACCCCGCAGAGGATCGCGGCGAGCACCGGCACGCGCAGCGCGTAGGTCACCGCGATCGCGGCAAGGCCGGCGCAGAGGGTCCAGTCGAGCCCGGACCAGGCCGGACCGGCCACGTCCGTGAGCACGAGACCGGCCAGCAACGCGGGCGCGAGCAGCGCGATCACGCTCGCGAGCCGCGGCGGCAGCGTCCGGTCGCCGAGCAGGACCGGGCCCGCCGCCTTGAACCCGATGCTGACCAGCGCGACGAGGACGATGGCGAGCCAGAGCGTCATCGCCGCGCCCCCAGTCCGAGCAGCGCGGCGGCGGAGGCGCCGATCAGCGCGAGCCCGACCGGGACGAACAGCACCAGGACCCCGGCCAGGCAGGCGGCGAGCGCCGCGGTGAGGACAGCCTGCCGTGAACGGCGCAGTTCGTCGACGAGCAGGACCAGGAAGAAGCCGGGGAACACGACGTCGAGCCCGAACCGCGAGACGACGTCCGGTGGTGGCGCGGCCAGAACGCCCAGCACCGTCCCCAGCACCCATGCGGGCAGTTGGACGACCGTGCAACCGATGAGCTTTTCGCGATCGAAGCGCCCTTCGCCAAGGTGGGCGGCCACCCACGAACCGTCGACGACGGCCTGGCCCTCCCACGCGCGACGCAGGCGTCCACCGCGCAGATCCGAGGCGACGGCGGCGCCCATCGGCAGGAACCGGGCGTTGATCAGGGCCGCCGCGCCGACCGCGACGGCGAGGTTCCCGCCGCCCGCGAGCGCGGTGGCCATCGCGAACTGGGCCGAGCCGGAGAACACGAGGATCGACGCGACGATCGGGGCCGCGATCCCCCAGCCCAGCGTTTGGCTGTACGCGCCGAAGGTGACACCGAGAACGAAGGTCGCGACACCCAGCCCGAGCCCGATGCGGGCGCCGGCCAGATAGTTCCGCCGGAGCGTCGTCATGACCTCGACACTAACAAGCTAAACTGCTTTTGACCATTAGGAGAACCATGGACGGCCACTGGAACGGATACGACAGCATCGGCGGAAGCGTGCCGTTGGACCTGGTCAACACCGTTTCCTGGCGGCGCGATCCGGCCCGGCGGGAAGACCGGCTTTCGGCCCCGGAACGGCTGTCCGAGTGGGTGGTCCTGGTCGGCGCCCGCACCGAACGGCTGGAGATCTCCGAAGCCGTCTTGGAGGCGGTGAAGGCCTTCCGCGAGACGCTCTACCGCGTCCTCGTCTCGGCTCCGCCGGACCCCACGGCACTGCGAAAGCCCCTGCTCGCGGCGTATCGGCACGCCGAGCTCGCGCCGTCCCTGCCGTTGCGGTGGACGGTGCCGCTGACGGGCGACGCCGCCTTGCCGCACTTCCTCGCGCTGGAGGCCGAGGAACTGCTTCGATCCACGAAGATGGAACGGATCCGCGAATGCGAGGGGCCGGGCTGCGGCTGGGTCTTCACCGACCACACGCGCAACCGGTCACGGCGCTGGTGCAGTTCGTCGGACTGCGGCAACCGGGCGCGGGCGAAGCGGCACTACGACAAGACCCGCGTTTAGTCCTCTGAATGCGGTCCTTGCGCGTGCAACTACCGCATTCAGAGGACTAAACGCGGCGAGTTCCGCCACATTCGAAGGCACCCGACTGGGTCACGGGGACGTGCTTCCCGGAGGATGTGCTCATGGACACGTCCGCCTACGACGCCGATCTGCCCGCCCACGTCGAGCGGGCGCTGGCCGGGTTCCTCGAGCGCGCCGGTGCCGAGATCCGCCGCACCGAACCGGTCGTCGGCGTCGGGATCGACGCGCTGGCCGGGTTCGTCCTGGGCGGCGGAAAACGCCTGCGCCCGACCTTCGCCTGGTGGGGCTGGCGCGGCGCGGGCGGCGATCCGGCGGGACCGGACGTCGAAGGCGTGCTGCAGGCGGTGGCGAGCCTGGAGCTGATCCAGGCGTGCGCGCTGATCCACGACGACCTCATCGATTCCTCCGACTCGCGCCGCGGTTCACCGACCGTGCACATCGCGGGCGCGAAGCTCCACGCCGACAGCGGCTGGCTGGGTTCGCCGAGCACGTTCGGGCTCGCGACCGCCGTTCTGGTCGGCGACCTCGCGCTGGCCTGGGCCGACGACATGTTCGCCGAGGCACCGCTGCCGCCCGCGGCCCTCGCGGCGGCGCGGCCGGCGTGGCGCGCTATGCGCACCGAGGTCCTCGCCGGCCAGTACCTCGACGTCCGCACCCAGGCCACCGGCGACGCCTCCCCCGAGGCTGCGCTGCACATCTGCAAGCTCAAGACGGCCGCGTACACCGTCCAGCGCCCGCTGCACCTCGGTGCCGCGCTCGGTGGCGCCGACGACGCCCTGATCGCGACGCTGCGCGAGTTCGGCGACGAGGTCGGCGTGGCGTTCCAGCTGCGGGACGACCTGCTCGGGGTGTTCGGCGACCCGTCGGTCACCGGCAAGCCCGCGGGCGACGACCTGCGTGAGGGCAAGCGGACACTGCTGGTCGCGCTGGGTCTCCAGGGCGCGGCCGAGCAGGGCAAGGACGCGGCGGCGAAGGTCATCTCCGACGCCATCGGCGACGCTCACCTGTCCGAAGACGCCGTCGAGACCGTGCGCGAGGCGCTGCAGGACGTCGGCGCCGTCGACGCGGTGGAACGCCGCATCGACGAGCTCACCGACTCCGCGATGGCGACGCTGGACCGCGCTCACCTGGCCGAGCCCGCTCCCGCCGCGCTGACCGGGCTGGTCGTCAAGGCGACCCAGCGGACGTACTGATGCGCACTGTCACCGGTCCGAGTGACCACGTGGTGGTGATCGGTGGCGGGCTCGCCGGGCTGTCGGCGACGCTGCACCTGCTCGGCGCCGGCCGCCGGGTGACCCTGCTGGAGCAGGACAAGAGCCCTGGAGGCCGGGCCGGTCAGGCGGATTTCGGCGGCAACACCGTCGACACCGGCGCCAGCGTGCTGACCATGCCGGAGCTGCTCGACGAGGCCTTTTCCGCGGTCGGCGAATCCGTGGCGGACAACCTCACGCTGACCCGGCTCGACCCGGCCTACCGCGCGAGGTTCGCCGACGGCAGCACGATCGCCGTGCACACCGAGGCGGCGGCGATGGAGGCCGAGATCCGCGCGGCCGCGGGCCCGGCCGAAGCCGACGGCTACCGCAGGCTCCGGCGCTGGCTGACCGAGCTGTACGCGGTCCAGAAGGACCACTTCATCGGCGCGAACTTCGATTCCCCGCTCGATCTCGTCCGCCCGGAACTGGCGAAATTGGCCGCACTGGGCGGTTTCGGCCGTCTCGGCCCGAAGATCGGCCGGTTCCTGCGCGACGACCGGGTGCGCCGCCTGTTCTCCTTCCAGGCGCTCTACGCGGGCCTCGATCCGGCGCGCGCGATCGGCGCGTACGGCGTCATCTCCTATATGGACACCGTCGGCGGGGTCTACTACCCGTCGGGCGGGATGGGCGAGATCGCGCGGGCGATGACGAGCGCCGCCGAGCGCGCCGGGGCGGAACTGCGGCTCGGCACCGAAGCCGCTTGGCTGGAAAGGGTTTCCTCGCGGGTACGCGCGGTGCGGACCCGCTCGGGCGAGCGGATTCCTTGCGACACCGTGGTTCTCGCCACCGAACTCGGCACCGCCTACCGGTTGCTCGGTGCCCGCCCCCGGCGGCCGCTGCCGCTGCGGTACTCGCCATCGGCCGTCGTCCTGCACGGGCACGCGCCGGACTCCTGGCCGGATCTGGGCCACCACAACATCTTCTTCGGTCACGCCTGGGAAGAGACGTTTTCGGAGATCATCCGCGAAGGCAAGCTGATGAGCGACCCGTCGCTGCTGGTGACCCGGCCGACCGCGACCGAACCGGGCCTCTCCCCCGGCGGCGGCCAGGTGATCTCGGTGCTGGCCCCGGCGCCGAACCTGCGCCGCGGCAAGATCGACTGGCGTCGGGTCGGTCCCGCCTATCGCGCGGAACTGGTGCGCACACTGGAAAAGCGCGGCCTCACCGGGTTCGCGGACGACTTCTCCGTCGACGAGGCGATCACCCCGGAGGGCTGGGCGGAGCGCGGGCTCACCGCGGGCACACCGTTCTCACTCGCGCACACCTTCGCCCAGACCGGCCCGTTCCGGCCGGGGAACCTCGTGCGAGCGGCGGAAAATGTCGTACTGGCGGGCTGCGGGACCACACCGGGCGTCGGAATCCCTCCGGTGGTGATCTCCGGCAGGCTCGCGGCGGGAAGGGTCACCGGCCGATGAACGAACTCGACGCCGCGGGGATCACCGAGCCGTCGTTGCGGGCCGCGTACACCGAATGCCGCCGCATCAACGCGCATTACGGCCGCACGTTCTTCCTCGCGACCCGGCTGCTGCCGGCGCGGACGCGTCCGTTCGCGCACGCGTTGTACGGCTTCGCGCGGATGGCGGACGAAGTGGTCGACAACCCCGCGCCCGGCACGGATCCCGCGGTCGCCCTGGACGAGGTCGCCGTCATGGTCGCGCGGGTCTTCGACGGCGGCACGCCCGCCGATCCGGTGCTGACCGCGCTCGCCGACACCGTGCGGCGCCACGACCTGGACCGCGAGCTGTTCGACGCCTTCATGCGGTCCATGGCGATGGATCTCAAGATCACCGAATACGCGACCTACGCCGATCTCCGGGAGTACATCCACGGTTCGGCCGAGGTGATCGGCCTGCAGATGCTGCCCGTCTTCGGCACCGTCGTCCCGGTCGCCGAAGCCGTGCCGGGCGCCGCCGCGCTGGGTGAAGCGTTCCAGCTGACCAACTTCCTGCGCGATGTCGGCGAAGACCTCGACCGGGGAAGGCTGTACCTGCCGACCGAGGAGCTGGCCGCGTTCGGCGTCGACCGCGAACTGCTCGAATGGTCCCGTGCCCGCGGGCTGCCCGACCGGCGGGTGCGGCGCGCGCTCGCCGTCGCGGTGGCGCGCAACCGGGCGGTGTACCGCCGCGCCGAAGCGGGCGTCCCGTTGCTGCGCGCGGAATCCCGCGACTGCGTGCGGACCGCGCTCGTGCTCTACGAAGGCATCCTCGACGAAATCGCGGCACTGGGTTACGACGTGCTGAACACCCGCGCGGTCGTCCCGCGCCGTCGCCGGCTGGGAGTCGCGCTGCCGAGGATGCTGGCGAGCGCGTGGAGCAACTCCAGGCTTAGGCTGCGAACATGACCACTGCTGCGAACAGGAAGATTCGGATCGGTGTCCAGCTGCAACCGCAGCACGCCGAATACAAGGCCATCCGCCGGGCGGCTTCGGAGGCCGAAGACCTCGGCGTGGACATCGTCTTCAACTGGGACCATTTCTACCCGCTCTACGGTGAGCCCGAGGGCCTGCACTACGAGTGCTGGACCATGCTGGGCGCCTGGGCGGAGTCCACATCGCGGGTCGAGATCGGCGCACTGGTGACGTGCAACAGCTACCGCAACCCCGAGCTGCTCGCCGACATGGCCCGCACCGTCGACAACATCTCCGACGGACGGCTGATCCTCGGCATCGGCTCCGGCTGGTTCGAGAAGGACTACGACGAGTACGGCTACGAGTTCGGCACCGCGGGCGGGCGGCTCGACAACCTCGCCGAGGCGCTCCCGCGGATCGAAAGCAGGCTGGGCAAGCTGAACCCGCAGCCGGTCCGGGACATCCCGGTGCTGATCGGTGGCGGCGGCGAGAAGAAGACCCTGCGCCTGGTCGCGAAGCACGCCGACATCTGGCACGGCTTCGGCGACCCGGAGGTCGTGGAGCGCAAGGTCAAGATCCTCGACCAGCACTGCGCCGACGTCGGCCGGGACCCGAAGGAGATCGAGCGTTCGGTCGCCGTCGAGGGTGAGCCCGAGGAGCTGGGCCCGAAGCTGCTGGAACTGGGTGTCTCGCTGTTCACCGTGGCGACCGGCGGGCCGGACTACAACCTCGACAAGCTGCGGTCCTGGATCGCTTGGCGGGACAAGCAGCAGTCCTGACCTCTCACACGCGCTAGGAAAGGTCCTTTCCTTGCAAATTTTGCAAGGAAAGGACCTTTCATGGCGTTCAGGACCGATCGCGACGGTGAGCCGCGACCCTCTCCCGGGTGGCGCACCGCGTCGAGCAGTACCGCCGCGGGCTCCCCCCGCCCAAGTGCACGAACGGCTTCCCGCAACCCGCGGCCGCACACAACCCACCCGGCGGCGCCTGACGGTCCGCCAGCAACACCGCCAGCGCCAGCGCGGACGACGTCACCAGCCACGCGCCCCACGGCCCGTCGTCGTCGGCGTCCACGTGGAGGTGCCAGCCGAACCCGTCGGCGTGATCGGTCAGCCGCGGCGGATGCGCGTAACGAGCCAGCAGCCGGTTGAGCACTCCGGCCGCCTCCGCGACATCCCGCGCCGCGAAGACGTCGCGCAGTTCCGCGGCCGCCTCACGCAACGAAGCCACGTCCAACGGCTTCAACTCGACAGAGGTCTCGCCGTGCGCCTCGAGTACGGCGCGAACCGACGCGACCGACGGTTCCGGCGCCAGCAGCACCGTCAGCAGATCCACCGCCCGTTGCGCCGCCGCCCGAGCCGAACGGCCCGGCAAAAAATCCCGCTGCGCTGAAATCATATCCCACTGTAACGTCTTGTCCATGAGAGGCCGTTACAGACTCGCCGCCTACTTGACCGGCGCGACGATCGCCAGGACCGGCGACGAGCTGTCCGGGCCGGCGTTGCTGCTGCTCGGCATCGGTGTCGACGGTTCGGCCGCCACCGGATCCGCGCTGCTCGCGGGACTGACGATCTCCGCGGCGGCGGGCGGGCCGCTGCTCGGCGCTCTGCTCGACCGCAGTCCCAGACCAGGCCGATTGCTGGCGTGGGCGCTTCTCGCCTACGCGGGCGGACTCGGCGCGGTGCTCGCGCTGGTCGAAATCCCCGCGGCGATCCCGGTGGCCGTCGCGGCCGGGCTGCTCAACCCGGCCTTGGCGGGCGGGTGGACGGCGCAGCTGCCGAACGTCCGCGGCGAGACACCGCTGACGAGGGCCAGCACCCTGGACGCGATGACGTTCACCGCCGCGAGCCTCGCCGGTCCGGGACTCGCCGGCCTCGTGGCCGCGTACGCCGGAGCGCCGGCGGCGGTGGCTGTCGCGATCACGCTGGTCGCCGCGGCCTTCCCGGCCGCGTGGTCGCTCCCCGCGGCCGAGGCGAAACCCGCGACACCGATCCGCCGTCAACTCGCCGACGGGTTCGCGGTCCTCTTCCGCAACCGCACCCTGCTGCGCGCCACCGCGACGTCCACGATGTCCTTCCTCGGCATCGGGGTCGCCATCGTCTGCTATCCGCTGCTCGGCGCCCAACGGCTGGGGAATCCGGGCTTCGGCGCGCTGCTGCTCACCGTGCTGGCCGCCGCGTCACTGGTCGCGAACGCGGTGCTGGCCCGCAGGCCGCCGCCGCCGGATCGCACCGTGCTCGCCAGCACCGTCCTGCTGGGCGCGAGCTTCCTGCTCGCGGCATCGGGGCACGACAGGGTGACTCTGCTGGCCGCCGCCGTGCTCGCCGGATTCGCCGAAGGACCGCAGCTTTCGGCGCTTTTCGCCATCCGGCACCGCGAAGCGCCCGCGCGAGTGCGGGCTCAGGTATTCACGACGGCCGCGAGCGTGAAAATCACCGGACTCGCGGCGGGTGCCGCGCTCGCGGGACCGCTGAGCGCACTCTCCGTAACCGCCGCGCTGAGCGCCGCGGCGGGTTGCCAGCTTCTGGCGGCCGCGACGTTCATGCTGGTCAGAGCTAGAACGCCATCGCCTGCGCGCGTCGCTTGACCTCGGTGCCGTGGCTGGTGCGGAGCGCGTTGACCGGTGTGGTCCCCGGCAGGGTCTCGTCCGCGGCGAAGAGCCAGCGCAGCATCTCCGTCCGGCTGAAACCGGCGTCCGCGAGCACGGTGATGGTGCCCGCCAGGCCCTTGACCACGCCGTCCTTGACCAGGAACGCGACCGGGACGTACAGCTCGCCCTTCCGCCGGACGGCGATCAGGTGGCCGTCGCGCAGCATCTGGCGGACCTTGTTGGCCGAGACGTTCAGCGCGGTCGCGACCTCCGGAACCGGGAGAACGGCCACATCTGCATCGAGAACGTCGTCGGCGACGGGAATACCACTCACAGGTGACACTGTGCCACATTCCGTCTCCCGCTCCGTTAGTACGCATGGGTGACGACCCGGACCATGACGGAGAGTGCCCACCCGGTCACGTATACCGCCGATTCGACGAAATGGCGGGAATCGTGATCCCCGGCGAGCCAGGTCCCGTACACCAGAACATGGGTACTTCCGTACGATCCATAGCCGTGACACGCACGGACCCCACGCTGGTGGGCACTCTGCTCGAGGGCCGCTACCGGGTGGACAAGCTGCTCGCACGCGGTGGGATGTCGTCGGTGTACCGCGGCGTCGACACCCGCCTGGACCGCCAGGTCGCCATCAAGATCATGGACCCACGGTTCGCCGACGACAGGTCGTTCGTCGAGCGTTTCGAGCGGGAGGCCAGGTCAGCGGCCCGGCTGCATCATCCACACGTGGTGGCGGTGCACGACCAGGGTTTCGACACCCCCGGCGGCGAGGAGTCCGGCCGCGCGTTCTTGGTCATGGAACTCGTCGACGGCGGGACCCTGCGTGAACTGCTCGCCGAACGCGGTCCACTGGACGTCGCGCTCGCGCTGAGCATCATCGAACCGGTGCTCTCCGCGCTGGCCGCGGCGCACGCCGCGGGGCTGGTGCACCGCGACGTCAAACCGGAGAACGTGCTCATCGGCCGCGGCGGCACGGCGCTTTCGGGCGGCGTGGTCAAGGTGGGCGACTTCGGTCTGGTCCGCGCGATCGCGAGCGCGGGCACCACGAGTTCGAGCGTCATCCTCGGCACCGTCGCCTACGTGTCCCCCGAGCAGGTCGCGACCGGCGCGACCACCTCGCGCGGCGACGTCTACTCGGCCGGGATCCTGCTGTACGAAATGCTCACCGGACGTCCGCCGTACACCGGCGACACCGCCCTCTCGGTGGCGTACCGGCACGTCAACGACGACGTCCCGCGCCCGAGCGAGCTGCGGCCGGGCATCCCGCCGCTGCTCGACGAACTGATCCTGCGCGCCACGCGCCGCGACCCCGAGCAGCGTCCGGCCGACGCCGCGGCGTTCCTCGCCGAGCTGAACCACCTGCGTACCGTCCTCGGCGTCCCGGCCGTCCCGGTGCCCGTGCCGCTGCCCGCCGACGCCGACCGGGAGACCGACGCCGAACGCACGACTCCCGGCATCCCCGCCGTCCCGGCGGCGAACCCGGCCCTGGCGACGACGGTGCTGACCCCGGTCGCCGAGGCGACCATGCCGGTCACCGGCCCGCGCGGAACGCAGGCACTGCACCGTGAGCCGCAGATCCCCGCCGCCCAGCCACCCCGCACGCCTCCCCCACGGCCCCAACCGGCCGCCGACGACGAGCAGCCGGGGTCGCGCAAGCGCCTCTACGTCATGATCGCCGCCGCGGTGCTGGTTCTCGGCGGCCTGATCGGCGCGTTCGCCTTCATCCTCAACGACACCGGGCCGAGCTCGTCGTCGGTGCCGAAACTGGCGGGGATGAACCAGGCCGCCGCCGGGGACGCGCTCCGCTCGGCGAAGCTGACCCCCGCCTACACCGAGGAGTACAGCGACACCGCCGCCCAGCACACGGTGATCCGGTCCGACCCGGGCGAGGGCACGTCGCTCGCGCCGGGTTCCACGGTCAACGTCGTGCTTTCGAAGGGCCGGCCGATCGTGCCGGACATCCAGGCCGGGACGAGCCCGCAGGACGCGGAGACGGCGATCAAGGCCGCACAGCTGACCCCGGTCCAGGGCGAGCAGGAGTACAGCGACGTCGCCAAGAACAAGGTGATCCGCGTCGACCCGAGCCCCGGTTCGCAGCTGAACATCGGTGGGCAGGTCACGATCATCCTGTCGAAGGGCCCCGAGCCGCTGCCGCCGGTCCCGGACGTCACCGGGCAGAGCAAGGACGCCGCGTTCCAGATCCTGCAGCAGGCGGGCTTCCAGCCGTTCCAGGCCGGCGAGGAGTTCTCCGACCAGTTCGCCGCCGGTCAGGTGATCCGCACCGACCCGAAGGGCGGCGGCAAGGCGAGCAACCGCCGTATCGGAGTGTTCGTTTCGAACGCCGTCGAAGTACCGAACGTGACCTTCAAACGGATGGAGGAGGCGATTCAGATCCTGAAACAGGCGGGTCTGGAGCCCGACCGCCAGGGTCGCGGAAACGGGAACGGTCACGGCGGCGGAAACGGTGGTTTCGACTTCGTCCTGGAACAGGATCCGCAGCCGGGCACCAAGGTGCCGAAGGGCACGAAAGTGAAGATCAAGGGCTTCGGGTGACGCGAAAGGTACCTTGAAACCGTTCAGTACCGGCATGGTCATCGGCTACCGTGAGCGCATGGTGGTCGTTGACGGCGTGAACGGCAGGTCGGACAGCTTCACCCCGCGTCCTGCCGCGCCGCGATGAGCTTCTTCACGGACGGTCCGCGCAGCCGCCCCCTGTTCCCGGTGCCGGAACAGGAACTGTTCGGCTACAACGGCCGCCCCTGGGTGGAGCCGCCGCACGAGTACATCGTCCCGGCGATCCTGCCCTGGTCGATGCCGCTGGGCCGCGCCGAGCGGACCATCGTGGCGCTGCGCGGGATCGAGGTGTGGCCGGAGTCTGCGTCCTTCCAGCTGTCGGTGTACTCGCGTGATCTGCTGCTGGACGAACCCGGCGAAGGCCTGATCGACCACCGCCGGGTCCCGGACTACAACGCGCTGCTGGTCGGAGTGCTCTTCCCCGACGGCAGGCGCGCCAGTTCGGAGACCATCTCCGTGCCGTCGGCCACCAAACCGGACCAGCCGGTGCTGCGCGCGCAGGGGCTGGGCGGTTCGGCGTTCCACGTCGAACACGAGATCTTCCTGTGGCCGCTGCCGCCCGACGGGCCGCTGGAGCTCATCGTCCAATGGCTCGACCGCGACATCGAGGAGACGCACACCTCGCTCGACGGCACCGCGATCCGCGACGCCGCCAAGGAGGCGGGCGAGATCTGGCCAGGCCTGCCCGCACGGGAGGCGCACGGACTGCCGGTCCGCCGGGTCGGGGCACAGGCGATGATCACCCCGGCCTGGCCCCGCGATTCACAGGCCCCGCCGCCCTTGCCGCAGCCGCAGCGGCCGTCCTCGCCGCCCGCCGAGGCGACCGCTCCGGCGGCGGATCAGCCGCGGCGTGGTGCGCCACTGCCGACCCGCCTCCCCCGCCGGGCTCGCTGAGGACCGGTAAGGCTGTTGCGATCACCCGCCCGGACCGTCATCGGTACAGCGGGTCTTGAGTGGCGATTCGGGTTATCGAGGGTAGTCAAATGCGGCGTGACCGACCCTCTGCGGTGAAGGACCCCTTCGCTGACTCCGAGGCAGTGGAGGGAGCCGGTCGTGCCCCTGAGTGTCCACAAAGGACACCTTCTTCCAGCTGAATGTCCGAGTTGTGACTATATGCGTGGTTTCCGATGGGGGCCGTGAGTGGCAAGCAGGGTTCTAACCCTCTTTATCACTTACGCCCCCTTGCAAGCCGTGCAAATTACCCAAATCGGGCACCATTATCTCGAAAGTGTCCCTTATGGACATTCGGGAAGGGGGATGGGCAAATGTGGCGTGTCCGCGAGGGCCTCCTTGCTTACCCTGACAGCAGTGAAGGAGGCCCTCGCCACCCCGGTTCGACGCCCCCGATGTGGCACTGGAGGCGCTGAGCGTCCCCAATGCCACATCGGGAACACCGCAGCCCCAACGTCGTACCCTGATGCCCCGAACGGCCCCTTTGCCCTTACCCCTCCAGAGAACCCGAATCGCCACTCACGACCATTCAGCGGAACGCTTCGACGTTCGCCACCGCCCACTCCGCATAGGTGACGCCGGGCCGTCCGGTGAGTTCCTGGACTACCCCCGTCGGCTTGTCGGGGTTCTCCGTGAAGTACGCGAAGCCGTCGAGGAGCCATTCGGCGATCTCCGCCGGGATCCCGGCGGCGGCCCACTGCTTGTTCGCCTCTTCCCGGGTCAGCTCCTGGAAGACCACCTCTTCGCCGAGCGCGGCCGAGATGGCGGCGACCTGTTCACGCTGACTGACCGCCGTCGGCCCGCTCAGCGTGTGCTTCTTGCCGACGTGCCCTTCGGTCAGGATGACGTGCGCCGCGACCGCGGCGATGTCCGCGAGGTCGATCGGCGTCATCCGTGACTCGGGGTAGGCCTCGCGGACCACGCGCTCGGCCTTGATCGTCTCGGCCCAGCCGAGGGTGTTGTTCATGAACGCGCCCGGCCGCAGGAACGTCCAGTCGAAGCCCGCCTCCCGGACGGCCTTCTCGATGATCGCGTAGTCAACGCCGCTCGAGTTCTCCGCCGGATCGTCGGCGTTGCTGCCCGACAGCGCCACCACCCGGCGCACTCCGGCCTCCTTCGCCAGCTTCACGAAGTCGTCCACCTTGGCCGCGAGCGGCGCCAGGTACACGGTCTCGATGCCTTTCAGGGCTTCCGGCAAGGTCTCCGGCTTGCCCAGGTACCCCTTGGCGACCTCCACCTGCTCGGGCAACGCCGCCTTCACCGGATTGACGGTCAGCGCCCGCACCGGCGCCCCGGCCTCCACCAGCTCGTCGACGAGCAGCCTGCCGACGCTTCCGGTCGCACCGGTCACCAGGATCGTCACGATTCCCCACTCCTTTTCGTACGCCCTACGGGATAACTTTAACCGTACCGCATACGAGAATGTAGAATCCAGCTTCACGGCCGAGTGGAGTGTGGATGGATTTCGAGCGCAGCCTCGAACTGTTGTGGCGTGACCGCGGCGAAACCCGGCAGCCGACCAGGGGGCGAAAGCCGAAACTGACCCTCGACCAGGTGATCGCCACCGCCGTCGCGCTCGCCGACAGCGCGGGCGAGGCGACCGTGTCGATGAGCCAGATCGCCAAGGAACTCGGCGCCGGCACGATGACGCTCTACACCTACGTCCCCGGCAAGACGGAACTGCTCGATCTCATGGTGGACTCGGTGCTCGCCGAGCGGGACCTCCCCGGCCCCGGCGACCCGCGGCCGGACGGCTGGCGCGAGCAGGTGCGGCTCTACGCCGAGCGCACCCTGGCCGTGTTCCGCGCGCATCCGTGGCTGCGCTCGACGTCGATGGTGCGGCCGGTGCTCGGCCCCGGGCTGATGGCGGGCCAGGAGTACCTGATCGCGGCGGTGTCGGACATCGGGCTGGAGCCGCGCAAGACGGCCGCGGCCGCGAACAGCATCGAGATCTACGTGCAGGCCAACGCGACGCTGTTCGCCGAGACCGCGCAGGTCGAACAGGAGACCGGGCAGTCGACCGACGCCTGGTGGGGGCAGCGGTCGGTCTTCTGGGAGAAGTACTTCGACGTGGAGCGCCATCCGGCGATGACGCGGATCTGGGAAAGCGGCGGTTACGACGCGGACACCTGCGAGGCCGCCGACGAGACCTTCGCGTTCGGCCTGGAACGCCTGCTGGACGGCATCGAAGCCCTCGTCACCCGCTGACCCCTGACGCGTTTCGTCCTCTGAATGCGGTAGTTCGTATCGCCAACCACCGCATTCAGAGGACGAAACGCGTCAGGAGACGGTCGGTAGATCGGGTGCCGAGACGTCGAAGACCTTGCCCTCGCGGGTGAGCAGGGCGGCCAGGACCTTCGCCTTGCGTTCGGTGTCGGCCGAGGTCCCCCACCGCACGGTCTTCCCGTCGGCCAGCGCGAACTCGACACTGCCGGGGGTCCTCGCCGTCGCGGTGGTGACCTGCTTGAGCAACTGCTGCGGGATCACGCCGAGGACGCCGGTCACCGCGCGGGTCACCGGGTCGTCGGCCGACACCGACGGCAGCTTCAGCTCGGGCAGCCCGGCGGGCCGCTCCTTGACGGTCTTGAACACCACTCCCCCGCCGTCGACGAGGTGCACGCCGTCGCCGCCGGGCCCGCTGTCGAAGAACGCGATCGCGGTCCGCTCGGTCACGGTGATCTCGAGGGTGCTCGGCCACGACCGGGAGACGTCGACGGTGGCGATGCCGGGCATCTGCGCCACCTTGTCCCGGATCTCGTCGGTGTCCAGGCGCAGCATCGGTTTCTGGTCCGGCACCGCCGCCGTGGCGCGGATCTGGTCCGCGGGCACGGAGCTCGCCCCGACGACGTCGACCTGCTGCACTCCCAGCATCGAGCTGAACCACAGCAGGTAGACGAGGGCGACGGCGGTCAGCACCGACAGCAGCGCGACCCAGCGGCGCCGCATCTCCTTGTGCCTGGCGGGCCGGGCGGTGCGGCGGCGGTCGTACACGGACCGCCTGCGGCGCCGGGCCTTCGCGCGTTGTGCACTGCTCGGACGCCGACCGGGTTCGGCCGGGCGGCGGCGTTCCCCGGTCTGCGTCATGGCTAGCCTGCCCGCCGGTCCAGTTCGGCCAGGATCTCCGGGCCGAGCTGCGTGACGTCGCCGGCGCCCATGGTCACCAGCAGGTCGCCGGGTTTGACCAGATCCGCCGCGAGCTTCGCCGCGACGTCGAACGCGGGCTGGTAGTGCACGGGGACACCGGAGATCTGGTCGGCGATGAGCGCACCGCTCACGCCGGGCTCCGGCTTCTCGCGCGCCCCGAAGACGTCCAGCACGACGACCTCGTCGGCCAGCGACAGCGCGGCCGCGAACTCCTTCGAGAACGTCTTCGTACGCGAGTACAGATGCGGCTGGAAGACCACGATGACCCGGCCCGGGCCCGCGGCCGTCCGCACCGCGCGCAGCTGCGCGTCGACCTCGGTCGGGTGGTGCGCGTAATCGTCGTACACGCGGACGTCGCCCGAGCGGCCCTTGAACTCGAACCGCCGCCGGACGCCGCCGAACGCGGCGAGCCCTTCGGCCAGTCCTTCGACCGGCGCGCCGAGCTCGATCCCGGCCAGCAGCGCGGCGATCGCGTTCAGCGCCATGTGGTCGCCCGGCACCGCGACCCGCAGGACGATTTCCTCACCCCGCAGGGAGATCCGGACGACACCGCCGTCGGGGGCCGGCGCGTAGTCCAGCACCTTGGCGTCCTCGGCACCGGTGACCGAACGCCCGTAGCGACGAACGCGGATGCCCTGCTCCGAGGCTCGCGCACCCAGCTTCTCGGCGCCCTCGTCGTCACCGCAGACGATGAGCAGCCCACCCGGCACGATCCGGCCGAGGAAGTCGGTGAACACCGAGACATACGCCTCGGCCGTGCCGTGGTGGTCCAGGTGGTCCGGCTCGACGTTGGTCACCACGGCGACCGACGGCGAGTAGGCCAGGAACGACCCGTCGCTCTCGTCGGCCTCGGCGACGAAGATCCCGCCCTCGCCGTGGTGCGCGTTGGCGCCCGACTCGTTGAGGTCGCCGCCGATGGCGAACGACGGATCGAGACGGCACTGCTGCAGCGCGACGGTCAGCATCGACGTCGTCGACGTCTTGCCGTGCGTCCCGGCGATGCAGGCGACGCGGTGCCCCTCCATCAGCCCGGCCAGCGCCTCGGCGCGGTGCAGCACGGTGATCCCGCGTTCCCGCGCGGCCACCAGTTCCGGGTTGTCGTCCTTGATCGCGGTCGACACGATCACCGAGGACGGGCCTTCGGGGAACGCGTCGAGGTTCTCGGCGCGCTGGCCGACGGCGATCTCGGCGCCCTGGGCACGCAGCGAAAGGAACGCGCGCGACTCCTTGGCGTCGGATCCGGAGACCTGGGCACCGCGGGCCAGCAGGATCCGCGCGATGCCGCTCATCCCGGCGCCGCCGATCCCGACCAGGTGGGCACGCCTGAGCGTGTCGGGGAGATTGTCAGGCACCTGCGGCCTCCAGCACGATCTTGGCAAGGGTCTCGTCGGCCTCGCGGTGGCCGAGGCCGACCGCGGCCGCACTCATCTTCGCGACCCTGTCGGCGTCGGACACCAGCGGGATCACCAGCTCCGCGACCTTGGCGGGGGTGAGGTCGGCGTCGTCGACCATCAGCCCGGCACCCGCTTCGACCGCGGGCCGGGCGTTGACCGCCTGTTCGCCGTTGCCGTAAGGCAGCGGGACGAACACCGCGGGCAGGCCGACGGCGGACACCTCGGCCACGGTCATCGCGCCGGAGCGGCACAGCACCGCGTCGGCGGCGGCGTAGGCCAGGTCCATGCGCTCCAGGTAGGGCACCGGGACGTACGCGGGCCTTCCGGGGAACTCCTGGACGACCAGCGTGTTCTTCGGCCCGTGGGCGTGCAGGACGCCGACGCCGGCATCCGCGAACTCCTTGGCGGCGCCCGAAACGGCGCCGTTGATCGACACCGCGCCCTGCGAACCGCCGAAGACCAGCAGCGTCGGAGCGTCGGGGTCGAGCCCGAAGTGCTCACGGGCTTCGGCGCGCAGCGCGGCCCTGTCGAGCGAGGTGATGGAGCGGCGCAGCGGGATGCCGATGACCTCGGCCTTCGCCAGCGGCGTCCCCGGGACCGCGACGGCGACGCGGACGGCGAACCGCGCGCCGACCTTGTTCGCCAGGCCCGGCTTCTCGTTGGCCTCGTGCACCACGATCGGCGTGCGGCCGCGCGCGGCGAGGTACGCCGGGAGCGCGACGTACCCGCCGAAGCCGACGACGACGTCCGCGCCGACCCGGTCCAGGACCTCACGGGTGCGCTTGACCGCGTCGCGGACCTTCAGCGGCATCTTCAGCAGTTCGGGTGTCGGTTTGCGGGGCATCGGCACCGGCGGGATCAGCTCCAGCGGGTAGCCCCGCGCCGGGACGAGCTTGTTCTCCAGTCCGCGCTGGGTCCCCAGCGCGATCACCTTCGCGTCGGGACGCAGGCGCATCACCGCGTCGGCGAGGGCGAGTGCCGGTTCGATATGCCCTGCGGTACCACCGCCGGCGACCACGACCACCGGTGCCTTGCCGGCGACCTCGCCTGCGGCGCCACCTCTGACGGGGTTGTTCACCTATGACCTCTCCGGTTTGCGGTACCCCGTTTCGCGGTACCGCGGTTCGCCGCCGTTCGCGCGGCCGTCCTCCTGCCGGGTTCCCGTACCGAACGGCGCCGCTCCTGTGCGGGCGAAGGCCTCGCCGTCCTCGGCGCGGGCCTCGCCGCCTTGGCGGCGCCTCCCCTGGCCGCGGTGCCCTTGCGTTTGGCGGGCGGGCGGTACGGCTCGGGCGCGGGAAGCCTCAGCAGGCGTCCGAATTTACCCGGCCCCTGCGAGCGCAGTGCGGCCACCGCCTCCGGTTCGTGCCGGGCGGCGTTGGCGAGGATCCCCATGATGAGCATGGTGATCACCAGCGACGTGCCACCGTACGAGATCAACGGCAGCGTGACCCCGGTGACCGGCAGCAGGCCGACCACGTAGCCGATGTTGATCCCCGCCTGCGCGACCAGGAAGACGGTCAGCGTGCCGGACACGATGCGGATCCACGGGTCGAGGTTGCGGGTGGCGATCCGCAGGCCCACGACGGCGACCCCGGCGAACAGCCCGAGCACCACCACGCAGCCGACGAAGCCGAGTTCCTCGCCGATCAGGGCGAAGATGAAGTCGTTCTGCACGTTCGGCAGGTAGCCCCAGTTGGACTGGCCCTGGCCGAGCCCCTTTCCGAGGAACCCGCCGTCGGCGAGCGCGAGTTTCGCCTGGTTGGCCTGGAAACCGTCCGCGCTGGTGTCCGGGTCGCCGGAGACGAACGACATGACCCGCGCGAGCCGGTACGGCGCGATGATCGCCAGCACCAGGATCCCGGCGAGACCACCCGCGAGGATGACGCCGAACAGTCGTTTCGGAGCGCCCGCGAACCACAGCAGGGCCATCAGCACGACCGCGAGGGTGATCGTGCCGCCGAGGTCGGGCTGCATCATGACCAGCGCGAACATCAGCAGCGCGATCGGCACGACCGGGACGAGCAGATGCCGCCATTGGTTGATGATGTTGTACTTGATCACCAGGATGTGCGCGCCCCAGAAGGCCAGCGCGACCTTCGCCGCCTCGACCGGTTGGAAGGCGAACCCCCCGAGGCGGAACCAGCCCTGCGAGCCGTTGACCTCGGAGCCGAGCGGGGTCAGCACCAGCACGAGCAGCCCGAGGCACACCACCGTCGCCGTCGCCGACAACCGCCGGACGCGTTCCAGCGGCACCCGCAGCCCGATCCAGAACACCACGGCGCCGATCGCGACGAACATGAGGTGTTTGCTGAACTGGGCGTACACGCCGGTGCCGGTCTTGGGGTTGTACGAAGCGACCGACGACGCGGACAGCACCATCACGATGCCGATCACGGTCAGCACGCCGGTGAGCGCCAGGACCAGGTGGAACGAAGCGAGCGGCCGCGAAAGCCAGGCCGTCAGCGCGGTGCGGAAGGCGACGAACGGGCTTTCCTTGCGTTCCCGGCGCTTGCGGGGCGCGGTTTCGCGCTTTCTTTCCTCAACCGCCGTCACTGGTCTCCCCCGCACCGTCGCGCAGGACACGGACCGCACGCGCGAACGCGTCGCCGCGCTCGCCGTAGGAGCGGTACATGTCCAACGACGCCGCGGCGGGGGCCAGCAGCACCACATCTCCAGGGCGCGCCAGGGCTCGGGCCGCCTTCACCGCCGCAGTCATGGTGTCATCGTCACCCGAAGGGAGGCTGTTGACCGGGACATCCGGCGCGTGTCGCGCGACAGCGGCGGCGATCACGGGTGAATCGACGCCGAACAGGACGACGCCGCGCAGCCGCCCGGCGATCGAGCCGACGAGTTCGTCCACGGAAGCGCCCTTGAGCTGGCCACCGGCGATCCAGACGACGTTCAGATGGGCGCGCAGCGAACCGCTCGCCGCGTGCGGGTTGGTCGCCTTGGAGTCGTTGATGTACCGGACGCCGTCGATCTCGCCGATCTCCTCGGCGCGATGCGGGGCCGGCCGGTACTCGCGCAGTCCCTTGGCGACGTCCTCGCCGGTGACGCCGTACGCGCGGGCCAGCGCGGCGGCGGCGAGCGCGTTCGAGACGTTGTGCGGGCCGGCGGGACGCACGTCGGCCAGGGTGCCGAGTTCGTCGGCGCTGGTCGCCGGATCGGCGACGAAGGCGCGGTCGACCAGCAGGTCTTCCACGATCCCGAGTTCACCGGGGCGCGGGGTGTCCATGCCGAAGGCGACGCGGCGGGCGTCCGCGGGCGCGTGCTCGTCGGCGAGCCGGGCGGACCAAGGCTCGCCGAGGTTGTGCACCACGTTCCGGGAATGGGTGTGGACCCGTCCCTTCGCGGCCGCGTACTCCTCCATCGAGCCGTGCCAGTCGAGGTGGTCCTCGGCCAGGTTCAGCACCACCGAGGCGTGCGGCGCCAGCGTCGACGACCAGTGCAACTGGAAGCTCGACAGTTCCACGGCGAGCACCTCGTGCCCAGCCCGGACCGCGTCGAGCACCGCGAAACCGACGTTCCCGCAGGCCACGGCGTCGACCCCGGCGGACCGCAGGATCGACTCCAGCATCCCGACCGTGGTGGTCTTGCCGTTGGTGCCGGTGATCGCGAGCCACACCGGCGGCTTGTCGCGCAGCTGCCCGACGCGCCACGCCAGCTCGACGTCGCCGATCACCTCGATCCCCGCCTCGGCCGCCGCCACCAGCAGCGGCGACGTCGGCTTCCAGCCGGGGCTGGTCACGACCAGCTCGACACCTTCGGGTGGCTCCGTCAGGCCCGGCACGAGTTCCGCGCCGAGCCCTTCGAGCTCCGCCAGCCGCTCGGCGTTGCCGTCGGTGACGGTGATCCGTGCGCCCAGGTCCGCCAGGACGGGGACGATGGACTTGCCGGTGACCCCGGCTCCGGCGACGAGGACGTGACGCCCGGCCAGTTCCACTTGCTAACCCCCGAGACCGAGCTGCTCGCTGTAGAACAGGCCGAGACCGAACATGCAGCAGATGGCCGACAGCAGCCAGAACCGGATGATGACGGTGGTTTCGGCCCAGCCCGCCAGCTCGAAGTGGTGATGGAACGGCGCCATCCGGAACAGCCGCCGCCGGGTCGTGCGGAACACGGCGATCTGCGCGACCACCGAGATCATCTCGACCATGAACAGACCGCCGATGACGATGGCGAGCAGTTCGGTGCGGGTGGTCATCGACAGGCCGGCGACGAGGCCACCGAGGGCCAGTGAACCGGTGTCGCCCATGAAGATCTTCGCCGGGGCGGCGTTCCACCACAGGAAGCCGACGCAGGCACCGGTCGCCGCGGCGGCCACCACGGCCAGGTCCAGCGGGTCACGGACGTCGTAGCAGGCGGCCTGCGGGGTGACCGCGCACGAGAGGCGAGTCTGCCAGAAGGCGATGACGACGTAGGTCGCCAGCACCATCGCCGCGGTGCCGCCGGCGAGACCGTCGAGGCCGTCGGTGAAGTTCACCGCGTTCGACCAGCCCGAGATGACGATGTAGCAGAAGATCACGAAGAACACCGACGGGAAGGTGATCAGCGCGAGGTCCCGCACGTAGGACAGGCTCTCCGACGCCGGGGTGAGCCCGCGTTCGTCGGCGAACTGCAGCGCCAGGATCGCGAAGGCGATCGTGACCACGAGCTGGCCGACCAGTTTCGCGGTCTTGTTCAGGCCGAGGTTGCGCTGCTTGCGGATCTTGATGAAGTCGTCGAGGAAGCCGACGAGCCCGAGGCCGACGGCCAGCAGGAGGACCAGCAGCCCCGAGGCGGACGGGCCGCCGGTGCCGTTGCCGCCGCTGAGCGCGCTGATCAGATGCGCCACGAAATACCCGACGACCATCGCGACGATGATCGCGACACCACCCATCGTCGGGGTACCGCGTTTGGATTTGTGTCCCTGCGGTCCTTCCTCCCGGATCTCCTGGCCGAAGCCCTGCCGGGAGAACACCCGGATCAGATAGGGAGTGAGGAGGATGGAGACCAGCAGGCCCGCCGCGGCCGCGATCAGGATGCTGATCACGCGTCACCACCGTTCGAGCGTTCTTGAGAGGGGGAAGGGGCTACTACAGGGGAGGCGAGCACGGCGTCGGCCACCCGCCACAGCGCGGCGGCTTTGGAAGCCTTCACCAGCACCACGTCCCCCGCGCGGAGCTGATCATGCAGCAGGGCGATGGCGGCCTCGACGTCGGGTACCAGTACCGACTCCTCGCCCCAGGAACCCTCGTGCTGCGCGCCCTGATGGGTGGCCGCGGCGGCCTCGCCGATGACCACGAGCTTGTCGATGTTGAGCCGGACGACGAGCCTGCCGATGCCGTCGTGCGCCTCGACCGAGTTCTCGCCGAGGTCGCCCATCACGCCGAGCACGGCCCAGGAGCGCCGGTTCGCGCTCATCGACGCGAGCGCCTTGAGTGCGGCCCGCATCGACTCGGGGCTGGCGTTGAAGGAGTCGTTGAGGACCGTGACGCCGTCGGCCCGGGTGGTGACCTCCATGCGGCGTTCGGAGCGCCGTTCGAGGTTCGACAGACGGGCGGCGACCTCCTCGACCGTCGAGCCCATTTCCAGCGCCACGGCGGCCGCGCTGAGCGCGTTCGCGACGTGGTGCTCGCCGTAGAGCGGCAGCTTGACCGGCGCTTCGCCGCTCGGGGTGACCAGCCGGAACGACGCGCGCGCTTCGTCGTCGAGAGTGATGTCGGCCGCGCGGACCTGCGCGGACTCGCTCTCGCCGACGAACACCACCCGCGCCTTCGTCCGGCTCGCCATCGCCGCGACGTACGGGTCGTCGAGGTTCAGCACCGCTACACCGCCGTCCTCGGCGCTCGGCAGCGCTTCGACGAGTTCGCCCTTGCCCTTGGCGATGCCCTCGCGGGAGCCGAACTCGCCGACGTGGGCGGTGCCGACGTTGAGCACGACACCGATCCGCGGCGGCGCGATGGCCGCCAGCTCGGCGATGTGGCCGGGCCCGCGGGCGGAGAGCTCCAGCACGAGCTGCCGCGTCGTGTCGTCGGCCCGCAGTGCCGTCCAGGGGTGGCCCAGTTCGTTGTTGAACGATCCCGGCGGCGCCACCGTCGGGCCGAGCGGCTCCAGCAGCTGGGCGATGATGTCCTTGGTGGAGGTCTTGCCCGCCGAACCGGTGACCCCGACGACGGTCAGGTGGTCGCCGGCGAGTTTCCGGATCACGTGCCGGGCGAGCTTGGCGAGCGCGGCCAGCACCGCGGCACCCGCCCCGTCCTTGTCCGAGACCAGCGCGAAGGCCCGCTCATGGGCCACACCGCCGTCCAACGGCGGCACGATCACGGCCGGTGCGTCGACCTCGCGGGCCGCGAGCACCGCGACGGCGCCCGCCTCGACGGCCCGCGCGGCGAAGTCGTGGCCGTCGACCTTCGCCCCTGGCAGCGCGATGAACAGACCCCCGGGAGTGACTTCACGGGTGTCGAATTCGACGCTTCCGGTGACCTCGGCGGTCCCGTCGGTCCGATGCAGCCTGCCGCCGACGATGGCGGCGATCTCGGCCAGGCTGAGCACGATCACTCTGTCTCCAGACGTCTGCGGATGGCGGAGGCCAGCTCTTCCCGGTCGGAGAACGGGTGCACGACACCCTGGACCTCCTGGCCGGTCTCGTGGCCCTTGCCCGCGATGAGCACGATGTCGCCGGGCTGGGCGAGTTCGACCGCGCGGACGATGGCTTCCCGGCGGTCGGCGATCTCGAGGATCTCGCCGCCCAAAGCCGGACCGGCGTTGCGGGCACCGGCCAGCATCGCCGCCCGGATCGCGGCCGGGTCCTCCGAACGAGGGTTGTCGTCGGTCACGATCAGGATCTCGCTGCGCCGGACCGCCGCCTCGCCCATCACCGGGCGCTTGGCGGTGTCGCGGTCCCCGCCGCAGCCGAGGACGGTGATGATCCGGCCCTCGGTGCGGGCACGCAGCGCGTCGAGCCCCTGCGCCACCGCGGCGGGCTTGTGCGCGTAGTCGACGACGGCGGTGAACGGCTGGCCGAGGTAGACCCGCTCCATCCGGCCCGGCACCTCGACCGACGCGAGCCCGGCGACGATGGCGTCGAGCGGGACACCGGCGGTGTTCAGGATCGCGGCAGCGAGCACGGCGTTCGCCACGTTGAACTCACCCGGCAGCGGGATCTTCGCCGAGGCGGTGAGGCCTTCGGGACCGTGGAGGGTGAAGGTCTGCTCCCCCGCCGGGGTGGGGGTCAGGTCGGTGGCGCGCCACAGCGCGTCCGTCCCCGGCTCGGTGGACACGGTCACCGTGTGCGGGGTGAGGAGTGCCTGGCCCCAGGCGCTGTCGGCGACGACCACCTCGGCGGTGGAACGGCCGTCGAACAGCAGCGACTTGGCGGCGAAGTACTCCTCCATGTCCTTGTGGAAGTCCAGGTGGTCCTGGGAGAGATTGGTGAAGGCGCCGACCGCGAAACGCGTGCCGTTGACCCGGCCGAGCGACAGCGCGTGACTGGAGACCTCCATGGGGACGTGCGTGACCCCGCGTTCCACCATCACGGCGAGGAGGGCCTGCAGATCCGGCGCCTCGGGGGTGGTGAACCCGCTGGCCAGCCGCTCCCCCGCGATCCGGGTCTCGACCGTGCCGATCAGCCCGGTGGTGAGCCCGGCCGCCTTGAGCCCGGCGTCGACCAAATACGACGTCGTGGTCTTGCCCGACGTCCCGGTGATGCCGAGGACGGACAGTTCCAGCGACGGCTCGCCGTAGATCCAGGCGGCGATCTCGCCGAGGGCGGCGCGCGGGTCCGGGTGCACCAGGATCGGCACGCCGGCGTCGCGGAGCACCGGGCGCTCGGCACCGGCCTCGTCGGTGAGCACGGCGGCCGCGCCGGCGGCGATGGCCTGGTCGCTGAAGTCCGCGCCGTGGGCGCGGGCGCCGGGAAGCGCGGCGAAGAGGTCACCAGGGAGGACGTGCTGCGCGCGCAGCGTGCTGCCCGTGACCGTCAGCTCGGCCGCGGCCGGGTAGTCGTCGCCGCCGACCACGAGCCGCGCGCCCGCCCTGGCGAGCAGCGTGCCCAGCGGCATCGGCTCGATCCTGGCCGGGCGAGGGGGTGCGGCGACGGCCTTGACCGGACTGTCCGGGACCTGGGCAGCCGTCGCGCCGGACCCGCTTTCGACGGCGGGACCGCTGCGGGGATCTGAAGTAGGCACCGACACAGCCAAGGAGGTTACCGGCGCGGCATTCGGGTGACTGAAGCGGTGCGGTGTGTGCACGCGACGATCACTCGCGTGGTATTGGGTTTCGTGAGCTCTCCTTGGCACGCAAGGGCTTCCGACTGTCGCTTGAGGACAGCGGACCTCGGCGGACCCGCGTTTCCGCACGGTGCTCAGCGCGGAGACCCCTTCACGCACAGCGACGATCACTTTCCGGCGCGGTGCCCGGAACCGGATCTTGTGTGCTTGAAGCCGGATCTCCCGTGTCTGGAGCCGGATCTCACGTGTCTCGGGACGGATGAGCGAGTTCCGCCTTCAAGCACGCGAGTTCCGCCTTCAAGCACGCGAGTTCCGCCTTCAAGCACGCGAGTTCCGGCTTCAAGCACGCGTGTTACGTCAGGACAGGATCAGCGGCACCTGGGGTGACGGGCCGTCCGAAAGCGGGATCTGGAACCGCTGCGCCAGATACGCGGCCACCGAGTGGAACAGCGGCGCGGCCGAGAGCCCTTGCTGCAGGGTGGCGTCCGGGGCGTCGAGCCGGATGCCGACCACGAAGCGCGGGTTGTCGGCGGGCAGGATGCCGGCGAAGGTGATGTTGTACAGGTGGTCGCTGTACGTCTTCGTCCGCGGGTCGACCTGCTGGCCGGTGCCCGTCTTCCCCGAGATCTGGTACCCCTCCAGCGCCGCCTTCGGCCCGGTGCCGCTCTGCTGCCCGCGGCCCCGCTGCGTCACGGCGCGCATCATCTCGCGGACGGTCTTCGCCGCCTGCGGGCTGATGACCTGGACGGTCTTCGGCGCCGGTTCGGGGACGACGGTCCCGTCCGGATTGACCTTCGCCTTGACCACCCTGGGTTCCACGCGCAGCCCGTCGTTCGCGATGGCCTGGTACATCCCGGCCATCTGCACGACGGTCATCGAAAGGCCCTGCCCGATCGGCAGGTTTCCGAAGGTCGTGGCCGACCACTGGTTGCGCGGCGGCACGACGCCCGGGCTCTCACCGGGGAGGCCGAGCCCCGTGCGCTGGCCGAGACCGAACTTCTTGAGCAAGTCCGCGTACCGGTCCTCGCCGAGTTTCTGCGCCAGCAACAGGGTGCCGACGTTCGACGACTTCGCGAAGATGCCGGTGGTGGTGAACTGCTGCGTGCCGTGATGCCAGGCATCCTTGACGATCTTGTCCGCGACCTGCAGTGAACCCGGCACCGGCAGGGACGCCTCCGGCGTCGTGATACCCGCGTCGATCGCACCCGCGGCGGTGACGATCTTGTTCACCGAACCGGGTTCGAACGGCGTGGTCACCGCGCGGTTGTTCAGGTTCTCCGTCTCGCTGCGCGAAGCCGGGTCGTTGAGGTTGACGGTCTTGTCGTTGGCCAGCGCGTAGACCTCGCCGGTCTTGGAGTCCAGGATGACCGCCTGGCCGCCCTTGGCCTTCGACTTGACGACGTACTCGCTCAGCTGCCGCTGCAGTTCGTACTGCAGGTCGGTGTCGATCGTGAGCTGCAGGTCCGAACCGGGGACGGCGTTCTGGATGTCCCGCTCGGTGCCGGGGATGACGAGGTTGTCGTTGCCGTTACGAGTGTTGACGATCTTGCGGCCCGGCGTCCCGGCGAGGTCGTTGTCCCGCGAGGCTTCGAGACCGTAACCACCGTGCAGGTTGTGCTTGGAGACGTCCTTGTCGTCGGTGCGCCAGTTCGCGTAGCCGACGATGTTCGCGCCGATCGAGTCACCGGGATACTCCCGTTTCGAGCGCTTCTCTACGCTGATCCACGGGTACTCCTTGACGATCGCCTCGGCGACCGAAGGTTCGATGTCGTGGACCAGGTACGTGAACCCGTCCGGCTTGTGGAACTTGTCCAGCAGTTCCTTCTCGGTGATCACCCCGGGCAGCTTGGCCGCGATCAGCTTCGCCGCGCCCGCCACCTCGGACTCGAAGTTCTTGCCCTTGGTGGGGTTCTTCGCGGCGAAGTCGTCCATCGTCTTGTGAAGCCAGTTCAGGCTCACGGCGAGTGTCCGCACCTCGACGCTGAACGCGATCTTCGTGCCGTTTCGGTCCAGGATGGACCCACGCTGGGCGGGACTTTCGATCACCGACGTCCGCTGCCGTTCCGCCGCCTCGGAGAGCGCGCCGGCCTCGAACCACTGCACCTGCACCAGTTTGAGACCGGCGAGCACCATCACGACGATCAGCAGGATCCGGACGCCGGTGAACCGGCTCCGGTTTCCCCCGTTGCCCCGGCGGGCGGTGGCACGGCGGGTCCCGGCGGCGTACGTCCGCCGCGCGCTCCCCGCCGACCGGGCCCTTGCCTGCGCCGGGCGGCCGGGCGACATCACTGACCTCCCTGCGCCGGCGCCGCGTTCTCCTGCGGCACCGCGGGCTGGTCGCCCTCGTACGGCGTGCCCTGCTGCGTTCCCTCGGCGGGCGGCGGCGCAGTCGACTCGGCCGAGGCGGCGGGCGTTTCGGCTTCGGCCTTCTTCGGCTCACCGACCACAGTGGACTGCCCATCCGGGCCGACCACGATATGCGCGGGGTCGCCGCCGGGCACCATGCCCAGTTCCCTGGCCTTGGGCGCCAGCGAAGCAGGCGACTCGGCCTTCGCGACCTCGCGCTGCAGCCGCTCCTTCGCCTCGGCGAGCCCGGCGTTGGTCGTGCGGAGCTGTTCGAGCCGGTACGAATCGGCGATGGCCTGCGTGGTCAGCCACAGCGTGCACGCCACGCCGACGGCCAGCAGGCCCATCATCATCAGTACGAACGACGCCCGCGAACGCGGCCAGCGCAGCGTGAACTTCTTCTTCGGCTCTTCCTTGCCCGCACCGCCTTCGGCGTCGGGACGGTTGCGCTGCTGGTCTCGCTGCAGCAGGTCGGCGCGCTGGGCGCGGCGGGCGTAGGCGCGTTCGGCCGCCGACGTGCGGCCGCGGGAGGCACGGGTGGACGTCGTGGACTCGGTGCCGGGCGCCTGGTCGACCGTGCTGGTCGCGCGGGCACGCCGTCCGGGCGCCGGTGTCCGGCGGCCGCGGGACTTCGCGGGAGCGGTCATCGTGCTCGGTCTCCGATCCGTTCGGCGGCTCGCAGCCGCACGGAGGCGGCCCGCGTGTTCAGTTCGGTCTCCGCCTCGCCGGCCTTCTCGGCCCCTCTGGTGAGCAGTTTCAGTTCCGGGCCGTGGCCCGGCAGTTCCACCGGAAGCCCTTCCGGCGTCCGGGATTTCGCCAGTTCCGCGAAGGCCTGCTTGACCAGCCGGTCTTCGAGGGACTGATAGGACTCCACGACGATGCGGCCGCCGACGGCGAGCGAGGACAGCGCCCGCGGCATCGCCCGCCGCAGCACCTCCAGTTCGCCGTTGACCTCGATCCGCAACGCCTGGAACGTGCGTTTCGCCGGATGCCCGCCAGTGCGCCTGCTCGCCGCGGGGACCGCGTCGTACAGCAGTTCCACCAGCCGCCCGCTGCGCGTGAAGGGTTCCTTCTCTCGTTCCGCCACAACGGCTTTGACGATCCGCTGGGCGAAGCGTTCCTCGCCGTAGTCGCGGAGGATCCGGATCAGTTCGCCGGGGGCGTAGGTGTTGAGCACGTCGGCCGCGGTGAACCCGGTGGTCGGGTCCATCCGCATGTCGAGCGGGGAATCCTTGGAGTAGGCGAAACCGCGCTCGGCACGGTCGAGCTGCATCGAGGAGACCCCTAGGTCGAAGAGGATCCCGTCCACTCTGGACAGTCCGAGGTCCTGCAGCGCGGACGGCATCTCGTCGTAGACGGCGTGCACGAAGTCGACACGATCACCGTGCCGCGCAAGCCGTTTCGCGGAGAGTTCCAGCGCGTTGGGATCACGGTCGAGGGCGACCAGGCGCAGCAGGGGGAACGCGGTGAGCAGCGCGTCGGAATGACCGCCGAGTCCGACGGTCGCGTCGACCAGCACGGCCTCGCGGTCGGAGAAGACCGGCGCGAACAGCTCGACGATGCGGTCCAGCAGCACCGGTACGTGCTCGTGTTCGTCTGCCATGTCTTCCCCCTTTCCTGTAGTGCCGGGGAAGATGCCGGATGCCGTCAGGTCCCTGTCCGCCCGCCTGCTGACCTGGTACCGGGGAAGGTGTACCAGGGCCACTGAGCGGACAGAGGCCTCACGGCATCCGTGTGGACGGTTCCCGGCGTGTCCGAAGCATGAACCCGCGCCCCCCGACGGCGTGGGTGCTTCCTCGGCCACGTCTAGAAGACGCCCGGCAGAACTTCCTCTCGAGCCTTCGCGTAGCTGTCCTCGTGTTCGTCCAGGTAGCCCTGCCACGCTTGGGCGTCCCAGATCTCCAGCCTGGTGATCGCCCCGATCACCACGCACTCCTTGTTCAGCCCGGCGTAGCGTCGGAGCTCGGACGCGATCGCGATACGTCCTTGCCCGTCCGGGCGTTGTTCGTCCGTCCCGGCGAAGAGATAACGCTGGTAGGCCCGGACCGCCTCGTTCGTGAACGGGGCGTCGGCGACCTTCCTCGCCATCTGCTCGAACTCCGCCCGGGGGAAGACGAAGAGACAGTGATCCTGTCCCTTGGTGACCATCAGCCCACCGGCGAGCGCGTCGCGGAACTTCGCGGGCAGCGTGAGCCGCCCTTTGTCATCCAGCTTCGGGGTGTGGGTGCCGAGGAACACCGGCCCCACCTCCCTACCGATCCCGGCTGCGAACAACCGAGCTCGGCCACGGGGCTCCCTTCTGCCCCACTGCGCACCACCGTACCCCACTTTTCACCACAGTCAACGCGTCAAAAGCCGCGACCACTCCGTCGTGTCAGACGTTTTCGCTGGTCAGCCAGGTGGGGCCAGGTGGGGGCATGGTGGGGGACGGTGGCCAAGATCCCCCTGGGCGGGTATCGAAGCAACCTCATCCAGGCCTGACACGTCCGGATATCGGCAGCCGGAACCCTGCTGTGGGGCGAAGTGGGGGTGAAGGTGGGGAATCCGGTGGGGCACGGTGGGGACGGCCGAGGACACTGTGGAGAGTGACGTCGGTTCATCCCATGACGTGTCGACAAAGGACAGCCGTCTGGGCTCTCGTGGGCCCCGAGGCGTGTTGGCCCTGAGAGGCGATTCGGGTTCTGGCCGTCCTCACCACTCACGAGGCTCAGCACCGGCGACGTCACGTGGTCGACCGGACGACACATGTGATCCGGCGGACGACACGCGTGTCGTCCGCCGGTCACGCGAGCGTGGCGGTCCCAGAGGTAGCGAAGGCCTCCTTGCCTACCCTCAAGGTAGGCAAGGAGGCCTTCACGGACCGGTCCGCGGCCAAGCTCGTTCAGGAGCCCAGGCGTCGTACGACGGCTGACGCCGCGCCAGTTTCTCGGGTTTTCGACCCGTCACAACCTAGCGGTCGTCGTCCAGCAGCGAAGCCAGCCGCGCGGCCAGCCGGGGACCATCCACAGGGGACACGTTCACCCACGCCTGCCCGCCACGGCCCTCGGTCCGCGCCGCGCAGTACGCGCCGACATCGGTGTCGAACCAGGTCAGCCCGCCTGCCCGGTGCGCCCGGCCGTCGCGGTCGCGGGTCCGCACGGTGAACTGGCCCGCGCTGTAGACGGGCCGTGCCTGGATCGCGAGCACCTCGCGCAGCTGACTGTCCGAAGCCGACGATCGCCCGCCGTCGCCGAACACCGGATCCTCCAGGTCGTCGTCGAAACGCGCCGCGGGGAGGCTGATCCCGTAGCCGGGGCCGGGCCGCAGTTCGGGCAGGACGCCGACGACCGCGGTGAACACCTCGCCGTCGGTGATCCCGGACAGCGCGATGGTCTGTTCCGGCTGCGTGGCCAGCACGCCATGCCGTCCGCGCGCGGCCGCGACCGCGCGGAACGGGGTTTCGGCGGTCATGTCGGCGAGCGCCTCGCATTCGACATAGACCTCGGCGCGCGCGAGCAGGTCCAGCCGCGCTTCCAGGGCGGCGTCGAGCCGGTCCCCGTCGTACAGGCCTCGTTCGGCGAGGTTTTCGTAGACCGCGCCGCGGATCTCGGCGCGCTCCGCTTCCGTGGCGCCGACACTGCGCACGGACAGCGGCCAAGGCGGGGCCGCGTGTCCCAGGTCGGACCAGAGGACGTCGAACGCCGACGCGGAAACGCGGATCAAGACCGCCCCAGCTCGGGCGGCTTCCCGAAGGAGACCTGCGGGGTCAGCGAACGCAGGGAGGCATCGCGGGTGTTCATGACGTCGACGGCCTTGCGCCGGGCCTCCTCGGCCTCCGCGTGCTTGGCCTCCATCTCGTCGGCGAGCGCGGCGAGGAGCGCGAGGTTCCCGCCGGCCGCGGCGCCGCGGATCATCGCGCCGGGGTCGTAGTCCACCGGCGGCGGCATGTCGGCACGGGCCCGCGCCGCCGCTTCGGCCTGCCCGGAAACGGCCTTCCCGAGCGCGGACGAGATGTCCGCGGACCAGGTCAACCAGCCGGACGCGGTGGCCAGCACACCACGGAGCGCGTCGCCCGCTTCGCCGCGCCAGTTCTCTTCACTGCTGCCGACCAGCCCGGCCAGCTCGGACGTCGCGTCGTGCATGCGCCGCGCGAGCGCGTCCCAGGCGGCGCCGATCCCGCCCGCCGCCTCGGGGTCGTTGCCCGCTTCGACTTCGGCGGCCAGCGCTTCATGGCTGTAGGCCGCGTACCGCGTGGCCGCGACCGGAACCTCGCGGCCCGGCGTCTCTCCTTCAGGCACGGCAGTTCTCCTAAGGCAGTTTGGGTTCGGCCAATCCCGCCACCGTCATCGCGCGCTCGCAGGCGAGCGCGGTGTCGGTGAAGTTCGTGTTGCTCACGTCGATCTGGACGCTCGCCTTCTCCCCCATGCCGAGCAGGACCGCGCAGGTCCCGTCGGCGGCCTTCTTGTCGGCGACCTTGAGCGCGTCCCGGCCGCCGACCTTGGTCTTGGTGGCGGTCTTGCGCGCGACCTCGAGATCCTTCAGGCCGTTGCGCTCGTCCACGGTGATGGTGGCGCCGAAGGTGGCGGGCACCGTCCAGTCGCAGGCGCGGGCGCCGTTGATCTCCTTCGCGACGCCGAGCACGGTGATCCCGGCGTCCGACCGGTCCTGCGGGCCGAGCAGCGCGCACGGATCCAGGACCGCCGGCGGGACCGTGCCTGCGACGGAAGCGCCGGTGCGTATCGTCTCCATGCTCGGAACCGGTGCCTGGCCCGCGGCCCCTTGCCCGCAGGCGGACACTGTGAGGACGACGAGGACGCCGAGCGCGGGAAGGCGGGACTTCATGGGTTCAGCCGCCGACACAGTCCACGTCCGCCGCCGCTTGTTCATCCTGCCGGGTGTACCGGGCCAGCGCCTTCTCGATCCGGTTCTTGAGCGCCTCGAGTTCCTTGCCGAACGCCGTGAGCGCCTCGACCGCGGAGCCTTCGGCGCCGATCCCGTACTGCGCCATGAACCTGCCGACCTCGTCCGCGTATCCCCCGCCGAGGGGAACCGTGCGGCCAAGCACCTTGGCCTCGCGGACCATCTGGCCGACCACGTCCTGCAGGGCGGAGATCTTCACGTGGGCGTCCGCCGCCAGCTCCGGCGCGACCGCGAATCCGCTCAGATCGAACCGTGGTTTGGCGGTACTCACCTCGCTCATATGCGATTACGCCTCTCCGTAGTCGAGCGACCTCGTACCGGAGCATACGACAAAACCCGCCGTCAGCGGGAGCACCCGAAAACGCGCTCGACTAACCCGATCGAGGTAAGGTCTCCGGTTGCACAGAGTCATCGACTGGGGTTGGCGGGGTTCCCCCCACGAGTTCGCCCGAGTTTGACACACTTCGTGGGAGGCTGACCGCTGCCCGGGGGACTGAACGGTCCGGCAGAGGACCCAGCGGAAATCCAGCCACGCGGCATCAGGAGGTCGAGTGACGTCGAGAATCCAGTCTGCGACGCCCGGCGAACACCAGGGCGAGCAGGCAACCGGGCAAGCGCCGTACCCCACGGGCGCCGGCTCGGTCAGCGGTCGGCAGAACGGCCGTGACGCCAAGAACAGAGCGTCGCTGGACGAACTGCACGAGGCCGCGCGGCGGATCGCCGCCAACGTGGAGCGGGTACTGGTCGGCAAACCCGACGTCATCCGCATCGCGCTCGTGACCCTGCTCGCCGAAGGCCACCTCCTCGTCGAAGACGTCCCCGGGGTCGGCAAGACCTCGCTGGCGAAGGCGCTGGCCCGCTCGATCGACTGCACCGTCAGCCGGATCCAGTTCACCCCCGACCTGTTGCCCAGCGACGTCACCGGGGTGTCCATCTACAACCGGCAGAGCGGCGGGTTCGAGTTCCGCCCCGGCCCGGTGTTCGCGAACATCGTGGTCGGCGACGAGATCAACCGCGCCTCGCCGAAGACGCAGTCGGCCCTGCTCGAATGCATGGAAGAGCACCAGGTCACCGTCGACACCTCGACCTACCACCTCGAAGAGCCGTTCATGGTGATCGCCACCCAGAACCCCATCGAGATGGAGGGCACCTACGCGCTGCCCGAGGCCCAGCGGGACCGGTTCACCGCGCGGGTGTCCATCGGCTACCCCGACCAGCAGGCCGAACTGGCCATGGTCGACGAGCACGCCGGGCACAACCCGCTGGCCGAGCTCGAGCCCGTCTCCGACCGCGAGTCGGTGCAGCGGCTGATCGAGACGGTGCGGTCGGTGCACATGTCGCCGGAGATCCGCCGCTACGCCGTCGATCTGGTGTCCGCGACCCGTCAGGTGCCGGAGATCCGTCTCGGCGCCTCGCCGCGGGCGACCCTGCAGCTGGTCCGCGCGGCCCGCGCGCAGGCCGCGCTCTCGGGCCGCGAGTTCGTCGTCCCGGACGACCTGCACACGGTCGCGGTCCCGGTGCTGGCGCACCGCATGGTGCTCACCACCGAGGCGCACGCCGCCCGCCGTTCGGCCACCGACGTGGTCCGCGCGATCTTGCACCGCGTTCCCGTTCCGCAGGGCTCGAACCACCGCTGAGTAAGGAAAAAGCGCCATGCTGCGTGCGCTGTCCGGCCTGACCACACGCGGCCGCTGCCTCCTCGCCGCCGGCGTGGCCGCGGCGGCTTGCTCGTTCGTGCTCAACGAACGGGATCTGCTGCGGGTCGCGGTGTTCGTCATCGCCCTGCCGCTGCTGGTCGCCTTCTTCATCTCGGCGACCCGGCTGCGGCTGGGCGCGGCCCGCTCGCTGCGCCCGGAGCGGGTCGCGGTCGGTTCGCCGGGCGAGGTCCAGCTCGAACTGTGGCGGGACGGCAGGCTCCCGGCGGGCGAGGTGCTGCTCGAAGACGGCGTGCCCTACGCGCTGGGTTCGCGGCCGCGGTTCGTCGTCGAACGCCTTCCCCACGACCGCCGGGTCGCGCTGCGCTACCCGTTGCAACCGGTGCTGCGCGGCGTCCAGCAGGTCGGCCCGCTGCGGGCGACGATCACCGACCCGTTCGGGCTGTGCGAATTCGAACGTGAGCTGATCGGGCATTCCCGGCTGGTCGTCGTGCCGAAGGTGGTCGGCCTGTGGGGCCTGCCCAGCGGCGCCGGGATCGGCGCGGGCGACGACGGCAGCATCCGCCTGCACGCCGGACAGGGCGAATCGGACGTGATCGTCCGGCAGTACCGGCAGGGCGACGACCTGCGGAAGGTCCACTGGCGCTCGACCGCCCGCCGCGACGAGATCATGGTCCGCGTCGAGGAACGGCCGTGGCGCGGCGGCACCACGGTGCTGCTGGACCACCGTGCGGCGGCGCACCACGGCAACGGCCCCGCGGCGAGCCTCGAATGGGCCGTCTCGTTCGCCGCTTCCGTGTCACTGCACCTGCGCCGCTCCGGTCACCGGGTCCGGCTGATCACCGAACACGGCCAGACCCTGGCCGACACCCCAGGTGAGGGTGGCGAGCACTACGACAACGTCGTGCTCGACGTCCTCGCCGCGCTCCAGCCCGCGCACCAGCGCGACATCACCCTCGGCCACGACCCGGCCGACGGACAGGAACTCATCGCGGTGCTCGGCACCGTCAGCAACGAATCCGTGCACGAGCTGTCCCGGTACCGCCCGCGCGGGATCCGGAGCCTCGCCGTGCTGCTCGACACCCCCGGCTGGTCCTCCGGCGTCAACCGGCCCGAAAACCGTGCCGCCGCCACCGAGGAATCGGTGGCGCTGCTGCGAGCCGCGGGCTGGGGCGTCGTCGTCGCCGGTCCCGGATCGCCCATGCCGCAGGTCTGGGCCGAGCTCTGCCAGACGGCCACCCGCCGGGGCACGCTGATCGGAGGCGGCCTGTGACCGCGACCGCGCCACCCCGGCCGCATACCCCCCAACCGCGGCCGTCCGCCCCGCCCCCGGTCTGGACGAGCAGTGTGCTCGCTCCGGTCGCCGCCGGGCTCGCCACGCTGTTCGCCTCGACCTCGCTCACCGGCGTCGTCTCCGGCTGGGCGTGGTTCGGCTACCTGCTGGTCGCCGTCGTCCTGATCGCCTCGACCGGACTCGCCCTGCGCTCGCTGCGCGCACCGACCATCGTCGTCGGCTTGGCACAGCTGCTGGTGCTGTTGCTGCTGATCACCGGTGCGTTCACCACCAGCGGGATCCTGAAGATCTTCCCCGGCCCGGACGCGTTCGGGGAACTGCGCGGCGTCCTCGCCGCGGCGGCCGAGCAGATCCGCGTCGGCCTCCCGCCGATCGAGGGCACCCCGCCGATCCTCTGCCTGATCACCATCGCGATCGGCCTGGTCGCGGTCCTGGTCGACACGCTGGCCGTGGCCGCCGCCGCGCCCGCCGCGACCGGCCTGGTACTGCTGTGCGTGTACGCCGTCCCGGCCGCGCTGGCCGAGGACATGCTGCCGTGGTGGACGTTCCTGCTGGGCGCGGCCGCGTTCGCCGCCCTCCTCGCCGTCGACGGCAACCACCGGCATCGCCGCTGGCGCAACCGGGACGCGCCAGGACTGGGCAACTCGGCGAGCACGTTGTCGGCCCCCGTCGGCGTGGTGGCCGCCGCGATCGCGATGGGCCTGGTGATCGGCACGGCCGTCACCGGGGTCGGCACGGTCGGCAGCCTTCCGGGCGGGACCGGCTCGGGCCGCGGTGGCGCCGGCGGATTCGGCGTCGAGCCGTTCACGCAACTGCGCGGCCTGCTCGACCAGGGCGAGAACGTGGAGTTGTTCAAGGTCTACGGAATGGGCGCGGACAAACGGCTGCTGCGCGCGTTCACCCTCGACACGTATACGCCGAACAAGGGCTGGGGGCTCGCGCAGAACGGCCGCGCCCAGCAGGGTGTGCAGGCCAACAAGGGCCTTCCGCCCGCTCCGGGCGACGACGGCTCCGGTCCCGCGCGGGAGATCCGGATCGAACCGACGAACTGGGTCGACAACTGGCTGCCGATCTACGGCGCGCCGCGGGCGCTCAACGGGCTGGCCGACAACTGGCTGTACGACCCGGTCGGCGGCGCCGTGTTCACCACGACCAAGCAGAACGCGCCCGCCTACACCGAGACCGCGTCCATCGAGAACCCGACGAAGGACGAACTCCGGCGCGACGACGCCCGCCTGGCCGAGGTGCCGCAGCAGTTCACCCGGATCGACCGCGTCGACCCCCGCGTGGTCGCGAAGGCCAAGCAGCTGACGGAAAACGAGTCCAACAACTTCGACAAGGCGCAGGCACTCTGGTCGTTCTTCACCGCGCAGAACGGATTCGTCTACGACACCAAGACCGCGGACGCCACCGACTCCGACGCGCTCGCCGACTTCATCCTCAACGGCAAACGCGGGTTCTGCGAGCAGTACGCGTCGGCGATGGCCGTGATGCTGCGGTCGGTCGGCATCCCGTCGCGGGTCGCCATCGGCTTCTCCTCCGGGACCCCGAAGGGCGACTACGTCTCGATCACCTCCGAGGACGCGCACGCGTGGGTCGAGGTCTACTTCCAGACGAAGGGCTGGGTCAGCTTCGACCCGACCCCGCTGCTCGACGGCCGCGCGGTCGTCCCGCCGTACCTGCAGAACGACACCGGCAGCTCCACGGCCAACGACACCCAGGAAGTGCCGAGCGCACCCGCGTCGAGCGCCCCCGCCACCGGCACGCCCCGCGACCCCGGCGCCGATCTCGGCGCGGACGGCGGCACGGGCCAGCAGGAGGAAGAGCCGCTGTGGCCCGCGATCCTCGCCGGGATCCTCGGTGGGCTGGCGGCCGCGCTGACCGTGGTGATGATCGTGCGGTCGCAGTTGAGGTATCGGGCGCTGCTGCGCTCGTCGCCTGCCCGGTCCCCCGCCCCGGACGCGCCTGCCCCGGTCCGGGAGGACGGCGGGTTCCTGGACGACCAGAACGTGACGAACTGGCTGCCGCTGATCGTGATCGGGCTGTGGGTGGCGGCGTTCGCGTTCCTGGCGGCGTGGGTTTCGTGGTGGTTCGCGCTGGCGCTGGTGATCGTCCTCGGAGGGCTCGGCACGCCGACGGCCATCCGGGAGATCAAGCGACGGCTGCGGCTGCAGAAGATCGCGTCCCGCTCCCCCGCCGCGGCCGACGCGGCGTGGCGCGAACTGATGGACGAATGCGCGGACCGGGGCCTGCCGCTCTCCGACGGCGACACGGTGCGCGTGGCGGGCCGGAAGGTCGTCGAGAAGCACCGGCTGGACGAGGAGGGCCGCACCGGCCTGCGGACGGTCATCGGTGTCGTGGAGCGGTCCTGGTACTCGGACCAGCCCGCGGACGACCCGACGCTGGGCCCGGCCTTCGACGAGGTTCGCAAGAGCCTGAAGCGGAACGCGCCGATGTCGTGGAAGGGCCGCCTGTTCCCGCGCTCGCTGAGGCGCGGCAAGTAGCTCCAGTACGCGAAGGCTCCCTGGTCAGCGCTCGGTCCAGGTGGTCGTGGGGGGGGGTTTTGGGTTTCCCCCCAAACACCCCCCCCCACCCCCCCCCCCCCCCCCCCCCCCCCACCTCCCTAAAGGGAACCCGCCCCACCCCCCTTTTCCCCCAGACCAAACAAAAAAAAAACTC
>NZ_JBWKEC010000023.1:0-126229 GCF_056435645.1 Amycolatopsis sp. NPDC043889
CGGTCGGGGGGGGGAAGGGGCCTTTGGGGGGAGGGGGGGGGGGAGGGGGGAGGGGGGGGGGGGGGGGAAGGGGGGGGGGGGGGGGGGGTGGGGGGGAAACCCAAACCCCCCCCCCACGACCCCCGCCCAAAGTCGTGCCTACGAGCGTGAATCAGACATTTCGCCACGCGAAGGCGTCCTTTGTGGACACTCGCGGTACGGCCGGCTCCCATCGGCGAGTCCGGAGCCAGGCCCCGATCACCTTAGGTCATTGCCGCGTCGCCGCAGTGAGCGGTAGAGCAGCCACAACGCCAGCGCGACCGGGGTCAGGACCGCCGTGAACAGGATTCCCGCGAACATCCCGTAGCCGTGCGGATCGGACGACAGGCCGGTCGCGCTGAGCACCGCGCGTCCGACGAGCAGCACGATCACCGCGGCGACGCAGGCGAACGCGCCCAGCACGATGCGGCGCAGCACCGTTCGCGAGGCACTCTCCGGCGTATCCATGAGCCATCACTCCGGGTCGGGAGTGCAGACGGTCAGGAACGACTTCCGGTTCTCACGCTGCACGGCCGCCGCGTCCATCCAGCCGCTCCGGCCGAACAGGTAGCTCCCAGACGGATGTTGGGCCGACTCGCGCAGCACCTGGGCGACGTCGGCCTTGGCGCCGTTCGCTTTCGGTCCGTCGACGGCGATGCTGACCGAGCCCGCCTTGGTCCAGTCGTAGTCCGCGGGCAGCGGTGTCCGCACCTGGAGCGGGCCACCGGTGTCCGGAAAGGACACCCCGAGCAGGTCCAGGTGCTCGACCCGCACACCTGGCCGCGGCGCGGTCCACACCTGTTCCGTGCTCGCCTGGGTGCCGGAGTCGAACGTCAACCTCAGGCCGGTGACGCCCTCGCACGGAGTGCCCGTCCACAGTTTCAGGACACCGTCATCAACCCGGAATCCGGCCTCCGGTGGCAGCGACGGCGCGAACTGCGCCTTGGTGTCGCACGCCGCGGTCATCGCCACCACGAGCAAGGCGGCGCAGGCGACGCGCGAACCCCTAGTGATATCCGCCATCGGTCAGTCCCGCGTCTTCCTCGGTTTCGTTGCCGCCGGTGACCTGCTCCCACGCGTAGGAGGCAAGGAAGCCCGCGTAGCCTTCGCGCGCCCATTGCTGGGAGTGGCGCTCCTCGTGATGCAGCAACCGGTCCAGGTCGAGCGAACCCTGGGACGCGCCGTTGTCGCCCTCGTACCAGGCGTGGCCCGACTTCACGACCTCTCGGAGTTGCTGCGCCGGATCCTTCGGGTCGTCGATGTTCAGCATGAACGTGTCGCCCCAGGCGGTTCCGCCATGCTGGCTGAACTGGTCCTGGACGAGGTTCCCGCCCAGGCCCATCATCATGCCGTTCGGGGTGGTCACCAGCCGTCCGCCGTTGCCGTGCACGAAGCCCACGTCGTCGTCGTAGCTCCAGGAGTTCTCCCGTTGCCGGTCGGTGATCCGCCGCAGTTCCTCGGAGCCGTACGGGGTCGGCGCGAAGTCGGTCTTCTCGCCTTCGGTCCCGTAGTCGGTGCCCGCGTTCAGGATGTAGGTCATCCGCACGGCCTTGGCCGCGTCGTCCCCGCTGATGTCGGTCGGCATCAAGAAGTACGACTTGAACGTCCCGTCGCCGTCCTCGTCCTCGCGGATCTCTTCCATACCGTCGAGGACCTTGAAGTCCTCCGGTGTGATGTCGTGGTCGTCGGCGATCTTCTTGATGGTGTCGATCGATACGCCCCGGCGTACGGCGTTCTCGAGCCACTGCCGGTAGTGGCCGGACGCGGGCGGCCCGGTCAGCAGCCCCGCCTCGCGCAGGGACTGCTCCATCTCGATGACTCCGGCCTCGATCTCCCCGCTCTTCCTGGCGCCCGCCAGGTCGGTCGCCCCGTGGTCGCTGATCTGGGCGTCCTGCGCGAGCCGCATCACCCGGGCGAGGGCGGCGTCGATGTTGGTCGCCGCCGTGAGGATCGCCTTGGTTTCCTGCTCCAGCTGCTTCCTGATGGTTTCGCGGTGCCGTCGGGACTCGGCGTACTCCTCGGCCTCGAACCGCGATTTCGGCGGTGGGTCGGCGGGTTTGTCGTCCACGATCGCGCCGTCGGCGGCGATGCGGAACTGGTAGGTGCCGGCGAGGGAGTCGTTGTTGGCGACTCTGGTCTTCAGCGCGGACACCTCGTCCGACGCGTTCTGCAGGGCGGTTTCGACGGCGGACAGCTCCGCGATCAGGATCTCGGCCTTGTTCCGCGTGTCGCCCAGCGAACCGCGTGCGCGCTCGCCGGCGGGGCCTCGCCAATCGGGCAGTTTCCTGGCGTCGTCGAGTTCGTCCTGCAACCCGATGAGCTTGTCCCGCCGCCCGCCCAGGTTCGTGGCCGTCGTTTCGAGCGCCTCAGCGTCCCATTTGCGGACGTCGTCGTAGCCGATCGTCATCCCCCGAAAGCCTCCTCCGCGGAGTTCTCGTTTTCGGAGTACGCGTTCGCGGCCTTCGTGATCGAGTCGCTCCAGCCGTCGATCTCGCCGGCCCACCTTTTCCCGCGCTCGGTGAACGTCGACGCCAGCGTGGGCGCGTTCTTCGCGGCCTCCCCACCGGGCAACGCCGTCGCTATCGCGTCCACGCCGGTGCCCGGTTCCACGGCCCTGGCCTGGTCCGCGGCGGACCCCGCCGCCTTGGCCGCGTTCCGCAGCTGACCGATCTCGACCTCGTACCCGCTCACAGCCGGTGGACTCTACTTCAGCTCGGAAGCCTCCACAGGCGATTCGGGCGATTCTTCGACGACCGCAGGACGGGCGAGTTCGGCCAGCTGCCGGACGACGTCGTCGTACCGCGCCTGATCCGCGACGGCACGGGCCTGGGCCCGCTCCAGTTCTTCGGCCAGTGCCGTCGCCCGGGCTTCGGCGAGGCTCCTGGCCGTGTGCTCCTGAGCGAGTTCGGCTCGGACGCGGTCCAGTTCTCCACGCAGAGCGGCCGATTCCGCCCGCGCGGCGGCACAGTCCTTTTCGGATACCGTCGCCCTGGCCTTCGCCTCGTCGAGCCGGTCCAGCAGCGCTTCGAGTTCCGCGACCGCCCTGGCCAGCGCCGTGTCCCGCTCGCCAAGCTCCGCCGCCAGCCGGGTCTTCTCGTCCCGGACGGCCGCGAAGTCCTCGCGCAGCGTCCGGAGATCGGAGACCAGCGCGTCTCGGGCGCGTTCGGCCGCCACGGTCGCGGCTTCCGCGGCGCCCCGGGCCCGTTCGTGGGCGGCGACTTCGGCCCACGAACGCTGGCGGGTCTCCTCGGCGTCCTTCAGGGCCTGTTCGGCGGCGCGTTCCGCTTTGGCCTTGGCCATCTTGTCGTCGCGGGACGCGGCCAGCGCGGTCGCGCGCGCGGTGTCGGCCTTCGCCGCCGCCTGCTGCGCGTCCTCGGCCTCGCGCCGGGCCGCGGCCGCGTCGGTTTCGGCTTCGGTGACCCGGCCCAGCGCCGCCTCGGCGGCGTTGTCGAAGCGGGAGCGCATGGCGTCCAGCAGTTCCACGAGCGACGCCGCGGCCGGGGTGAACTCGTCGGCGATCCGGCGGACCTCCAGCAGCGGATCGGCCACGCTCGCCACGGCGGCCGCCCGCCGGGCGCGCGACGCGGCGTCGGCGTGGGTCTTGCCGCAGTAGGCCGAAGGCCTGCCGCCCTTGCGTTTCCCGTCGGCGTCCACCGCGGGCGGGGGCAAGGGATTCTCGCAGCCTTCCAGCGCGCACAGCCGGACCTCGTCGGCGTCCGTATCGATCACCGCAGCAGGGTAGCGCTGCCCGCCCGTGCGAAAAGCGAGGCAACGCCGGTAAGACCGCCGATAGGGTCGATCGCATGCGTGTTCTGTTTACCTTCGCCGGCGGCAACGGTCACTTCCGGCCGCTGCTCCCCCTCGCCCGCGCGCTCGCCGACGCGGGCCACACGATCGCGTTCACCGGCGAGCCGTTCATGGTCCCGATCGTCGAGGCGGCGGGATTCGCCGCGTTCCCGTCGGGGCCCAATCTCGGCAGTGACGGCCGCCGTCGCCCGTTGCTGCCTGTCGACAGGGACCGGGAGGACGCCGACTTCCGTGACGGGTTCGTCCGTCGCACCGCACCCTTGCGCGCGAAAGACGTCTTGGCGCTCTGCGAAGACTGGACACCGGATCTGCTCGTCTGCGACGAAGCCGATCACGGCGCGATGATCGCGGCCGAAAAGCTCGATCTCCCCCACGCGACCGTCCTGGTCATGGCGGCGGGTGCCCTCATCCGTCCCGAACTTGTCGACGACGCGCTCAACGAGGTCCGTGCCGCCCACGGGCTTCCCCGGCAGCGGAACCTCGACATGGCCTATCGCCATCTCGTGCTCTCACCGTTCCCCGCGAGTCTCCGCGATCCCCGGTTCCCGTTGCCGCCGACCGCACAGCCGTTCCACGATCCCGTTCCCGGACGTGGACCGGCGCCGGACTGGCACGTCGAGGGCCGCCCGACGGTCTACTTCACCCTCGGCACGATCTTCAACACCGAATCCGGCGACCTGTTCACCCGGGCATTGGCCGGGCTGAAGGACGTCGACGCGACGTGTGTGGTGACCGTCGGGAACCTCCTCGACCCCGCCGAGTTCGGCCCCCAACCGGAGCACATCCATCTCACGAGGTACCTGCCGCAGGACGACGTCCTCCCGTACTGCGACGCGGCCCTCACCCACGGCGGTTCAGGCAGCCTGCTGGGCGCGATCGCGCACGGGCTGCCGATGGTGCTGCTCCCGATGGGCGCCGACCAGCCCCACAACGGTGACCGGGTCACCGAACTCGGGCTCGGCACCGTCCTCGGCGTCGCCGAAGCCACGCCGGAGGACATCCGCGACGCCGTGACCACGGTGCTGCGGGAATCGTCCTACCGAGAGGCGGCCGCGCGGTTGCGCGACGAGGTCACCGCGTACCCGCCACCGGAGAAGATCGTCCCGCTCCTGGAAGGGCTGCTGCGGTGACCACCGACCTCGGCGCCGCGATCACCCGAGCGTTCCGCGAGGAGTCCGGGCAGGTGATCGCCACCCTGATCCGGGTCACCGGAGACTGGGATCTGGCCGAGGAATGTGTCCAGGAGGCGTTCGCGCTCGCGTTGCGCACCTGGCCCCGCGACGGTGTCCCGGCGAAACCCGGCGCCTGGCTGACCACGGCGGCACGCAACCGGGCCACCGACCAGATCCGGCGCGAGGCCGTCGGCGCGGCGAAACTGCGGGAAGCCGCCAGACTGGACGTCCCCGCCGAGCCGGAACGGGACGAGAGCGGCGTCCACGACGAAAGGCTCCGGCTGATCTTCACCTGCTGCCACCCCGCACTGCCGCTGGAAGGACAGGTCGCGCTCGCGCTGCGGACCTTGGCCGGGCTCACCACCGCCGAGATCGCCCGCGCCTTCCTCGTCTCCGAGGCGACGATGTCGCAACGTCTGGTCCGGGTGAAACGGAAGATCCGCACCGCGGGCATCCCGTACCGGGTCCCGCCCGCGGAACTGCTGCCCGAACGCACGGCCGCGGTGCTGGGGATGCTGTACCTGCTGTTCAACGAGGGCTACTCGGCAAGTGTCGGCACCGATCTCCTCCGGCCCGACCTCTCCGCGGAAGCCATCCGGCTCGCCCGGATCCTCGCGGACCTGATGCCCGGCGAACCGGAGGCCCTCGGGCTGCTGGCCCTGGTCCTCCTGCACGACGCCCGGCGTTCCACGCGGGTCGACGGTGACGGCACCCTCGTCTCACTCGAAGACCAGGACCGCGGCCGCTGGAACACCGCCGAGATCGCCGAAGGCACCGAACTGCTGGAGTCCGCGCTCCGCCGCGGCGTCCCCGGGCAGTACCAGATCCAGGCCGCCATCGCCGCCTGTCACGCGACGGCGGCCCGCGCCTCCGAGACCGATTGGACGCAGATCGCCGCCCTCTACGGGGAGTTGCTGCGTTTCGTGCCCTCGCCGGTCGTCGAGCTGAACCGCGCCGTCGCCGTCGCCATGGCCGAAGGTCCCGAAGCCGGGCTCGTGCTGGTCGACAAGCTCGCCGCCAGTCTTCCGGGTTACCACCTGCTTCCCGCGACCCGCGCGGACCTACTGCGGCGTCTCGGCCGGCTCGGGGAGGCCGCCGGTGCCTACCGCGAGGCGTTCGCGCTCGCCGGTACCGACCCCGAGCGCGCCTACCTGTCGGGAAAACTCGCCGAAATCTCCTGACGCCGGGGTGTCTGTCCCCGGCGACGCCGTTCGTCGGTGGGACGACAAGTCCCGAAAGGAAGGGGTCATCCGATGGCCGTTCTCGACGTTCCCGGCGCCCGGCTCCACCACACCGTCACCGGCAGCGGTCCGGCGCTGCTGTGCGTCCCCGGTGGTGCGGCCGATTCCGGCATGTTCGCGCCGATCGCGAGCCTGCTCGCGGAGCACTACACGGTGATCACCTACGACCCGCGCGGAATCTCCCGCAGCACCCTCGACGATCCCGACGAGGAGCATCGGATCGAGGTCCACGCCGACGACGCGCTCCGCCTGCTCGACAGCGTGAGCGAGGAACCGGCGGCGATCTTCGCGTCCAGCGGTGGTTGCATGCAGGCTTTCGAGCTCGTCGCCCGCCATCCCGGGCGGGTGCGGACGCTCGTGGCGCACGAACCGCCGCTGACCAGCCTGCTGGACGAACAGCCCGACATCGATCCCGACGAGCTACTGCGCATCCACCGCGAGCACGGCATCGAGGCGGCGATGGCGAAGTTCATGGCCGACGCCGGTTTCGAGGCGGGCGAGGGCGCACTCCCACCGGAGATGCGGAAGAACATGGAGTTCTTCGTCGCGCACCTGATGAAGATGATCGGGGACTTCACGCCGGATTACGCGGCTCTGAAGGCGTCGGGGACCCGGATCGTCGTCGGTGTCGGCAAGGAATCGGCCGGGCAGCCCGCACATGAGGCCGCGGTGCTCGCGGCCGGCCGACTCGGGCTGGATCCGACCTACTTCCCCGGTGACCACGGTGGTTTCGCCGCCGAAGCCACCGCGTTCGCTCCGCTGCTCCGGGAGGTGCTCGACGCCTGACCGGAGGTCAGCCGCGGACGTGCACGATCAGCCCGCCCACCAGAGCGCCGAAGCCACCGATCGCGGCCAAGGTCCGGACCAGGTTCCACCGCTCCCAGACACCCTCGAACTTCGCCCGCAGCGCCTCGAAGTCGGTTTTGTCGCCGTCGAAACCGGCTTCGAGCGCGTTGTTCAACGGCACGTTGAGTGCCATCGTCACGATCAGCATCACCAGCAGCAGGACGAACCCCGCGATGATCCACGGCAGCGCGGACCGCAGTTCCGACCGGAAGTGCAGCGCCGCCGCCACCGCGGCGAGCAACGGCGCGCCGCCGAAGCCGATCGCGAACCAGCCGTTGAGGATGGCGATGTTGATCTCCCGCATCCCGGTCACGTACGTCCGGGCGTCGGCCCAGCCCAGCCCCGGCATGACCGAGCACGTGTAGGCGTAGAACAAGCCCGCGATCAACCCCGCCGTGATGACGGCCGCGATCAGGACGATCTCGCTCAGCGTCGCCATTCCTGTCGCCTCCCTTCCGATTCCCGCTCGTTTCACTGATTCCAGACCCCGGTGGCCGCGGCCTTCGCGGCGTACTCGGAGAAGTCCCTCGCGGGCCTGCCCAGCACCTTCTCGACATCACCGGTGAGGGATTCGTTCCGGCCGTCGAGGACTCGAGTGAACAGGTCGGTCAGGCCTTCGATCTCTTCCTCCGGCACGCCCTGTTCGGCCGCACCCGCGGCGAACTCCGCCGCGGAAACCGGAACGTACTGGATTTCCCGCCCCGAAGCCTTGCCGATTTCCGCCGCCGCGTCCGCGAAACTCAGCAATCGGGGCCCGGTCAGCTCGTACACCTCGCCGTCGTGCTCGTCGGTGGTCAGCGCCGTCACCACGACGTCGACGATGTCCTCGACGTCGATGAACGGTTCGGTCACCTGCCCGGCGGGCAGCACGATCTCCCCGGCGAGCACCGGTTCCAGCAGGAAGTGCTCGCTGAAGTTCTGTGCGAACCAGCTGGCCCGCACGACCGTCCACTCGGCACCGGAGTCCCGCACCCCCTGTTCGCTGACCACGGCCTCTTCCTCACCGCGGCCGGACAGCAGGACCAGTCGCCGGACGCCGTGGTCCACGGCCAGCTTCGAGAAGTCGCGGATCGCTTCGGCGGCACAGGGGAAGGCGAGGTCGGGGTAGTAGGTCAGGTAAGCCGCGCTGATCCCGGTGACCGCCGCCGTCCAGGTCGACCGGTCGTTCCAGTCGAACCCGGGACGCGACGCCTTGCGGACCTCGACGCCCTGTTCGGTCAGGCGCCGCGCCACCCGGCTCCCCGTCTTGCCGGTAGCGCCGAGGACCAGGACCGTCTCGTTGTTCTTCGTTTCTGTCATGTCCCTAGTCAAGCGTCTCCGAATGAGACGGAACATAGTTCAAAGGCTCTGTTCCATGTTTCATCGTCTACACTTCTCGGCATGGATCCCCTCGCCGGTCTGCTCGACGGACCCCGCGCCCGCGGCGCCTTCCTGCTGAAGTCGGTCATGACCCCGCCGTGGTCCCTGCGGATCGAGGACGAGGCACCGCTGACGGTGATGGCGCAGGTTCGCGGGGAATCCTGGGTCGTGCCCGACCACGGGGAGCCGATCCGCCTCGGCACCGGCGACATCGCCATCGCGCGCGGTCCGGACCCCTATCTCGTCGCGGACGACCCGGCCACGCCACCGCAGGCGATGATCCTGCCGGGACAGGAATGCCTGACCCCGGACGGACAGCACCTCACCGAACTGTCCGATCTCGGCGTCCGCACCTGGGGCAGCGATCCGGACGGCCCCGTCATCCTGCTCACCGGCACCTATCCGCTGGAAGGCGAGATCAGCAAACGGCTCCTCAACGCGCTGCCGTCACTGCTGGTCGTGCGGGACGAGGAGTGGGACAACCCGCTCGTGCCGCTGCTCGCCGGTGAGATCGTCAAGAACACGCCCGGTCAGGAAGCCGTCCTGGACCGCGTGCTCGACCTGCTCCTGGTCGCCGCGCTGCGGACCTGGTTCGACCGGCCCGGCGCCGAAGCTCCCGCCTGGTATCGCGCGCACAGCGACCCGGTCGTCGGGCGAGCGCTGAAACTGTTGCAGCACAAGCCTTCCGAACCGTGGACCGTGGCGAGCCTCGCGGCCGACACCGGAGTTTCCCGCGCCGCGTTCGCCCGCCGGTTCACCGCCGCCGTGGGCGAACCGCCGATGGCGTACCTCGCGAGCTGGCGTATCGCGCTCGCCGCGGATCTCCTGCGTCAGCATCCCGATGTCACGATCGGCGCGGTCGCCCGCCAGGTCGGCTACGGCAGTTCGTTCGCGCTCAGCACCGCGTTCAAACGCGAGCACGGCGTCAGCCCGCAGGGTTACCGCGCCGGCGTCGCGTAACGCTCGACCAGTTCCGCGCCGATCCGCGCGAGTTCCGCCTGGACCGACGGCGGCCCCAGCACTTCGATCATCGAGCCCCAGCCCGCGAGCTGCTGGGCGATCATCCATGCCACCGGCGCCGACACCGTCACCCGCACGCGTCCATCGCCGAGCTTCTCCTCCACAGTGGACTGCCGTCCGAAGTGGTCCTGGAGGATCGGAAGATGCCGCTCGGCGATGAGCACGGTCGCGTCCAGCCCGGAACGGCGTTCCTCGACCCGGTCGACGACCTGCTCCCACGCTCTCGACAGCTCGAAGTCGTCCGGGCGACCGGCGGGCAGGTCGCTGACCTCGGCGTCGGACATGCGGTCGACCCGGAAGGTGCGCTGGCCCTTCTCGGTGCCCGCGATGAGGTACCAGCTGTCGTCCTTGTCCACGAGTCCCCACGGATCCACGATCCGCTCGACCGGTTCCGCGCCCTTTTTCGCGTAGCCGAAGCGGACTTTGCGGCGGCGGACGATCCCGGCCTGCAGCACGGGGAGCAGTTCGGGCCGTTCCTGCTCGCGCTCGCCCCACCGGGACGGGTCGATGACAACGGCGTCCGCGGCGGCCTGCGCGTCGACGCGGAAGGTGTCGGGCAGGGCCCGGACCAGCTTCCGCAGCGCGGATTTGACCTCGGGTGAGATCGACGCGGCCGGGCCCGCGAGCAGGAACAACGCCTGAGCTTCCGGCGCCGACAGTCCACTGAGGTCGGTCCGCGCGCCGCCGACCAGCGACCATCCACCGCCACGGCCGGGCTGCGGGTACACCGGCACGCCCGCGGCGGACAACGCCTCCAGGTCACGCCGGGCGGTGGCGACCGAGATCTCGAGCTCCTCGGCCAGTTCGGCAGCCGTGACGCGGCCACGAGCCTGCATCAGCAGGAGGGTGGCCACCAGGCGATCGGCACGCATGCGCCCAGTCTCGCAGCCAAACCGCTCACCCCGATGCACACTTTGCTCCCCCGCGTTTCGTCCTCTGAATGCGGTAGTTCGCGATGTCAACCACCGCATTCAGAGGACGAAACGCGAGGGGGGTTACCAGCGCGCGGGGTGCGCGAGCGACTCCGGCAGCTTCGTCGTCGCGTCACCCTTCGCCGCGTCCAGCTGGGACTGGATGAGGAAGAGCGTGTCACGGAAATCCGCGCCGCGGATATCGGCGTCACGCAGATCCGCTCCGGTGACGTCGGCCTGCCGGAGATCGGCTCCCCGCAGGTCCGCGCCGATCAGGTACGCCCCGCGCAGCAGCGCGCCGCGCAGGTTCGCCCCCTTCAGCTTCGCGCCGATGAGGTCGGCGCCGCGCCGGTCCTTCTTCTTGCCGGGCACGGCGGCGCGGGCGAGTTCGCTCGCGCGCACCAGCAGCCCGTTCACCGCGGCCCGATGCGTGGGGACGTCGAGCTTCCTCAACACGCCGGGCGTGTCCAGTGTCATCCGCTCGGTCCGGTCGATCATCTCGACCAGGTCGTCGCGGATGGGCGCGGACGTCGGCAGCGCCGCCGCCTCGGTGAGGTAGTAGAGCAGTTCCTGCAGATCCCGCATGACCGGGAAGACCGCGAACATCGACTTGGCCCTCTTCGGCGCCTTCCGCCAGTCCTCGCCGTCGAAGGTGACCTGGGAGACCTTCTGGCCCGCGCCGAAGCAGTCATAGACCGTGCAGCCGGTGAAACCCTTCTTGCGGAGCTTGTCGTGGATGCCGCACCGGGAATCCTCGCGCAGGTTCGGGCACGCCTGACCGGCCGGTTTGGTGATCGCGAAATCGGCCGACGCCGCGAAGGCCGGGACGACACAGCATAGGCCGAAGCAGTTCTCGCAGTCGGCCCGCAGGCTGGAAAGGGCTGGCACGGTGGTTCGGACTCCAGATTTCGGCACGGTGTTCCAGCCACAGGGTACGGAGCGCACTTTCCGTGCAGGGCACCCGCCGCCAATGGCCGCCAGACGAAGGTCGGGTGCTGCCCCGTTCAGTCGATATCGGACATCTCGGCCGCTCAATAGCCTCGATCTTCGTGGGATTCGGCAGGTGCCGCCCCATGCGGTCGTGCCGGACCGCTTTCCGCCGCTGTGGTCCTGACCGGCCGGTCCCCTGCGAACGACAGGACGAACACATGCGAGAGACGAGACAAGCGCGTTGGCTGTCGCGTGCCGGAATGGTGAGCGCGGTCGCGGTGGCGATCAGCGTGACCGCCGCTCCGGCCCAAGCCGCCGAAGGACGGATCCTCGCCGCGGGATCCGCCGAAGCGATCCCGAACAGCTACATCGTCATGCTGAAGGACGGCGGCATCGTCGACGCGCTGGCGAACCGCTTCGGCGCGAAGGTCGAGCAGGTCTACAGCAGCTCGCTCAAGGGCTTCTCCGCGACACTGTCGGAGCGGCAGGCCAAGCGGCTCGCCGCCGACCCCTCGGTGGCGTCCGTCGAACAGAACCAGCTCGTCCACGCGGACGCGACCCAGACCAACCCGCCGTCCTGGGGTCTCGACCGCGTCGACCAGCGCAACCTCCCGCTCGACAACAAATACAGCTACACAAGCACCGGCGCCGGCGTGAACGTCTACGTCATCGACACCGGCGTGCGGATCAGCCACCAGACCTTCGGCGGCCGCGCCCGCAACGGCTACGACTTCGTCGACAACGACGCGGTCGCCCAGGACGGCAACGGCCACGGCACCCACGTCGCAGGCACCATCGCCGGATCGCAGTACGGAATCGCCAAGGGCGCCACCGTCTACGGCGTCCGTGTCCTCAACAACTCCGGCAGCGGCACCACCGCCGGGGTCATCGCGGGCATCGACTGGGTCACCAAGAACCACGTCAAACCGGCCGCGGCCAACATGAGCCTCGGCGGCGGCGCCTCCAGCACGCTCGATGACGCCGTCCGCCGGTCGATCGCCGCGGGCGTCACCTACGGCGTGGCCGCCGGGAATTCCAACTCGAACGCCTCGGGCTTCTCCCCCGCCCGCGTGACACAGGCGATCACCGTCGGCTCGGCCATCGAAACCGACGCGCGTTCCAGCTTCTCCAACTACGGCAGCGTCGTGGACATCTTCGCGCCGGGCACGAACATCACGTCGTCGTGGAACACCAATGACACCGCGACGAAGACCATCAGCGGCACCTCGATGGCGACCCCGCACGTGGTCGGTGTCGCGGCCCGCTTCCTGCAGAACAACAAGAGCGCCACACCCGCGCAGGTGGCCACCGCGCTGATCAACGCGGCCACCCCCGGCAAGGTGACCAACCCGGGCTCCGGTTCCCCGAACCGGCTCCTGTACTGGGCGCCGTCCGCCTGACGGCTCGTGCGTGGTCAGGACGGCTAGAGCCATGGCCCCCGGCTGCGGTTGATCCCCCGGCTCAAGTCCGTGAAGGCCTCCTTCCCTACCCTCAAGGTAGGCAAGGAGGCCTTCACGGACCCGGCTTACGAGCCCGCTACAGCACCTTCCGGATACTCGGCACCACGGCGGCGAGACCGGCGGCGTTCGGGTGCAGCGGAGCGAAGCTGTTGTTCACCACCGACGGGATGAGCCCCTCGATCCACTTGACGCCGATCGGCTGACAGGCGTCGTGACCGATGCTCGGCGTCCGGATGTCGACGTACTTCGCGCCGTGCGCGGCGGACTGCTCCGCCATCCGGGCGTTGAGCCGGTCGATGTTGGCCTGGATGTAGTCGGCGTCCTGCGGCAGGACCGGGACGAGCGGCCAGCATCCGCCCGGCTTGATCCCGGTCGGGTAGCCCACCATGACGATCTCGGCGCGCGGGGCGCGCTGGCGGATCTGTTCGATGACCGTGCCGTAGGTCGCGGCGAAGGCGTCGATCTTGGTGGCGTACTTGTCCACCCCGCCCGTGGTGTTGGCCGCTTTGCAGGAGGCACCCACCGGCAGCAGGTTCACGCACGACGTCGCGAGCCCGACCAGGCCGACGTCGTTGCCGCCGATCCCGACGGTCACCAGTGTCGTGTCGGCCGAGAGCGCGTCGTACTGCGGCGGGTTGGTGCCGGAGACGATGCCCTTCTGCGGGTTGGTGAAATGGGACGTGGTCGCCGCGCCGCAGGTGACGTCGCGCAGTTCGTCGACGTCGAGCTGCTTCGCCAGCAGGCCGGCGTAGTTGATCGCCGACCGGGCGCAGGTGAGCAGATCGGACTGCGGCAAGACCACCGAGCCCGCCGAGAACGAGTCGCCCATCGCGACGTACACCTGGCGTTCCGCCGTGGCGAGGGCCGGTGTCCCGAATCCGGCGAGGGTCAGTGCGGTGCCCGCCACCGCGGCGATCCGGGCGAGTCTTCCCCAGCGCGTACGTGTCACTGCCGCCTCCTGCATGCGTCGTCGAATGCCGCGATCAGCGTCCGCCGACCCGCGGAGAACCACTAGAACGGAGGCGCGCGTTCTTGATCGGGGTTTTGTAGGTTCCCTCTATGACGAAGGCGTCGGCACAGCCCTGGCGCAGGCTGGACGCTTCAGTGCTGACACGGCTGGAGCCGGACACCGCCGCGATCGCGTCCGCCGCGATGGACCAGGTCCGCGCCGGGCTCCGGACCCCGCTGGACGACCGGACGGCGGCGAACCTCCAGGTCACCCTCGACGTCGCCCTGCACGCCTTCTTCAGCGAGATCGGCCATCCCGACATCACAACCGACCGGGAGGTCTATCGGGCGCAGGGCCGGGCCCAGCACACCGCCGGCCGCAGCCTCGAGGAGATGCTCGGCTTCTACCAATCGGCGGCGCTGGGCGTCTGGCGGCAGCTCACCTCGGCGGCGCCCGCGGTGGATCTGCCGACCCAGGCGATCGTCGAACTCGGTGAAGCACTGTTCGCCTTCATCGCGGAACTCTCGGCGGCGGCCGCCGACGGGTACGCCGAAGCGCGATCACAGGCGGCGCGAGCCGGGCAAGCACGGCGCGACCGGCTCCTCGGCCTCCTGCTCGCCGAACCGGCCGCCACCCGCGACCAGCTCGACGACGTCGCGAACCAAGCCGCATGGGTGCTGCCGGACCAGCTCGTCATCGCCGTCACCAGCGCCGATATGGCACCGCAGCTGCTGGACCGGATGCCGGGACGGGTGCTGGTCGGCCGTCACCATGATCTGACCGCGATCGTCATGCCCGCCGACCGGCTCGAGTGGTACCTCGGCCGGTTGCGGGACCTGCTCGGCGACGACCAGGCCGGCGTCGGCCCGGCCGTACCGCTTCGCTCGGCCGCGCTCAGCGCCCGCCGGGCGAGCGCGCTGTGGCGGCTGACGCGCACCGGCGCGCTCGGCGACAGCCCGCTGGTCCACACCGTCGACCACCGCATCGATCTGCTGCTGACCGCCGATCCCGAACTCGCCGCCGAGTTCGCGAAGGACGTCCTCGCGCCGCTGGCCGGTCTGCCCGAACCGGCGAGGCAACGGCTCACCACGACCCTCGCGGCGTGGCTCGCCCGGCCGGACCAGCCACAGGCGATCGGCCTCGAACTGCACGTCCACGTCCAGACCGTCCGGTACCGGATCCGGCAGTTGCGGACGCTCTTCGGCGGCACGATCGACGATCCGGCCGGGCGCTTCGCGCTGGCGATCGCGCTGAGAATCGATCCGCTGGTATCGAGGGAACCTACAAACCGTTCAGAGCTGGGCGTCCATTCGCTGCGTCCCGACGACGGACAGCAGGCGTAAGGCGTTCTCCGACGGCGTTCCGGGGTCGGCGGTGTAGATCACGACCTGCTGATCGCGGTCGGAAATGTCGAGGACGTCGCAGTTCACGCTGACCGGGCCGACCACCGGATGCCGGAAGGTCTTGCACAGGGTGGGCGCGGCGCACACGTCGTGCGCTGCCCACAGCCGGGCGAATTCCTCGCTGCCGTCGAGGAGTTCCCGGATCAGCCCGGTGACCTCGGGGTCGTCGGGATAACGACCCGCGGTGGCCCGGAGGTTGCGGACCGCGCTCGCGGAGAACTCGTCCACATCGGACACGCCGTAGAGCCGCCGCCCGTCCGGCCGCGGCGCGAGGAACGCGCGGCGCACGAGGTTACGGTCCCGCCGCGGCAGTGCGGAGAAGTCCTCCATCAACGCGGCGGCGAGGTCGTTCCAGGCGAGCACCTCGTAGGTCGCCGACAGTACGATCGCCGCCGCCTGCGGAAGACGGTGCAACAGCGCGAGAAGGCTCGGCCGGACCTCCCGGGACGGGCCGGGCGGTGGTCCCGGCGGCGCGCCGGCGAGGTGATGCAGGTGATCGCGTTCCACGTCCGACAACCGAAGGGCCCTGGTCAGCCCGGCCAGCACCTCACGAGAGGGCCGTGGACCACGGGACTGCTCCAGCCGGGTGTAGTACTCGGTCGAGATGAACGCCAGCTGTGCCACTTCCTCACGCCGCAGCCCGGGAGTACGGCGGCGGCGCCCGGCGGGGAGGCCGACGTCCGCGGGAGTGATCCGCTCGCGCCTGGTGCGCAGGAAGTCCGCGAGTTGTCGTCTGTCCACCACTCCAGTGTGGACGATGGCGGTACGTCAGCCAGGTACCGCCGGTGCCTGGATACGCGCCGACGGCGGAGGAACTCTCGGTGCCATGACCAACACAACGACTGTTCCGGGCCTGCTCGACGGCAAGGTCGCCTTCATCACCGGCGCCGGCCGCGGTATCGGCGCCGCCGCCGCGCGGCTGTTCGCCAGGGAAGGCGCCCGCGTCGTGCTCGCCGCCCGCACCGAGTCCCAGCTGAAGGCCGTGGCCGAGGAGATCCGCGCGGACGGCGGCGTCGCGGACCACGTGGTGTGCGACCTCGGCGACCCATCGAGCATCCGCGCGGCCGTCGGCCGTGCCGTGGAACTGCACGGCCGGCTCGACGTCGCGTTCAACAACGGCGCGACGAACGTGCCACCGGGCCCGATGGACCAGGTGACCGAGGCCGATTTCGACCGCATCTACACGGTGAACCTCAAAGGCCCGTGGCTGGCGATGGTCGCCGAGATCGAGGCGATCCGGGCCACCGCGAAGACCGGCGCCATCGTCAACAACACCAGTGTCGGCAGCCTGATGTCCAATCCGGAACTCCCGGCGTACGGGGCGATGAAACGCGGCGTCAACAGCCTCACCGCCTCGGCGGCCACCACCTACGGCCCGGAAGGGATCCGCATCAACGTCGTCGCCCCCGGCACGACGTTGACCGAGATGTTCGACGAGTGGGTCAAGAGCTCGCCGGACATCCTCGACCGGCTCAACGCGCGCACGCCACTGGGCCGGGTGGCCGAACCCGAGGAGATCGCCGAGGCCGCCGCGTGGCTGCTGAGCGACCGCGCCTCCTATGTGACCGGGACGGTCCTGCGGGTGGACGGCGGCATGCTGTCCTGACCCGGGCGGGGTGGGTGATGCGCGGGAACCGGTGTCCGCCTGTCGGCGTCTGAACGCGCACGACCCACCCTGACCAGTGGTTGCCCGAGGAGAAGCCGATGCCGTTCCTGGATCCCGAACCGCTCTACGCCAAGCTCACTTCGGGCGACGCGGCGGGTATCGCCGAGGTCGGTGCCACCATCGCCGACACCAGGGCGTCGTTGCAGACGGTCGCGGACGGGATCTCCGACGGCGCGCTGCGGGCGGCACGGTCATGGCGTGGCACGGCGGCGGCCGAGTTCGTCGGCAAGGCGAAAGCGTCCTCGCGGGCCGTCGCCGAGGTGTACGGCCGGCTCCACACCGTGGAGGCGGCCGTCGAGGGCGCCGCGAAGGCGTACACCGCCCTGCGGACGGCAGCCGACGCCGCCATCAAGCCCTGGCGCGAACTCGGCCTGAGCGACCTCCTCGAAGCGCCGGAAATCGCGATGAAGACCGTCCGGGCGCTGACCGTGGCCCAGCAGACCTACGAAAGCAGGCTCACCGCGCTGGCGGCCACGACCGACGGCGGCGGTGAGGGCTGGGACAGCGAGGGCGACGCCGACATCAGCGGCGTCAACCCAGGCGAGCCGTGGACATCCCAAGGTCTGGCCTACGACGGCGAGAACCTGCTGGTGGGCTCGTACCACGACGGCGATGGGGACGGCTCCGGCGACAGCCCGATCGGGCCAGGGCTGACGCCGAGCAGGCTGACCTACGTCGACTACGAGACCGGTGTGGAAACGGGAAACGTCTATCTCAACGGCAACGGCGACGTCGGCGCGCCCACCCATACCGGTGGCGTCGCGACGGACGGCGAGCACGTCTGGGTGTCGTCCAACGAACATGTGTACGTCTACGACAAGGCCGAACTCGACGCCGCACAGGACAGCGGCAAGCCGGTCGACGCCATCGACGTGGTTCCGACGCCCGCCCACAGCTATGTCACCTACGCCCAAGGCAAGCTCTTCGTGGGTGACTACAAGAACAACCGGCTCTACGAAATTCCCGTCGGCCCGGACGGCTCACCCCAGCCGGACGAGGCCGGAGATCCGATCGAGACACCGAACAACGTCCAGGGCGTCGTGGTACGCGACGACGAGTTCATCTTCTCCTCGTCCGATGGGCACAGCGGCAAGTTCTATCGGCAGGATCGGACGCCGGAGTGGTACGACTTCAACGATCGTGAGGAGATCGAGCTGAAGGGCGGCGAGCCCGGCAACGAAGACGGCTACGACTCGCACGGTGTCGAGGAAGCCGTCGAGATCGACGGGGAGATCGTGCTGGCGCACGAATCCGGCGCCTACGGCTACCAGAAGAACCCGGGTTCGAAGTGGGACGAGCCCGAGCTGACCAGGATCGCCTTGGAGGAGCTGGGGCTCGATCCGGACGGCGCGCTCTCCCCCGGCGACGCCGGATACGAAACCGATCCCGATTCGCTGGTCGGTGCCGCGGGCGTCCTGGACGGGGCGACGTCGACGTTGAGCACGGCGGCCGGCGCGGTGTCGCGGCTGCAACTGGTGTCGCACCTGCTCGGCGAGGTCCCCGCCGCCACCACCTTCAGCGAGGCGCTGACCAAGCACATCAGCGCCGCCGGGGATCGGCTGACGGCGGGTGTGGACACGGTCGGTGGCATCGCCGACAGCCTGGTCACGGGTGCCGACACGTACCGGCGGATCGAGGACGGGATCCGCGAGGGGCTGGAAAAGCTCGGTAAAGCTCTCCCCTGAACAGGCCGCTCTTCAGGCGGCGGGTGTGCCGATCCTGTCGTGTTCGAGCGCGGTCAGGAGTTGCCGCAGTGCCTGCTAGGCGTCGCGCGGGGTCGAGGGCCGTCTGGATGAGCGCGCCGATGGCCGCGAACGTCTCGTCCGCTTCATGGACGAGTTGCGTGCCGGTGTCGGTGAGTTCCAGTAGCGAGGAGCGGCGGTCGGCGGGATCCGGAACGCGCCTGACCGAGCCGCGCCCTTCGAGGCGGTCGATTCTGAACCCGCCACGCCGTCTTTGCCTTACCCCTCAATAACTCTTCAGCCTCGGCTAGACGGCGCTGTTCAACCCGGGAAGCACCCCGGCCGCGTCCTGCCCGTAGCGGTAGTGGGCGATCACCGCGGCGCACCACGGCGCCCACGGGCCGGTCAATGCCAGCGGGCATGCCTGCGCGAAGTGCAGCTCGAGCCGATCGCCGATGAGCGTGAGGCGGGTGATCGTCTCGTAGTTGAGGTTGAGCCACTCCGTGGTCCCGCCACCGGGCAGCTCGACCCACAGCCGATGCGTCGTCAGCACCGCGCGCCACAGCGCGCGGGTACGCCACTGCAGACCGGCGTGCCTGCGCAGAGCCCGCCGCTCCAGCATCTTCCTGATCGTCGCGCCGACGAGGTAGCCCGCGACCACCGGTGGCATCTCAGGCCCGGCGATCACGGTGGTCCCGCCATGGACGATCTGCGGTGCGTGCTCCCACAACCGCGCGTAGGTCAGCCCCGTCTGGACGGCGAGCGTGTGCTCGTCGGTGGTGCGCGCGAGGAACGAGAAGTCCTCGATCGGGCGAAGCCGGCCGCCGCGCAGGAGGTGTGCGTGAGTGGACCTCGCCTGCGCGCGGGGGTCGGTCGTCGTCTGGTCGTGAGTCATCGCGGCCATCGGACTTCCCCTTACTTCTCTGCGGCTTGAGCGAAATCGGAGCAGCCAGCGTACCGGCTACCCACGACATTTCGCAGCGAAAACGAGGATTTCGTGGCGCCTTCACCCATGTCGATCCGCATCCGGACCTGGATCACCTCACGGGCCGAATGGCGGAACGGGAGTAGCCTGCGAGCACGAGCGCCCGGTCGGCACTGCGAACTCCCGGCCCGGCGCGTGCAGGCAAGGTCTCGCGGGCGAAGACGTACCGGGGGATGGGGACGCGAGCGGGGGCTGCGCTGTGACTGAACCGGTGAGGAGATTGCTGGTCCCGAATTCGCCGTCGGCGAGCGCGCGGCTGGCGGACTGGCTGATCCGGGACCTGATGCCGATCGGGCCGCAGGCGTCCGGGTTGGAAGGGCCGGCCCAGGAATGCCGGGACCTGCCGCGTATCGACGTCGAGCGTGCCTCGCGGCCTGGCCTGCTCCGGCCTTACACACGCGCCGCCCGCCGTGCGGACGTCGCTGCTCACGAGATCTTCGAGCGCCGGACGGCTGGCCTGAGCTGGCCGCGACGCCGGCCCCGAGGCCAGTTCGGTACAACTCGCCCCCGGCAACCGGATCTGCTGAAGTCCTGATCGACGTCGACCCAGCACGTTCTCTCCCCCCTGCATCGATCTAGGTAGAGGAGGTCGACCGGCGCGACATCGGCCCCTGGTGGCCTCGACTGATGTCCGACCAATAGATCTTCGCCGGAACAGGACGCGCGCGGGGGGCCTACGGCAGGTCAGGCGTCGCTGACGCTGGTGTCTCTGCCAGGTCGTCGCCAAGGAGAATTGCCAACAGGTCGTGTCGAAGCGCAGTTGACGGTTCCGCTGTTGCGGCGAGGGCGCGCTGTCGGATGCGGGACAGCGTCGCCGCGACCTGCTCGTGTCGCGCTTGGACCTGGCTGGCCTGAGCCTGAGCTGCGGCGAGTTCGCCGAGCGCAGCTGCCAACTCGGCTCGGACGTCTGCGAGTTGTTCCTGTGATGCAGCCTCGCGTGCCGTTTGCTCCTCGATGGCCTCCTGGTGGCGGGCACCTTGATCTTGCAACTGCTTGCGGAGTGTGTCCAATTCTGTTGTCAGCTCGGTCTTCTGCGAGTCCAGGAGCCGCTCCCACGTTCTGCGCTGCCTCTCTGATTCGCTGAGTGCATCTCGTGCGGCGTCTCGTTCGGCAGTCCGTGTCGCCAGTTCCTCGCCACGGGTCGAGAGTGCGGCCGTCAGCTTGTCGGCACGGGTTCGTTGTTCGGCCGCTTCCTCAGCGGCTTCCTTTGCTCGCTGAGTGATCACTGCTGTGGCCGACTCTGCCGTCGCCTGCGCCAACTGGGCGGCAGACCGGGCCTCGACCGCCTCGTCAGCTGTCGCTCTGGCCGCAAACTCCGCCCGTTCAGCGACCCGGGCTACTTCAGCCGCCGCGTCGGCCGATTGCTCGGCCTCGACCGCTCGCTCCAGCGCTGCGTCCCGTTGCCGTCTGGCTTCCGTCGCCTCCTCCCGAGCTGCCTCGGTTTGACTGACGGCCGAGGTGATCTCGTCGCGCAGGTGCGCGGTGACAGCGTCGAGCGCGTTACTCAACGTTCGCAGGGGATCGATCACCGCGGCGGCGGCCTGGTCGAAGGCTTCTCCGGCCTCGGTCAGCGCCGCAGCGGGCAATGCCTCGTCGCCCAGCGCCTCCCGTAATGCCTGTTCCGCCGCGGCCAGTTGCTTGCAGCTCTTTCCGCCCGGCCACGTCCGATCAGGGCAGAACTCGTAGGGCCGACCCCCGCGCGGTCCCGGCGGCGGCAGCGGTTGCCGGCACTTGCGAAATCCACATCGCGCCTGCTCTGGCACACGGTCCTCGACGACCGCATCCTCGTTCTCGACCATGACCGGAGCCTACCTTGAGACTTACAAAACGCGTAACCGAGGTATCGGTATCACTATCTATAACCTAACTTAGCTACAGAAGATACATTTTGTAGCTAAGTTTGGAGACTGCTCTCCGGAGCTTCGAGTTCTACCGCATGGGCCCTTGATCGCCCCCGAAACGGGCTTGAACGACCGTTCTGAAAACGCGTTTGACGTTACGGCCGGTAACAGGTTCAGCCCGCCATGCCAGATGGCCATCCCATTTCGTCACGGTGACGGTCTGAAGCCGCCACCGTGACGCGGCGCCCGCACACCAGGGGTCAGTCTTGCGGCGCCATTGCCTCACACATCTGGCCGAGACTGGCACGAGCCCGTGCCGCCTCGATCAGGGTGGGCATCACGTTGACGCCACTCGCCACCGCGTCTCGTATCGCCTTCAACTCGGCATCGCAGGCCCGACGCTCCACCCCTCGTTGAACCGACGGCAAGGGTTTATGGCGCTCCCGCTGGAGAACGACCTCTTCGGTCTCGGACCGAAGCTGGTCCTTGACTCCCACCCGGGGCCCTGGTTCACGTTGAGCCAGATCTTCGATCTCGGACTCCAGCCACCCGCTCCGGATACTGCCGAGCATGCCGCCATGGTCCTCGATCCGGCGGAGCCAGTCCTCCACCTCGGACCTCATCTCCGCCGCGATCCGCTCGATCACCGCCGAACCACCTAGCGGATCGACGTACCGGGCGACGTCCGTCTCCTCCGCCATGATCTGGTGGGTTCGCAGCGCGATACGGGCACCCAACTCCCCCGGCGTCTGATATGCCTCGTCGAAACTGCACACGTGCAGGGACTGCACCCCGCCCAGCACGGCCGCGAGCGCCTGGATCGTGGAGCGGACCACATTGTTCAGCGGTTCTTGGTGTGCGAGCGCGGAACCGAAAGTGTTGACCTGTACCCGCATCTTCATCGCGCGTTCGTCTGTCGCTCCCCAGCGTTCTCGCAACCGCTGCGCGTAGAGCGACCGCACCACACGAAACTTCGCGGCCTCCGCCAGCAATTCCATGTGCGCACCGAAGATGAAGGTGAACCGTCGAGCCACCTCGTCCACCCCCAGACCGCGGTCGACCATGCCTTGGAGGTACACCTCCGCGTCCGCGATCCCACATGCCACCTCAAGCGCCCGGCTGGCCCCCGCCTCGCGCGCGTGTCCGCCGGACAAAGACACCGGATTCACTGTCGGCAGGTGGCGAATACAGTGCTCCAGAACATCGAGCGAATAGCGCATGCTGGTGTCGATGTCGTAGATGTAGGCCTTGCGTGCCAGAAACTCCTTCGGCATCTCGTTCTGGAGCGTCCCGCGCAGCGAAGTCGGATCGACACCCGACTCCTCGGCCACCACCACCCACATGGCCAGCAGTATCGGTGCCGTGGCGTTGATGGTCATGGACACCGAGAGCCGGTCCAAGGGAATACCTTTGAACACCTCCGCGAGATCGTCGACGGTGGCGATCGAAACACCCGTACGACCGACTTCGCCTTCTGCTCGGGGGTCGTCGGGGTCGAGGCCGAGTTGCGTCGGCAGGTCGAACGCCAGCGACAGGCCGGTCTCGCCAAGGCCCAGCAGATAGTGGAAACGTTCGTTCGTAGAGCCCGCAGTGCTCAAACCGGCGAGCTGGCGCATGGTCCAGACTTTGGTGGTGTATCCGGTCGGGTGGATACCCGCGTCATAGGGGTACTCGCCGGGCCCTGCCATTTATGCCCCCTTCAGGCCATCAACGGCGCGATGTCCGCACCGAGTTTTTCGCGCATCACCGGATCGGTCACGCCGAGTCCTTCTTCGGGAGCCAGCGCGAGCACACCGACCTTCCCGAGATGAAGGTTCTCTTGCACCAGCCGTGCTGCTTCGGCGGCTTCGGCCAAGGGGTAGACGACCGAAAGGGCTGATTTGACGCGTCCGAGGGTGATGAGCCGGTTGACCTCCCATTGCTCTTGGAGATTCGCCCCATGGCTGCCGATCACCCGCTTGAGGCGCATCCACAAATAGCGATTGTCGAACTCGTGCTGAAAACCGGTACTCGATCCGCAAGTCACGATCGTCCCGCCACGCCCGGCGACGAAAACCGAAAGGCCGAACGTTTCGCGCCCCACATGCTCGAAGACGACGTGCGGATCGTCACCGACCGCTTTCCGGATTCTCTTGCCGAGTTGTTTTCCACCTGTCACCGGATCTTCGAGGTCGAGTTCGCGCCGGTTGATGACGTGCTCGCAGCCCATCAACCGAGCACTTTCCGCGCGCTCTTCCGAGCTGACCACACCGACCGCGATGCCACCACCGTTCCGGACGAACTGTGCCGCGTACACGCCGAGCCCGCCGGCCGCGCCCCAGATCAAGACGACATCGCCCTGCTTGATGCGCGCCCCGTGCTCACCGACCAGCATGCGATAAGCGGTACCCGCACACAGCGGACTGGCGGCGGCCTCCTCCCAGGTCAGATGAGGGGGCTTCGCCAGCAGTTGACTCGCCCGGACCACCGCGTACTGCGCCAGACCGCCGAAATTCGTCTCGAAACCCCAAGCGCGTTGCTCGCCGCCGAGCATGCTGTCTCCGTGCGTCGATGGCTCCTCATGGTCGACATGCGCCGTCGCGACCACGACATGATCGCCGACGGCCCAGCGGCGAACGCCGGAGCCGGCACGCACCACGACGCCTGCCGCGTCCGAGCCCAGTACATGGAACCGCTGGTCGTGACGAGCCGCGTCGCCACCCTGCCGTCCGAAATACTTGAGGAAGGCGAATGTCGGGACGGGATCAAAGGTCGCCGACCACACGGTGTTGTAGTTGATACCGCTGGCCATGACCGCGATGAGGACCTCGTCCGCCGCCAACGCCGGCATCGGCACCGGACCGATTCGCAACGAGCGCCGGACATCCTTGTCCTCGACACCTTGGAACATACCGACGTCTTCGGTGCGTGTGTGGACCGCGACGAATTCGTCAGGCACCGGTATGCGTTCCAAATCCTCCCTGGGCGCACCTTTGACTACAGCTTCGGCGAGAGCGTCCAAGTTCCCATCCAATCTCATCGGTTTCGGATGTCTTCGACAATGAGCGCGGCGACCGCGTCGCGGTCTGTCTTCCCGCTCGGCGTACGAGGCAGATAGGGCAGAACAGTCAGCGACAAAGGCAGCGATGCCTCGGGAAGCACTTCGCTCAGATAGGGGGAAATGGCGTGCCAGTCCGGTGGCGGACCTTCCTCCGACGCGGTGACGGCTGCCCGCAGGGTTCGCGTACCGGTACTCGCCTCGACGACTACACAGGCCGCGGCCTCGACGCCGGGCCTGCTCAGCAGATGGACGTCGATCTCCGTCAGGTTCACGCGGTACCCGCGGATCTTGACGTCGCTGTCCAGACGGGACATGAACTGCACGACACCGTCCTGGATGCGCACCAGGTCGCCTGTGCGGAAGACCCGTGTGTGGCCATGAGGCGTGGGGGCGACGGTGACGAAGCGTTCCGCGTTGAGTTCCGGCCGGTGTGTGTAGCCCAGGGAAACCGGTGATCCGGCTACGAGCAACTCACCGACGTCCGGCAATTCTTCGTCCTCCGGATCGATCAGCAGCTCACAGCCCGGCAAGGGAACACCGATCGGTGGCAGAGCAGGCCATTCGTCGGGATCGGCGGGCAGGATGTGCGACGACACCATCGCGGACTCGCTCTGGCCGTAATGGTTGACCAACCGGGCACCGGGCAGCCGTCGGAACATCGCACGGATCTGCTTGGTGGCCACCAGTTGCTCGCCCGCGGTATTAACTTCGACCAGCTGGATCCCGGCCAGATCAGGTGTCGCCTCCGCCACGATCGCCAGCATCTGCAGGGCCACGTAAGGCAGGAACATCCGCTCGACGCGGTGTTCCATCAGCCAAGCGAGCAGACCGACCGGGTCACGGCGCAGCCGTTCCGGCACGACGACCACTGTGCCGCCACCGCGAAGTGTGCCAAGTACCTCCTGGAAGTAGACATCGAAATTGAGCGGGGCGAACTGAGCGGTGCGCAGGTCCCGACGCGGTGAGTGCGAAGCCTGCCACTCCACCATGTTGTCCAGGCAGCCATGCGGGATCGCGACACCCTTGGGCCAGCCGGTTGAGCCCGAGGTATAGATGATGTAGAAGGCGGTATCCGGGTCGCAGGTGGCGGGCGGCTGGAAGACGACCACTTCGTCGGCGACGGAAAGCGAGTCGAAAGCGGGGATCGGGAGCGGTACCGGCGAATCGCTCAAGGCCGGGTCCGGTCCACTGTGGAGCAGCACCTTGGCGCCGCTGTCCTGGAGCATGTACTTCAGCCGCAACTCCGGATAGGCGGGATCGAGAGGTACATAGACGGCTCCAAGCAGCCCCGTCGCCAGCATCGCCGCGATGGTGGGCGCACCACGCTCGCCCGTGACGGCGACAGGGTCTCCTGTGGCGACGCCTTGCTCGTCGAGCAGAGCGGCGAGGCTCTGGGCCCATCGCAGGAGTTCCGCGTAGGTGAACCGGTCCTCGCCGTCGACGACCGCGATCGCTTGCGGCTGCCGGGCGGCTGTCCGCAGCAACGCAGTGATGAGGCAGGTCGGATTCGAGTCGCCACCCCACAGGGAGACCGGGAGACCGGCGTCCGTCATGCCCCCGCCTCCTGGCTCACCGCACAGTGTCCGTGCTCGCGCATCAGGCGCCCCAACTTCCGACGGTTTCCCTCACGGTCTTCGAAATGCCGGATCACCAGTTCCCGCATCTCGGCGGGCATCTCCTGGCTGAGCTTGAACATCGCGTCGACACCCTCGATCTCCAGGCGGAACGCCCCGACCCCCGGCAGAATCCGCCGGAAGTATTCCAGCGATGACGTCGGATCCCACTCTTCGCCTTGCGTGCTCTCCAGCTGTTTCACGGTCGCCAGGATGACTTCGAATGTCTCCTCGCGGTCCTGTACGAGACGGAGCCGGCCATGAAGGTGGATGGAGACGAAATCCCAGGTGGGGGCCGCCGGGTCCAGGCCATACGTCGCCGGAGTCACGTAGGCGCCCGGCCCCTGGAACACCAGCAGGGCCCGCATCCCGTCGGAAAGGGATCGCCAATGGGGGTTGGCCCGATTCAGGTGACCGATCACTTCCGAGCCGACCAGCGGCGCATCGTCCGGAATGGCGGGCGCGAGCAGAGCCGGGAGATGCGTGGAATAGGGAACGTCCGCCCCATTGGTGTTGAGCGTCGCCAGCGGATGGTCCCGCATGACGTCGCGCAGCCACGTCTCGTCGCGTACTTGATAGAGCTCGGGAACGAACACCGGATCACTCCTTCAGTGTTCAGTCAGAGACACACTCGACGATCGATTACGGGGATGCCGGGCGGGTCTTCCGGACGCCTCCAGCGCATCGGCGATCTCCCCAGCTCGTACCGCCACATTGGAAAGAAGACTGGACGAGATGCCGTGACTGTGTTCGGTGGAACCTTGCAGGAAGATGTCGACTTTCACGTCGTCCGTCGTCCGGACCCGGTAATCGCGCCCCACCTGGATGTTCCCGCGCTCGTCGCGCAGGCATCGCGTTCCGAGCTCGCCGAGCAATCGCAGCGGATCACCGGGGCGGTAGCCGGTCGCGTAGACGATAGCGTCGGCCCGGACCGCCGTGACATCGCCGGTCGGCAGGAACTCGAGCCGGACGTTCACGTCGTCGGTACCGACCTCTTGACCGCGCACCCGGGACACATTGTGGACGTGCAGACGCCGGACCCCGCTGAGGCTTTCCCGGTACACACGGTCATACAGGTCTCGTATGGTGTCGTCATCGACGACCGCGTAATTGGTGTTGGAATGGTAGTCGAGCAGCATCGCCTTCACGTCCGGCGGAGAAGTGAAATACCGGTCGACGGCGACCGGGTCGAAGACCTCGTTGGTGAACGAACTGTCGTCTGCGACGCTGAAGCCGTACCGCGCGAACACCGCGTGCACCTCCGCCTGCGGGAAACGTTCGTGCAGATAGCCGACCACTTCCGCGGCGCTCTGCCCGGCGCCGACCACGACGAAACGGGCAGGTGTCCCTGTTGCCGCCTTCTCCGCCTGGTAGAGCAAGTCCGAGCTGTGCCATATCCGGTCCCCCGCCTCGATACCCGCGGGAAGGACCGGCTCGAGCCCGGACGCGACGGCGATGGCTCGCGTCCGCACGGTCGACAGCGCACCTTGTCCGCGGACGACCACGTCGACGGCGGCCGTGGTGCCGCGAGCATCCGTGACCGGTCGTATTTCGACGACCTCACTGCCATAGTCGACATCGTCGGCGAGCTGATCGGCCGCCCAAGCCAGATAGTCGTGGAACTCGGTACGAAGTGGATAGAAGGACTTGCGGTTGAGAAACGTGGCGAAACGGCCTTTGGCGTGCAAGTAGGACAAGAATCCGAACCGGCTCGTCGGATTGCGCGGCGTGACCAAGTCCTTGAGGAATGACACCTGCATCGTCGCGCCGTCGATCAGCATGCCGCGATGCCAGCCGAACTCTTGCTGCTTCTCGAAGAAGCGCGCTTTGAAGACGGCCGCGGCGGACTCGGCCGATGCCCGTTCCCTGAGGGCTATGGCGAGTGCCAGGTTCGCCGGACCGAAACCCACGCCCACGACGTCCGCCGTATCGTCCGCCTCTGACTCGTACGCCATCGGTGATCCCTCCGTCGTTTCGTCACGGCAGCAGTCGAACTACGCCAACCAGCCGGGTCTACCGGGACTGCGGCGAGGGCTACCGGAGACGGTGGCAGAGACCGACGGCCTCGGGGCTACGGGATCGAAGCGTCTACAGGCGATGGCACATAGCATCTATTCCCCCATTGCGAATCAGCCGTTCCCGTGAAAGGAGGAGCGACCCATCAGGGTTCGTCCGTCTCCACGATGCCCCATACTGCCGTGCGAATACGTGGTGCGCAAACATTCCGATTGCGAAGGCCGGGAGCGGGCACGGTGAATCCGGTGTCCGGTCCTCACGGCTTTGCCATACGAGCAGGTTGCGGTGCCAGGACTTCCGGCGTCGGTGTCGCCCTGAGCCGGGAAAGGTAGTACAGCGTCGAGAACACCAGCACCGTCACCATGAAGATCAGCATCGGCCCGTGTCCGATCGTCCCGATCGTCAAGGAGCCGAGCGCGATGAATCCGGCCTGTGGCAGGCTGATGAGTGAATCGGCGACCGCGGACACCCTGCCGAGCATCCTGTCTGGGGCGAGATGCTGCACCTGCGTGTAGAAACCCACGATCACCGGGGCGATTCCGCCACCGATCACGACGAATCCCGCGATCGCGCTGATCGGGACCGGTATCAGGAGTGCGGCGTGTCCTGCGATGTATAGGAGCAGCCCGCAGAGAAGCAGCCGACGGGCACCAAGCCGGTCGACCATTCGGACGGTGACCATTCCGCCGACGATGGCGCCGACCGCTTGACAACTGCTCAGTACGCCCACAAAAGTGACAGAGAGCTGCAGGCCGTTCGACACAAGGGCGAACACGGTCGGCTGGATCAACCCGAAGACGGCGAGCACGCCCACCAGCGTGAAAGCGGTCTCCCGAAGTGGGGCGCACTGCCACAGGAATCGCGCGCCGGCGGTCATCTGGCGCACGAGAGGCTCACCACGCTCGTACTGTGGCTTGGGGTCATCGACGTCCACCAGCCAAACGCACACCGCGGCGACCAGATAGGTCGCGGCGTTGATCACCACCACCGCTTCCACGCTCGACGCGGCGAAAAGCGCGGTGCCGACGACCGGCGCGAACAAACGACTGATCTCTTTCAGGGTGCGCAGTTTCGCGTTCGCCCGGCCGATCCCCTTCGGTCCGGCGATCCTCGGGAGCAACGCGCCACCCGCGGCGTTGTGCAGACTCGTCCCGAACCCGGTGATCACCAGCACCGTGTAGATGATCCACACGTCCGAACTCGTGGTGGCGAACAGCACCAGACACGTGACGGGAGCGAGCACGAGGTTGATCGTCAACACGAGCCGCTTGCGCCGCACCCGATCGACGACCACTCCGAACAGCGGCGCAATGATACCTGGGGCGAGATAAGCCAGGAAGGTCATACCCGCCGCGCCGTCGCTGCCGGTCAAACTCTTCACCCAAAGGGCCGCTACCAGCCAAAGTGCGCTATCGCCGAACAGCGACAGACTCACGCCGGACAACCACAGGTTCAGGCTGCGAGTGCGGTGAGGGTTGGGTTCCTCTTGCAAGGGCTCTGGAGACATCCGGACCGGCACGGTATGACAATGTATCGGATGGTAGTCGTCGACGCGCAGCCTTCGACTCCTCGATCTCCGTTTCCGTGAAAGGCCGCTTGTGAACCCGAGCAATGAGAGAACAGCCGCACCGATGACCACCTGGGTCACGGCGGACTCGATCGACGAGATCCCGCCGGCCGAGTGGGACGCCGTGGCCGAAGGCTCCTCGCTTTTCGCTTGTCACCGCTGGCAGCGGTTTCTCGAAGACCGGCTCACCACGAAAATCGCGTATCTGCTGTGGCACGACGAGGACGGCAAGTTGATCGCGGCCCTGCCGACTTACTCCGGTGGGCCGGACGAGACACCGTCGCCCTTCACACTGACCAAGGTCATCCACTCGGAAGCCGCGTCGCCGTCGGGATTCGCGGTTCTGGGTGGGACGGCCTACGGATATCACAACGATGGATTGCTCATCCGGCCCGATGTGTCCGCCGGGGAGCGAGCCTCACTTGCTCGGACCATGGTCGAGACCTTCCGGGAGTTCGCGACTTCTCTGGGAGCCGAGTACACCGCTTTCCTCTGCGTGCCACAGGCGCGGCTCACCGAACTCTCCGAGGCGGGGTATGGGCACCCGTCGGTCGGACTGCTGAACACCGTCGCCACGCTGGATCTCCCGGCCACGACTTTCGAGGGGTACCTCCACACTCTCCCGAAGCGGCGGCGCCAGGAAATCGGCCGAGAACGCCGCATCTTCGAAAACAGTGGGCTCGTGTGGGGCCCCGCCACTTTACCGGATGATTTCGACGAGATCGCCGCGCTTTTCGAATTCACCTACCGCCAACATGGCTATCCCCCGGCCGACCCGGCAGGGCTCCGCCAGAACCTGGAGGCGCAAGCGCGATGCTTCGGCGAGGACACCTTGGTCCTCACCTGCCGCGACGAAGGGCGCCTGGTCGGCGCGGTGAGCGGATTCGTGAACGGGTCGCAATGGGTGGTCCCGTGGCTGGGCTTGGACTACGAGGTGGCGCGAAGGACGGCGCTCTATTTCAACCTCGGCTATTACCTGCCCATCGAATGTGCGCTGGCACGAGGGGCGACGACGATCGACTTCGGGATCAAAGCGCTGCACGCCAAAGTGTCGCGAGGAATGACGATCGAGCCGAAGTGGGCACTGGTCGAACCGTCATCCGAAGGAGCAAGTGGTTGGTCGGCCGCCGTTCGCGAACACAACCGCCAGAGCTTCGACGAGTTCCAGGAGGAGAACGGCGAGCGAGCGACGGAGTTCCTCACCGCGAAGTGGAGTCCCCAGGCGCCGCTTCCCGGCGCCGATTGATCGGACGCCCGGTTCGATAACGAATCCCTTGGCGATCGATCGGATCCCGGCTACGTTTGTTTCATGGTGGAGATGATCCCGGAAATCCACGGTCTTCCGATGACGCGCTCCTGCCCCTTCGATCCGCCCGACGAGCTCAGCGAGCTCAGGGAGCAAGCACCCCTTTCGCGGCTGGTATTCCCCGATGGCCACCGCGGCTGGCTGGTGACCAACCATGCGCTGGCCCGGACCGTTCTCGCGGATCCACGGTTCAGCAACCGCAACGAATTCCGGCACTGGCCGGTCGAACGCGCGCGGACACAGACACGGCACGTGCCGACGCTGCCGGGGATGTTCAGTCGTCTGGACCCGCCGGAGTACACGCGCTATCGCCGTCTCCTCGCCGGGCAGTTCACGGTACGGCGCATGGCGACGCTCGAGCCGAGGATCACCGAGATCGCCGACGCCTGTGTGGACGAGATGCTCCGGGTCGGGCCTCCCGCCGATCTCCAACGCGATTTCGCGGTGCCGATCCCGTCGCAGATGATCTGCGAGTTGATCGGTGTGCCGCTGGAAGACCGCGAGGCTTTCCTCGAACGGACGAACGTGCTGGTCGACATGAAGTCGACCAGCACGGGCTCCGGCCATGCCTGGGCGTACATCCATGACTACGTCCGCAAACTGGTCGCCGCCAAGCGGGCCGATCCGGGCGAGGATCTGCTGAGTGGTTTGACCGAAAGCGACCTCACCGACGAGGAACTGACCGGGGCAGGGGTGACGCTCATCGTCGCCGGCCTGGAGTCGACCGCGAACATGATCGCGCTCGGCATCCATGCGCTTTTGCAGAACCCCGACCAGCTCGCCCTGTTGCTCGATGACATGACGCTGCTGGAAAACGCGATCGAAGAGTTGGTGCGCTACCAGACCATCATCCACATCGGGCCGTTCCGCGGCGCGCTGGAGGACGTCGAATTGGAAGGCGTGCAGGTCAAACGGGGCGAAGTGGTGCTGGTGTCGCTTCCCGCCGCGAACCGTGATCCGCTGAGGTTCGACGACCCCGACCGACTGGACCTGCGGCGCACGACGACCGGTCACGTCGGCTTCGGTCACGGCATCCACCAGTGCATCGGCCAGCAGCTGGCGCGCGCGGAGTTGCGGATCGGCTACTCCGTACTGCTCCGGCGGCTTCCCGGCCTGAGGGTGACCCTTCCGCCGGAGGAGATCGCGATGCGGCACGACATGGGTGTGTACGGGGTCAAATCATTGCCGGTGGAGTGGGATGCCTGACCAGTTGAAGATCGAGACGGACGTCGATGTCTGTATGGGCACGGGAGTCTGTGCCCTGACGGCTCCGGCGGTGTTCACGCAACGGGAAGACGACGGAACCGTCATCGTCAGGGTGGCCACGCCGGGAGCCGAGTTGCACGAAGTGACGCAGGCGGCGGCCTACAACTGCCCGTCCGGCGCGATTCGGCTGAACGTCAGCGAGACTCCGTGACGAAGTCCGTCATCAGAGCGGTCAGCCGACCGACAGCGGGTTCCGTCACCAGGCCGAAGTGATCGCTGGAAAGCGTTTCCTCGATCACTGCCCCGGTGAGGAATTCAGTCCACTTCCTCGTGGGTACAACGGTTTCCGATGCCGACACGAGCAGTGTCCGTACATCGACCGGGGCAGGCCGGTGGCGGTGGACCGCACGCACGATCGCCGAGTAGAGCCGGCGCCGATGCCGTAGTTCCGGAGACTCGCTCACGTCACGGTTGTCGAGCGTCAGCGCGATCTCAGCACGGAAATCGCTCGCGAGTCTTTTCTCATCGGGGAGTGAGCCGTCTGGCAGGACGGCGTCGACGAGAACGAGTCCGGCGATTTCGTGTTGCTGCCGCTGCCGCAGCCGGTGGGCCACGGCCTGCGCGATGATCCCGCCGAAGGACCACCCCGCGATGTACACCGGTCGGTCGGCGCAGAACCGGGTGATCAAGTCCGCGTACTGGTCCGCCATGGAAGTCACGGACGTCGGAAGAGGTCCTCCCGGCCGTTCCTCCGCTCCGATCCCCCAGCACTGGAATCTCGAGCCGGCCTTTTGCGCGAGCGGGGCGTAGCAGAGCGCCGAGCCTGAACTCGGGTGAATCAAGAACACCGGTGCCGCCTCGCGGTCGAGCCGAGCGCTACTGGTCAGGGCGGAAATCTGTACCGGGAGCGCCTGCTGGGGCGCGACCGCCACCCGGTCCGCGAGCTCCGCGACGGTCGAAGCGGCGTAAACGTCGCCCACGGGCAAGGAGATCCCCAGCCGGCGCCTGAGCTCGGCCAGCAGGCGCACGATCCGGAGCGAGGTGCCGCCGAGTTCGAAGAAACCGTCGTGGATCCCGACCTGTTCGATGCCCAGTGTCGCGGCGAACGCCTCGGCGACGTGCCGTTCCGCGGTTGTCCGCGGCTGAGCCATCGGGGAACCTGCGGATGCGCCCGGTGACGGGAGCGCGGACCGGTCGACCTTCCCGTGCGGGGTCAAGGGGATGGCGTCGATCACGTCGACCGAGCTCGGCACCATGTAGTGGGGAAGCGACTCGCCGAGCCATTGCCGCAGCCGGGCAGGGTCACAGCTACTGCCTGGAGCGGGCACCACCCAGGCCGCGACCCGGGCATCGGCGCCGGAACCCACCAGGTGAACCACCACCTGCTGCACGTCAGGATGGCCGGCGAGAACCGTTTCGACCTCCCCGAGTTCCACCCGGAATCCGCGGATCTTGACCTGACTGTCGAGCCGGCCGCGAAAGGTCAGCTCACCGTCGCGACCCAGAACGCACCGATCTCCCGTCCGATAGACCGTCCCGCGACCGGGGACGAACGGATCCGGCACGAAAGCCTCACGGGTGGCCTCCGGGGCGTTTTCGTAGCCTTCGGCCACACTCACTCCCCCGATCCACAGCTCGCCCGGGACCCCGACCGGGGCCAAGTCTCCGAAGGCGTCGACCACGTAAGCGTGGGAATTGGCCCGCGGTCGCCCGAAAGGCAGGGGATCGACCTCGTCCGGCCCGCAGCGATGCCAGGCCATGATGACGGTCGCCTCCGTGGGCCCGTAACTGACCACCACCTCCCGTCCCCGCGCCGCCCAGCGAGCCGCGAGTTCAGCGGGGAACGCCTCGCCACCGATGTCGAGCAACCGGAGCGGCAGGTCGGGCCGGAGTGGCACGAGGTCCACGAAGGTCGGTGGCAGGACCGCCACGTCGATGCGCGCGTTCTGCAGGTAGTCGGAGAGATCGTCTGGTGCGCGGATCACTTCGAGAGAAGGCATGCACACGGTCCCGCCGCGGCACAGGGCGGTGAAGATTTCCAGGACCGAGACGTCGAAGGTGAGGTTCGAGAACTGGAGGACCCTGGTTCCTTCACCGATGTCGAAACAGTCGCCGTACTGGCGCACGAAGTCGGCTGCGGCCTCGTGGGACACCAGTACGCCTTTGGGACGTCCGGTCGAACCGGAGGTGTAGAGGACGTAGGCGGGACGGCGCCGGTCCTTTCCGGACGGACTGCGTATATCCCCCGCGCCGACCGCGCGCACCTCCGTGCCATCCACCATGACTCGGACACCTGAGTCGGCGAACTGCTTGTCCACCCGTTGCCGAGGCGCTTCCGGATCCACCGGCAAGTAGGCGGCTCCGGTTTTGAGAACGCCGAGGACAGCGGCCAAGAGCGCTACCCCGCGATCGGCCTTGACGGCCACCCGGTCCCCCGGCTCGACGCCGGCGTGCCGCAGTTTCCCGGCGACGGCGTTCGCCCTGATGTCGAGCTCGGCGTAGGTGAAGGTGCCGTCCGGACACTCGGCTGCGATCCGCGATGGTGCTACGTGCACCCAATGTGCGAAGGAGTCGTGCAGGTCCACCGTGGGCACCGGCCGCTCCGGGCCGGTCAGAGATTTGATGAGCTCTTTTCGAGTCGCGGGGTCCGTCAGCGTGATCTCCCGCAAGGGGCTCCGCGGTTTGGCGACCACCATCGTCACGACGTGTTCGAAGTGGTCCAGGAGCTGTTCGATCCGCCATCGGTCGAACAAATCGCTGGAGTACTCCACATAGAGAAGCGAACCGTCTCCGGCCGCCGACACCTGGATGTCGAGATCGAACTTCACCTGCCCGGTCGCGATCTCCCGGCTGTCTCTTGGCCGCAAGACCACCCCGGGCGCCAGAATCTGGTCCGGTGTTCCGCGCTCGAAGCCGAGCGCTGTCTGGAACAACGGGTTCGCACCTCGATGACGCGGCGGGCCGACCACCTCGACAACCTGGCTGAACGGGACCTCGCGGTGGCCGAGATCGGCGAGAAGGGCGTCCCGTGTCTGCCGGAGGAATTCGGCGAAGGGCAAGGTCTCGTCGATCCGGTTGCGGACGGCGAGCATGTTCACGAACAGGCCGACGGTGTCGAACGACTCGGCACTCGCCCGGCTTGAGGTCGGCACACCGATCGGGATGTCGGTACTGCCGGTCGTGCGGCTCAGCGTCCAGGCGAAGGCGGCGAGGATCACCATGAACGGCGATACCTGCTCACGCACCGCCAGATCCTCGACGTCGGCCATGAGCCCCGGCCGCAGTTCGCGTCGAAGCAGTTCGCCGTGATGTGCCCCCGCGGTGATCGGCCGAGGCCGGTCCGCGGGCAGTTCCACGTCTTCGAGGCCTGCGAGCCGCTTCTGCCAGTATGCGAGATGCTCGCCGATCGCCTCCTCGCTTCCGGAGGCGCGCTCCGTCCGGACGTGGTCGGCGAACTGCGGCGGCTCGATCGCCGAGGTGTCCTTTCCCCCGGCCCGGTAGTGCCGTCCGATCTCCTCGACCATCAGCTGCACCGACCAGCCATCGGCCACAATGTGATGAAACATCAGGAGCAGCACATGATGCCCGGCGCTCAAGCGATAGAGGGTGACCCGCAAGCGGTGCGGTCCGCCGAGATCGAGCGGCCGGAAACACTCCGCGCGCAAGGCTTCCCGCAGCTCCGGCTCGCCCGACGTCAGTTCCACCAGCGGGCACGCAAGTGGCGTCGGAGGCCGTACCCGGGCTGTGGGGATGCCGTCGACGTCCACGTACTCCGTGCGCAGGATCTCGTGGCGTTCGACCAGCGTTCCCAGTGCTTCACGCAGTACCTCGACGTCCAGCGCTCCGATGACGTCGTAGGCGATCGGAACGGTGTAGGCGGCCGACGGCTCCATCCGGTGAAGGAACCACAGTTGTTCTTGGGAATGAGACAGCATCAGAAGTCCAACTCGACGCCACAGTCCGTGGTCCAGTAATAGAGCTGGATGGCGGCTTCGATACTCAGCCGGTTCACGCCCGCGCCAAGCCCCTCGGACGGATCCGACAGCACCGCCTCGACCCGCTTGGCGTCCAGCAAGCCGGCGATACCGCTGGCCTTGTCCTCGCTGATCACTTGGAGCTGTTTGCGCAAGGATTGGCGATAGGCCGGATCCTGCGCCGTCGGAAAAGGAGACTTGCCGCGCCACAGGATACTTTCCGGCAGCAGGTCGGTCACCGCGGCGCGCAGCAGGCCCTTCTCCCTGCCGTCCAGATTCTTCATGGCCCAGGGGATGTTGTAGACGTACTCGACGAGGAGGTGATCGCAGAAAGGCACACGTCCTTCCAACGGGCCGGCCTGACCCATGCGGTCTCGTCGATCCAGAACCGTCCGTAGATACCTGGTGAGATTGAGATAGGTGATCTCCCGCATCCGCCGTTCCTCAGCGGTTTCCGTTCCGGTGAGCGGGGTCTCCGCGATCGCCTCCTGATAGCGCTGGTCGATGTAGCCGGGCAGATCGAGCTCCTGGTAGAGCTGCCGATCGACGAGCCCCGAGTACATCTCCATTCCGTGGAAAGGCCCGATCCAGGGAAAGGTCTTGGCCCGGACATACCAGGGATCCTGGAACCAGACGTAGCCGCCGAACAACTCGTCCGCGCCGTCGCCGCACAGCGCCACCGTCGCGGTCGGCTGCATCCGGGCCGCCAGCCGGCGGAACGCGACATGCGTGTCCAGGCCTACGACCGGCCGGTCCATCCCGCTCACCACGGCCAGCTGTTCCAGCGGATCCATCAGGTCGTCGGTGGTCACCAGCAGTTCGCTGTGGTCGGTGCCGAGGCGCTCGACCATCGTCGCCACGTGAGGACTGTCCGGGGACTCGTGCATCTCGTTGCGACGGAAGTGTGCGAGGTTGTAGCCGTACTCCATCGAGAAGGTGCGCAACCGGTCACCACCGGCCCCCGCGCCGACCTCACGGTCCACGAGCGTGGACACGATGCTGGAGTCGAGGCCACCGGAGAGCATCACCCCGAGCGGTACATCGGAGACCACCTGGCGTTTTATGCTGTCTTCCAGCAGCTCCCGCACCGTGCGGATGGTCTCGGACAGGCTTTCGGTGTGCTCCCGGGCGGGGAGCTGCCAGTAATGGCGCCTGCTGAGCCCGTCTCGGCCGAAGGTCACGATCTCGCCGGGCATCACCTCCCTGACACCTCGGAAGACCGTGAGGCCGGGGGTCGGCGTATAGCCGAGAAGTTCGCGCAGGCCGTCGTGGTCGACGACGGGCCGTGCCTGTCCGGTGTGGAACAGCGCTTTGGGCTCCGACGCGAACGCGAATCCTTCGTCGGTCAGCGTGTAGTGGAGCGGATAGATCCCGAACCTGTCACGGATGAGGTGGAGCTGTTCCTTCGCCGCGTCCCAGACCGCGAACGCGAACATCCCCCGCAGCCGCTCCGCGCACGAGGGTCCCCATTCCTCGAAGGCACGGAGCACGACCTCTGTGTCGCTTCCCGTGATGAAGCGGTGCCCACGCCCGGTCAGCTCCCGGCGCAGGTCCACGAAGTTGAAGATCTCCCCGGTGTACGCGAGGACGGCCGGTTCCGCACCGTCCTCGGCATCTGCGCCCACCATCGGCTGGCTACCGCCGATCGGGTCGATGACCGCGAGCCGGGTGAACACCAGCAGCGCATGCCGCCCCAACCAGCGGCCGCCCGACTCGGGGCCGCGGTCGTGCAACGCCGCCGCGAACCGGTCAGCGGTCTGATCCCGTCCGCCGAGATCCGAGCTGAAGGAGATGATTCCGCCAATTCCACACACGTCGACTCCTGGAGGAACGGGGCACAGAGCCCGCCGATCGGTTCAGTAGACCTCGAAATACTCGCGCTGTTCCCAGTCGGTGACCTGGTCGGCGGCGTGCTCGACGCCGTCCGCGGCCGCCCACTTCTGGTAGCGCGTCCATTCACTTCGCTTGAGCAGCAGAAGAGCGCGCCACAGCGGTTCGCCCAACGTCTGCTTGAACAGCTCCGACGACTCGAAGGCTTCGAGCGCCGCAGCGAGCGAATCCGGTAAAGGTGCGGCATCGGTCGCGTGCGGGTCTGTGGACGCCATCCCCGGGTCCGATCCGCGATCGATGCCGTCGAGTCCTGCGGCCGCTTGGGCGGCGATGAACAGATAGGGATTCGCGCACGGCTCCCCGATCCTGTTCTCGATGTGGGTCACCGGGTCCCCCTCCCCGCCAAGCACTCGAAGAAACGTTCCCCTGTTCTCCACGGACCAGACCACACGGTCCGGTGAAAGGCTGAACCGGTCGGCCATACGCCGGTAGCCGTTGACCGTCGGCACGCAAAGCAGGCTCGCGCTCTCCGCGTGCTCCAGCAGTCCTCCGAGATAGTGACTGCCGGTCGTGGAGAGGAATCCGCCCTCGCTCCCGGTGGCGAAGGCGTTGCGGTCACGGGCCAAGTCATAGAGGGACTGATGCAGGTGCCAGCCACTCGGGTCCAGGCCTGGAAGCGACGGGAGCGCCATGAACGAGGCGTGGTACCCGAGGCGAGCGCAGACCTGCTTGGTCAGGCTGCGGATCAGCAGCACCGCGTCGGCGGCGGCGAGACCGCTCATCGGGCTGAAGGTGCATTCCAGCTGCCCCGGCCCCGATTCGTGTTCGATCGTCCGCAGCGGGAGATCGACGTCCCGGTAGGCACGTGCCAACGGCGCGATGACCGGAAGCAGCTGATCGACGTAGAGATCGAGGTTGAACTGGTAGCCGGCGTTCACCGCCGCCACCGACGGTGCACTGCCCTGGATCCCGAAGCCGCCGGCGCTTTCCGGGCGGCCGTCATCCAGGAATCTGGTCAGTGTCCACTCGATCTCCAAACCGACGACCAGGTCGAGCGAGCGGGCGGCCAGCCGCTCGCTCTGCCGTTTCAGCACGGCCCGGCTCGACAGCGGATGCGGGGTGCCGTCCCTCAGGTACTCGTCCGCGACGACCCAACCGATCGCCGCCTCCTGGTGCGGCAGAACGCGGAACGTGTGCGGGTCCGGGACGAGGACGAAGTCTCCGGCCCCGGTCAGCTCGGGGACGCCGATCCCCGCGCCTTCGGTGAAGAAGTCGATGGCGACGGCATGACCGGTGTCGAATACGAGGGGGCCGGGGCTCGCGTCCATACCGTTTCGGAGGACAGTCCGGAACGCGGGTACGGTCAGGGTCTTGGAACGCACAAGGCCGTGGGGATCGCCGTAGACCACGCGTACCAGGTCCAGCCCGTCGAGCACAGTATCGAGCTTGGCGGCCTCCTCGCGTTGGGCCTCGCTCCACAGCCCGTGCCGGGCGATGAACCCGGGCGTACCGGTGCTGAACCCCGCGTAACGCTGGACGTTCGCGTACGCCGCGGCGACGCCGGGCTTGGCCTCAGTCATCGTTCCTCCTCAGATCAGACCTGCGGCGGTGCGTCCGTAGGCTGCTGCCCATGGCCGGATCCGTTCCAGGTCGCGGGCGACCGCGAGCACGGCGGAGTCCGCACGCCAACGGCCTACCAGTTGCACTCCCACCGGGATCCCGCGCTCGGTGAACCCGGCGGGCACCGACACCGCGGGCTGCCCGGTGAGGTTGAACGGGTAGGTCGCCGGCGTCCAGGAAAGCCAGGACAGCCGGCCTTTGTGGACGGCTTCGGCAGGTTGATGAAGCTCAGTGGAGAACGGGCCGATCGGCACGGTGGGCATCGCCAGCACGTCCACATCGGCCATGGCCAGCCGTATCTCGTCGGCCAGCTTCCCCCGATCGCGCTCCGCGCGGGCGAGATCGACCGCCGACAGTTTCCTGCCGAGGTCGGCTACTTCCAGGCGTCCGGGTGCGGCGTGCTCGACGGGCTCTTCACCGGCACCTGCCGCTTCGGCGGCCGCGAGGATGGTTTCGAGAACGTGGTACGGGTCGGCGCAAGGGGGTCTCATCTCTCGTACCGTGTGCCCGGCCTCTCCGAGCGCGGCGACCGCGGCGTATGCGATCCGTTCGATCGCCACCTCCGGTTCGGGTCGGCCGAACGAGCGGATCCAGCCGATGCGCAGAGGCCGGTCCGTGGCTGGTCCCAGATCCCATTCGCCGGGCGGACCGGAGTAGGAATACACGTCCCTGGCGTCGGCCCCGGCCATGACCGACATCATCAGCGCCGTGTCGGAAACACTGCGTGTCAGCGGTCCCAGATGTGACAGGTTCTCCGGACTTGTTGGTACGTAGGGAATGCTGCCGAACGACGGCTTGAACCCGACCACTCCGCAGAAGGCCGCGGGAATGCGAACCGAGCCCGCGCCGTCGGTGCCAACGGCACCCGCGCCCAGCCCGGCCGCGACGGCCGCCGCGGCACCCCCGCTGGAGCCGCCCGAGGTGAGTTCGAGGTTCCACGGGTTACGCACCGGGCCGGCCAGCAAGCTGTTGCCCGAACCGCTCCAGCCGAACTCGGATGTCGCGGTCTTTCCGAGGAGCACCGCTCCCGCCGCTCGCAACCGTTCGACGACGGGGGGATCGAAGTCCGGAATCCAGTCGCGATGCTGCCAGGAACCTCTGGTCGTGCGCAGCCCTTTCGTCGCGATGAGGTCCTTGACGGAGATCGGAATACCCAGCAGCGGCGCTTCCCGCCAAGCCGTGTGACCGCCGTGTCGGATCCGGGTGGCGGCTGCCTCGGCCGCGGCCATCGCACCCTTCCGGTCCACCGTGATGAACGCGCCCAGCCTGGCGCCGACCGTCTCGATCCGCGCCAGCACGGTTTCCACGTGCTCGACCGGCGACAGCTCGCCTCGTGCGAACGCGTCGCGCAGGGTGGCCATGTCGCAGAACCGGTACTCGTCAGTCATCGAACCGGAACCCCCGATACCACGCGTTGTCGAACGCCGTGACCCGACGGCGATGAGCGGCCATCGCCTGGTGGAGCGTCGTCAGCATCTGGCCGACCGCGACCCCCGCGCGCAGATCGGCGAGTTCGAAGGGCGGCTCCTCGGCCCGCATGAGCCGCAGGTCGTACAGGCCGGGGCGGTAGGAGCCGTCGAAGTGAATTCCGATGGGTACACGGATCGCGTGACGAACGCCGAACGTGACATGGCCGGTGTGATGCTGGTCCGACCAAGTGGTGATGTCGGGCATCGAAGGCGCGAAGAACCAGTCGTCCCTGCCAGGGTGATGCCTGCCGAGCCCCATGGAGTCCGGAAGGTAGTGCCAGGTGTTGTAGCGCATCCTTGCGCTGTAGGAGGCCAGGGCTTTGATCAACGAGGCACGGTCATCGGCGAATCTCTCCCGGAACCGGTGGCTGGGCACGACGCAGCAGTAGTTCTCGTTCGTGGTCAGCCGCAGCACCCGCTCCGGTGAGTCGCTGCCGTCGGCCAGGTCGTCCAGGCATCGAGGTCCGCGTGCCATGGTCACATCCGAATCGGTCGCCTCGGCGACGGCGCCGAGCAATCCGTGGAGCAGTTGCTCGAAAGCCGAGCCGAAACGAGCGTCGCCTGCCGGTTCGGCCAGCGCTCGTGCCAGGTCGTCGGGGACGCGGAACGTACCGTCGGCCGTCTCGTCCAGGCTCGCCTCTTCGCGCAGGAACCCGACCACCTCGGCGGGAAGGTCGGCCGGGCCGACCCGAGGAACCAGCGGCCGCTCCTCCTTGTAGAGGTTGACGCCCTGGATGTACCGGTAGAACTGTTGACCGGAGCGGATCGATTCCGACCGCCGGGCCGCACACTGGACCGCCAGATCATCAAGCCTGCCCAGGATTCCGCCGGTCGGCATGGCCGCCGCGGAGTCGATTTCGAGGCCGCTGTAGCTGCACGTTTTCCGCCGAAGCCACGCCTCCAAAGCGGACGGTGTCAGCTGGCGGCTGTTGAACTCTTCCAGCCGAACCGCCGTACCGGACTTAAGAAGCGCGGCGGCGCACGCGACGAAGACGGCGTCTTCGACCCGCCACTCCGCCACTGCCGTCCGGCTCAGTTCGGTCAACACCGAATCCGGCGCACCGACGGCCAGCGACTTCCCCGGGAGGTTGGAGTGGCTGCCCAAGTTCGAATAGGTCCGGTCGCCGACGTAGATCCGCACCGGCGCGAGATGGACCAGCGCGTCGGAGACGGCGTTCAGCCGCTCGACGACCGCTTCGGGCGGCTCTTGTGCCAGCTCCGCAGCGAGATCGTCGAACTCGGATCGCTCGGCCCAGGCCGCTCCGCGCGCCAGGCGATCGGCAGTGGCGAGGGATTCAGGGGTAGGCCAGCAACCCTTGCCGATGCGGTATGCACCCTCGCCGGCGTCGGCATCACGTTGTCGGATCGCCAGCCTGCCTGTCGCGGTGAGCCAGAGCCACCAGCCGTCGTCGGTCCTGTCGTCGTCGGCCTCGGTCTCTCCATCACCTTCGAGCCCGATCCCCGAGCGGACCATCTCTTCCAGAAGACCCCGCTCCTGGCGACTGAGTGCGGCGATCCCCGTCTCCTCGTTGATGCGTCCATCCAGAGTGGCGGCGACGCGAGCCGCCTCCGACGCCGTCGACTGCTTCCTCGCCAGCGCGGCGGCCTCTGCCACGATCGCGTCGAAGCCGTTTGTCCTCAAGCCAGTCACCGTTCGCCCCCCCGAACCGATCTCTTCCGACTTTCGTGGATTCGTCCTGACTCAGCCCAACGCGTTCAGCACCCAGGCGGACTCGTGCCGGGTGAAGCCCACGTGGGGGTAGTAGTCGACCGCGGCGGGCGCGGACAGCAGGACGATCTTGGCTTGCGGCGCGAACTCCTGGGTGGCGCGGATCAGGCTCCGGCCCACTCCCTGGCGCTGGAACTCCACGTCGACCGCGATATCCGACATGTAGGTGACGTACGCTCCGTCGGTCAACGATCGGGCGATGCCGATCATGCGGCCGTCCAGCCGCGCGGTCACGATCAGGTTCGCCTGGCGGACCATGGTGGTGAAACGGTCACGTTGGTCGGTCGGACGGCGTTCGGCGAGTGTGGAAGCGTGGTAGAGCGCCGCCACTTCCTCCACATCGAGTTCCGCGCCGTCTTCGATTTCACATTTCCACATGCGATGAGGTCTCCTTGATCAAGTCGTGCAGCCGTTCTTTGAGGTGGCTCCGATTGGCCAGATACCTTTCCGGCCCGACGTCCAAGGGTTGTGCGACACCCCGTTCGCGCAATGCCTGTGCGAAATCCGCGGTACCGGACCAGGCCGAGTCGGCGGCACTCTGGACAGTCCGGTAGGCCTGTTCGCGCTCCATACCGGAAGAGACCAGATCGAGGTAGCCCATCGAGCTGTAGATCAGGCCCCGCGTGGCTTCCATGTTCTCCAGCATGCGTTCCGAACGTACGGTCAGGCCCGCGATGACGTCGGCGGCCGAAGAGAAGAGGAAATGGGTGATCATCAGGCTGTCGGGAAGAATCACGCGTTCCGCCGCCTGGTGGGCCAGATCGCGCTCGTGCCACAGCGCGACGTTCTCGAAGGCCACACTCGCGTGGGACCGCAGCAGTCGCGCCAGACCGCACAACCGCTCACTGGTGTTCGGGTTCCGTTTGTGCGGCATCGCCGACGAGCCTTGGTACTCGGAGGTTCGGGGCTCCTCCACCTCGCGGACCTCGGTGCGCTGCAGATGTCTGAACTCCAGGGCGATCTGCTCGACCACGGCGCCGGCGACGGCCAGCGCCGCCAGCAGCTCGGCATGCCGGTCTCTGGCCACGACCTGGGATGGGATCGGCTCGAAGCCCAGCCCCAAGGACGCGCATACGTGCGTTTCCACGCCTGGATCGAGGAACGCGTACGTTCCGATCGCGCCGGAAATCGTACCGACCGCGACGGCGGTGCGAGCCACCCGGACACGCTCCAGGCTCCGGTGCACCGCGAAGGCGTGAACTCCGAGCTTCTGGCCGAAGGTGGTGGGTTCGGCGTGGACCCCGTGTGTGCGACCCACGCACATCGTGTCCCAATGCTCCAGGGCACGGTCGACGAGCGTGGCGAGCAGGCGCGTCCCGGCGTCCAGGACGAGATCACAGGCGGCCTTCAGCGTAGCGCCCAGACCGGTATCGACCACGTCATAGCTTGTCAGGCCGTAGTGGACCCAACGGGCGGCTTCGGCGGGCATGGATTCGGTGTACGCGGCGAGAAATGCCAGGATCTCGTGATCGCGAGTCCGTTCCAGTTCGGCGACGCGGTCCGGGGTGGGCGGCGGTGCTTCGGCGATCAGGCGCAGTGTCGCGGCCGGGAAAGCCCCCTGCTCGGCCATCGCCTCGGCCACGAGGACTTCAATACGCGCCCACAGGCCATACTTGGCCTCGTCGGACCAGATGGCGGCCATCGCCGGCAACACGTAGCGGGGAATCATCCTCGTCCTTCGTCCAGGGCCTAGGGGATGTCTGCGGTCGACGGGCTCGTCGCATCGAGACAGATCGACCGGACTCGCGCGAGGTCGACCCTCCCTGCCCGGTCCCTGGGCAGCCGTTCGGTCAACACCACTTCGGTGGGCCGGGGTGCTCCCGGCGGCCAAACTCGAAGGACTTTCCGGCGCCACGTCCTCTCCGAGGCGGGATCCGATTCGGCGGTGCCGTCCGGCGCCAGCAGAATCCCGGGTGCCGGACGGCTCGCGTCGGCCCCGGGTACGACGGCCACCTCACGCACACCCGGCAGCGCCGCGATCCGGCGCTCGGCCTCCGCGCCTTCGAGATGCCGTCCCCCGAAATCGGCGGCCTGCCCCGCCAAGCCGAGGTAGTGGAGACGTCCCTTCGGATCGATGCGCGCGCGGATCTCGGTTTCCAGGTCGGGTCCTCCATCCCGCGGACGGAGCACCAGCGTTCCCGGAACCCGCGCCGGCAGTTCCCGCCCGTCGTGCGCGACCACGATCGGTCGCCAGTTCCCGGTGTTGTGGGCCAAGATCAGAGCGCCGTCGGGGACGTCCGGAGCCGGTTCCCACTCCCCCCACGCGATCGGGCCGGCTCGGTCGTCGTCGAGTACCAGCACGATCCGGCCACCCGAGTTCACGAAAGCCACCCGGTCCTCTGTGGGGAGGAATCGGTCGACCGGGACGATCATGGTGCCGGCTTCGAACTTCGGCACGGGTGCCACGGGCAGCGGGCAGCCGGGACTGTCGGAACGCCGAGACAGTGGTTCGTCGGGATCCGCGAGCGCCCGCTCCAAGGTCTCGTGCCAGCCTGACACGAAGTCCTCGGCGGTCTCGGCATCGAAAACGGAGGTCGCGTAATCCAGGCGGCCGAATACGCCTTCCGGGGTCTTTCGTAGCTGAAGCGTGACTTGGAAGGACTGGGACGAGTTCGGCGCGAAGAAATCCCAATCCAGCACAAGCCCCGGAACCTCGCCGAAGTCTGCTGCGACTCGCGGGTAGGAAACGCCGAACCGATCGAAGATGCTCGGCCCGATGTCGACGCCATAGCTCTGGCGGAGTTCGCGCATCAGAAGGTGGAACGGGACCCGCCGGAACCGGTCGATGTCGGCCAGGGCACGTCCGGCCGTGGTGACCAGGTCCCGGAGGCCGGCCCGCGGCGCATGCTCGATCACGCAGGGAACCATGTTGACCTGCATGGCAATGCGTTCCCTGGTGGCGGCGGTACTCGTGTCCGCCGGGATGGACAACGCGAAGCGGTCGTTTCCGTAGCGACCGAGCTGGGCGGCGGTCACGGCGAGCAGACCGGAGAAGAAGCTCGTCCCGGCTTCGGTTGTGAGAGCGGCGAGCCGCCGCAACCTTTGCTCGGGGAGTTCGAATCTCGACGTCGCGGCCATACTCGACACAGGATCGACGCGACTCGGCACGGGCAGTACCAGGCTGGGAAAGGTGCGCAGGTCGTGCCCCTGCCAATAGGTTGTCGCCGCCGCCAGCCCGGCTTTGTCCAAGTCGTCGGAGCCGGCCAGCGGAGCGACGGCTTCGACGGCCGCGGCCGGGCGAACCCCCGCTCGGATCTCTCGCAAGGCACTGACGAACTGGCGCGCGAACACGAATTTGGACCGGCCGTCGAACGCGATGTGATGAACCGCGATCACCAGCGTCCGCCGCTCATCACCGTGGTCGAGCAGGAAGAAACGGATGGGAGCACGGGACGTCAAGTCCCATGTCAGCGGCCGCCGGGCGCGATACCAGGCGCGGGCCGTCTCGTTCTCGGCGCCCGGCGCGCACGGAACAATGGGGTATTCGATTTCGAATACCGTTTCGGCGTCGTTGATCCGAAACCAGTACCGGTTATCCTGGTCGACGATTGTTCCGCACAATTCCGGATGGTTTCGGCAAACTTCGGCGCAGGCCCCAGCGACCGCGTCGGCCTCCACTGTCCCGATCATCGTGACAACGAAGAATCCTGCGTTCACCTGTTCCGGATGCCGGAGCTGTTCCAGCCACACCGGTTCCTGCGCCATCGTCAATGGCACGGTCTCCCCGCATCCCCGCATCTGACTCTCTTCCATCGCTCGACGAGGGACAGTCAGGCGCTCTGCTCCTGCGCGAGGTCCGTCACCGCTGCCGCGAAGTCGCCGAGCACCGGGTTTTCGAACAACAGCAGAAGTGGGACGTCCACTTCCAATTCGGAGCGGATGAGAACGACGATCCGGGTGCCGACCAAAGAGTCGACCCCGAGCTTGAGCAGGTTGGCCGTCTGCGCCACCGGCTGCTTGAGGACGTCGGAGACAACTCTGGACACCGTCTCGCCGACGGCAGTGAGAAGGGGACCGGATATCGACAAGGAACGTAACCCTCCTGGTTGGGGACTTATCGTTCGCGCTACCTGGTGATGACCAATGATCCCAGTCTTACAGACGCCACCCCGAGCTGTCCACGAAGAACTGAGGAAATGGTTTCGCGGCAAGGAGTCGACCCGCGTCGTAACGAAGCCAGGACACCTGGGACATAGGACGGATATGCCGATTACGCGTGTATCCTCCCCCGATCACTGGCCATCCCGAGGCGACCGGCCGATGAGGGCGTCAAGATGAGACTCGCCGGGCATGTCACGAATTTCGTTGTCCAGCGGTGGCAAAAAAAGCTCTTCTCGCTCATTCGTGGAAGCTTTGCTTCCCATTTCGCACTATCGCTCGGCCGCTCGGCGGCGACACGGGATGAGCTGGACGAAATGAAGTGTGCGCCGATGGAACCAGTCCGGGCCCGCTGAAAGGAGTAATCACAACTCCTCAGCGGCCCCGGACGATACTCGAGGGCAGGAACGGGTCGCCGGCACGGTCCGGACAGCCGTGAGCAGACCCCGGAGGCGCCGCGGCTACTTCCCCTTTTCGGTGGCACCGATCTCTCGCGCGCGTTCCACTCGCTGCGCGAACACGTCTTCCATGACGTCGGCCATCTCCTGGAGCACCGACCGGCGCCGGCGCTTGGCGAGCCGGTCGATGTAGAGGAGACCGTCGAGGTGATCGGTCTCGTGCAGAAGACAACGGGCGAAATATCCGGTGCCCTCGATCACCAGCTCGTTCCCGTCCTTGTCCTGGCCGCGCACCACCGCTTTTTCCTCGCGGTGCAAAGCCGCGGTGGGACCTGGCACCGAAAGGCAGCCCTCATGAGCGTCTAGCAGACGTCGCTCACGTGGACCGAGTGGATCGACCGTGGGATTGAGGATATGGCCGACGTGGCGCACGCCGTCGTCATCGAAGCAGTCGTAGACGAACAGGCGCAGATCGACGCCGACTTGGTTTGCGGCAAGGCCGCAGCCCGCGGCCACGTACATGGTGACGAACATGTCGTCGATCAACCGGGACAGTTCCGGAGTACCGAACTCCGTCCGCGCGGGGGCGCAAGGCCGGTGAAGGATCTCCTCCCCCACGACCGTGACCCGCAGGACTTGGCCACGCGCGGCCTCGGGCGCACGGGCAGGGTAGTCGCCGTCCACAGGCACACCCTGGACTCGGGTGCGGCGGTCAGTGACCGGGATAGTTGCCATCGTCGTGCGATCCCTCCGAAATTCGCCGTCCCGTGACCAGGAAAGCCTGTTGGATTTGGTTCAATGGGCTCACTTTACCTTGGCGAAATGGCCGGTCCCGCAACGACACAGAGCCATCCGTGCGACAAAGCGAGTTCCCGTTTCCGCGGAGAATCGGACCGAAGCTGGCAGATGGAGCCGTCGCCGAAGTATCGTGACACCACGCGAGGCGGAGGGATGCCTGGACCTCACCCGCACCGCCGGAGGTGGTGAGAATTCGGGCGCCCGCATCGATTCACGATCCCGGAAGTGCAGACCCCGAGCAACCCTTCGAGGAGGAGCATGTACACCGACGCGCCGACGCCGGGACGTCCACTGCCGAGTCCGATCCGGGTCGTGGTCGCCAAGCCCGGTCTTGATGGCCACGATCGTGGCGCCAAGATCGTGGCGCGTGCTCTGCGCGACGCGGGCATGGAAGTTGTTTACACCGGGCTGCGGCAGTCTCCGGAACAGATCGTGCGTGTCGCCGTGCAGGAAGACGCCGACGCCATCGGCCTGTCCGTGCTGTCGGGAACGCACCTTTCGTTGTTCCGGCGCATTCTCGACCTGCTGGCCGAACAGGACGCGACCGACATCGTCGTCTTCGGCGGTGGCATCATTCCCGCCGAAGACATCGAAGAGCTGGCCGCGATGGGGGTCGCGCAGATCTTCACCCCCGGCGCCGCGACGACCGAAATCGTCGACTGGGTCCGGGACACCCTCGCCCCGGCCTCGATGGCATGATTTCCGCTGTTCTTGTGTACCCGGCACAACCACTACGGTGATCGGATGATCGTCGCGACCGACCGGAGCCCGGAGGACACCCGACAGTGAAACTCCTGTCCGGCCTCGATTCAGCCGCTGCCTCACCCGGAAAACCCGTGCGAGAGAGCGAAGTCTGGCCGGGGGTCACGGATCCGGCCGGTCTGCTCTCCGGCATCACGGAGTGGTTGACCGGATACGGCAACCACCAGACCCGCCGTACTTACGCCGAAGGACTGGGGCTGCCGGTGACCACCGACGATATCGGCGGCTGGATGGGGCCCCGGATCGGTGCCCCGGTCCGGGATCGGTGGGCTGACGCCTTGGCCGACTACGCCGAGGCCGTCGTCATCGCGCCCGCGGCCAAGCCGCCGGGACGGGCAGGACCTCCGCCCGCGGGCCGGGGACGGTTACGGGATTGCCATTGGCTGCGGTGGTGCGCGGCCAACGGGGTGGATCCGACGGTGGCGACATCGGCACAGGTGAAGACGTGGCTGAGGGACCTGGAGTCGGCGGGAGCGGCGCCGTCGACGCGGGACCGGATGTTGGCGACGGTGAAGACCATGTACGCATCCCTGGCCGATGCGGGGCTGGTGGCGGCAAACCCGGCAGCGCTGGACCGGCGGCGGCTCGGGCTGACCGCAGCAGCGGCGAGCACGTCGGCGACGGTCACCTTGACGACCCGGCAGGTCGCGGCATTACATCAGGCGGCGGGGACACCGCGGCGGGGCGCGAGTGCGTGTGATGTCGCACGCGCGGTCGCGATCGTCGCGTTGTTCACGCTGGGTTTGCGGGTCAGTGAGCTGTGCGGGCTCGACGACGCCGACCTGCATGTGACCCGGGGGCGGCGGGCGCTACGCGTGCGCGGCAAAGGCGGGAAAGTCCGCATCGTGTATCTGAGTGTGCCCGCTGAGCGCGCGTTGGTGGAGTATCTCGCGCTGCGTGCGGACGGTACGGGAACCGCGGTGGTGACCGGCGCCAGCCGCCGCGCCCTGCCCTCAGACCGCCCGCTGCTGGTGACCCGTGGCGGGCGCCGATTCGCCCGTCAGGCGATCTGGCAGCTCCTGCGCCGTCTCGCCGCGGCCGGCGGCCAGGACTTGGCCGGCGTCGCCGAGGCGATGCATCCCCACGCGCTGCGGCACTTCTACGTGACCGCCGCGGTCGAGGCAGGGGCCTCGCTGGAATATGTGCAGGCCGACGTCGGGCATGCCAGCATCGACACCACCAGCGGCGTCTACGATCACGCGGCCCGTGACCCGGCGCGCAGCGCGGTCGACCTCGTCGCCGACGCCTGGCACCCGAGCGGCACCTGACCCATGGTGACGCGGGCCAGGGTGGTGGCCCGGCAACGAGGCGGCTGCTGACGCCGCGGCTGGGACGGCTGTTCGACTGAGGTTTCCGCTCAGCCCAGGGACGCGCTCGCGGCGCGCAGTTCGTCGAGAGCCTTGATCAGAAAGGCGGCGAAGTCGTCCTCGGGAGCGCGGTCGCCTTCGGACCATTCGACGTAGCCCCGCTTGAAGGCGAGGACGCCGAGTTCGCTGGCGAGGGCGTCTCGTTCCTGAAGTTCGGCGCTCGCGGCGACCGCGGCCTTGAGCCGCGGGCGATCTCCCGGCTCATCGGGCCCATCGCGGTCGACGCGCGGACGAGACCCGCGGCGACCGCCTCGAGCGGACTGGCTTCCGCGGGCGCTTCGGAGATCCCTTCGGTCAACAGCCGACTCAGCGTTTCCTGTCCGGCGACCAGCAGTTCGCGCTTGTCGGGGAAGTGCCGGAAGAAGGTGCTCTTGGTGACCCCGGCCCGTTCGGCGATCTGCACGACCGTCGTGGCGTCGTAGCCCTGCTCGGTGAACAGGTCGACGGCCGCCACGACGAGGCGTTCACGCGCGTCCGGCACCCATCGACCCATGGGCTCATTCTCTGTGATGGGACTCTTGTCCCATCACTTTACGGAGAATCCATGCGCGTCTTCATCACCGGCGGCACCGGCCTGATCGGGTCCGCCGTGGTCGCCGAACTCCTCGGCAACGGCCACACTGTCCTCGCACTCGCCCGCTCCGAGGGCGCGGTTAAGGCCGCTTCGGCGCCGATCCGAGGCGGTCTGGCCGATCTGGACGTCCTGCGGACCGCCGCCGCCCAGGTGGACGGAGTGATCCATTTGGCTTTCGCCAACGACTTCAGCAGCTCCGAAGCCGTGGCGAACGCGGTCGCCGAGGAAAGCGCCGCCCTCGCCACCCTCGGTGAGGCGCTCGTCGGCACCGGCCGCCCTTCGTGACCTGTTCGGGCACGCCCGCCACGCCGGGCCGCGCCTCCACCGAGAGTGACCCGATTCCGACCGACGGGCCGGTCGGCGGCCGCGGCCGCGTGGTCACCGGGGTCCTGACGAGGGCACGGGCGGGTTCGCCGGCGTGCTGACCGGGATCGCGCGCCAGAGCGGAGTCTTCGGTTACCCGGGCGACGGCACCCAGCGCTGGCCCGCGGTGCACGCTCTCGACGCCGCGGTCCTGCTCAGGCTCGCCCTGGAGAAGGCCGAAGCAGGCACTGCCTGGCACGCCGTCGCCGACGAGGGCGACCCGGTGCGCGACATCGCCGGGGTCATCGGTGGGCGGCTGGGACTGCCCGTCGAATCCGTGCCGGTGGAGACCTACGGGCCTCTCGGCGTCATCTTCGCGGCCGACCAGCCCTCGTCCAGCGCCCACACCCGCCAAACGCTCGGTTGGACTCCCCAGCACCCGAGCCTGCTGAAGGACCTCGAGAACATCCAGCCCTAGGCCTCGAGGACGAAGAACAGAAAACTCAAGAAGGCGGTCTTGCCCGCGAGTTCCTCGGGGAAGCGCTCGTGCGCGCCCGGTGCCGGATGGGGCTCACTGATGACGGCGGTCCGGAAACCTGCCGCGGTGAACGCGTCGGTCATCGCGTGCAGAGGGCGATGCCAGTACGTCAGCACGGCTTTCCGGCCGTTGAAGGAGTACTCGTCGGACCACTTGGCGATCTTGAAGTAGTCCGAGTCGGGATGGACCAGTTTGAACAGGAGCGGGTGGTTGACGGCCATGATCAGCCTGCCGCCGGGTTTCAGTACGCGCCGGATCTCGGCCAGCGGAGCGGTCCAGTCTTCGAGGTAGTGCAGGACGAGGGCCGCGATGACGTCATCGAACGCGCCGTCGGGAAAGGGCAGCGGGGCGCCGATGTCGGCGACCTGGAGGGCCGTGTCGTCTCCGAGTCGTTTCCGGGCCAGCTCCAGCATCTTGGTGCTGGCGTCGAAGCCGGTCACGATGGCGCCCCGCTCCCGCAGCGACTCGAACAGGGGGCCTGCGCCGCAGCCGGCGTCGAGGATCCGCCTGCCGGCCACGTCCCCCGCGAGGTTCAGGATCGCGGGCCGTGTGTAGTAGGCATTGATCAGGCTGTTCTCGGACTCGGCCGCGTATGCCTCGGCGAAGCCGTCGTAGTCGTTCTCCATCGCTATGCCTTTCACCGGGCCGATCCGGGGTTCTTGCGGTGGTTGGCGTTGAACCGCGCTTTCTTCTGGCGATTCCCGCACGTGTTCATGTCGCACCATCGGCGGGTGCGGCTTTGACTGGTGTCGAAGAAGGCGGCCCGGCAGGTCGGTGACGCGCACAAGGCGAATCGTCCGTCGCGTTCACCCGCGATGATGCTGATCGCGTCGGCGGCGATCACGCTGAGGGCGTCTTCCACGCCGGAAACCCGCCATCGCCGCTCACCCTCGGGTGTCAGGACGGCCGCGGCCCGGCCCCGGGCGCTGCACTCGTTGATGACCCGGACGGCAGGCGCGGGGAGCGTGTCCTGGAGCGCGGTCGCGGTCGCGGTGGCGTGAATCGCTTCCCTCAGCTCACGGGCGAGGTCGAGCTGGGCGGTGGTGCAGGAGCCCACGTCGAGGCCGTTCACGGCCAGCCAGTCCACGAGCCGGTGCGGCGTGGGTATGCGCTCGACGGCGTCGCCACGACGCTCCGTCAGAGTCGCCGTGAAGCTGGTCGCCAGCACGCTACCGAGGCGGAAGTCGGGAAACCCAGCAGGCATGGAACCACCTTAGCCGGTTGCACACCGTCGGCCGGAACTGTTAGAACCGTCTTAGCCGGTTCCGCAACGCCAGGAGGTCTCATGACCAATGAGGTGCGAGCATTCGAAAGCCGGGCGACGGAGGCCGACCTCGAGGAGCTGCGGGCGCGATTGGCCGCGGCGCGGCTGCCCGAGGCCGAGACGGTCTGTCGCCCGGCGCCCGACCCGCGCCGATGGGACCAGGGCGTTCCTCTCGCCGACCTCGTCGAGGTCGTGGACTATTGGCGCACGGAGTACGACTGGCGGTCGTTCGAAGAGCGCCTCGACCGGATCGGCCAGTTCCGCACGACCATCGACGGCCTGGGGATCCACTTCCTGCATCGCCGATCCGCGCGTGCGGATGCCACTCCCCTGATCTTGACCCACGGCTGGCCGGGCAGCGTCGCCGAGTTCGTCGACGTGATCGAAGAGCTCGCGGATCCGAAGGACGCGGACGCGCCGGCGTTCCACGTCGTGGCCCCGTCGTTGCCGGGATTCGGGTACAGCGACAGGCCTGCCACCACCGGATGGGGCACCGAAAAGATCGCGTCCGCGTGGGTGGAGCTGATGGGAAGGCTCGGCTACGGCGAGTTCGTGGCCCACGGCGGCGACTGGGGAGGCAATATCACCACGGTGCTCGGCGGCAGGTTCCCGGCGCACGTACTCGGCATCCACACGACGTTCGCGCAGGGGCCGCCCGGGTTGTCCATGGACGGGCTGACGGCGGCCGAGCGCGAGTGGGCCGAGCAGACCCGTGATTTCTGGGGCCGTCGCGCGGCGTACGCGAAACAGCAGGCGACCCGGCCGCAGACCATCGGTTACTCCCTCGTCGACTCACCGGTCGGGCTGCTCGCCTGGATCCTCGACAAGTTCGCCGAGTGGTCGGACACCGAAGACGGTCCGTTCGAGACGATCTCCAGAGACCGCGTTCTCGACGACGTGACCCTGTACTGGCTGACACGGACCGGCGCGTCGGCGGCCCGCATCTACTACGAAAGCCACGATTCCCTGGACCCCGGACTCCGGGTCGACGTCCCGTCGGCGATCACCATGTATCCCCGCGACATCGAGAAATGCCCACGTCCTTTGGCGCAGGAGCGGTACCGGCGGATCGTTCGCTGGAGGTCTCCCGAATCCGGGGGTCACTTCCCGTCGCTGGAGGTTCCCGGATATTTCGTCAAGGACCTGAGGGAAGGTCTAGCGGCGGTACTGGCCGCAGCGGGTCGTTGAGGTTCTCGGGGAACGAAGCGCTCGCCGTCGAACACCATCTCGAGCGGCGGTCGTCGCGCGGCGGGCTGCCAGCCGGCGCGAAAGGCGTCACGAATGGCGCGGCGGACCTGCGTCTGCGTGGGCAGGAAGGCGTGGTGGTAGGGGTCGAGAACGAGAACCTGTCCGCCGGTGCCGTCTTCCTTGACGCGGATCACGCGCGTTGTCGTTTCCCAGTCGGCATCGAGGTGCCAGAGGAACCACTGGCCGTTCCGGAGCGAGACCCGGCGGGTGTCCTTCTCGGGCCAGGTCATCCCAGCGTGCTGCCGAGGAGGGCGAGCAGTCGTTCCCAGTGGCGCCGCGATCCGGCCTCGTCGAAGGCGTCGGTGTCGGACATGGTGAAGCCGTGGACGGTGCCGGGGTAGATCTCACAGCTGTAGCCGACGCCGGCGGCGTCGAACGCCTGGCTGATCTCGGTGATCGCCTCGGGTGTCATGTCGTTCTCGGCGAGTCCGAGGTGGACTTTCGCGGTGAGGCCCGGGATCTGCCGGTGCGGGCTGTCGGGCCGGTCGGTGACCAGGGCACCGGGATGGAACCCGGCGACGGCGGCGACGCGATCGGGGTGGGCCGTCGCGGTGCGCATCGCGAGGACTGCGCCCATGCAGTAGCCGATCGTGGCGACCGGTCCGCCGCGGACCTCGCGCCGGGAGGCGAGGAAGTCGAGGTACGCGGCGGCGTCGCTCAGTGCGCGTTCGGTGGTGTGCGCTTCGATGAGCGGCATGATCTGGCCGAAGAGCGCGGGACGGTTTTCGGTGGTGATGTGCTCGGGCAGGTCGAACACGGGTGCCGGGCGGTGCCGGTGGAAGACGTTCGGGACGAGTACGTAGTAGCCGTGTCCGGCCAGTTCGCGGGCCATGTCCCACAGGACGGGGCGTGGCCCGAACGCGTCCGGGTACAGGAGGACACCCGGATGCGTTCCGCCGTCGCCGGGGATGGCGGCGAAGGCGTCGGACTGGCCGTCCGGGGTGGGAATGCTCAGCGTTGTGGCGGGAATGGCGGTGCTCCCTCGTCTCGTCGGTGTAACCCCGAACGTAGACGATCAAGCTCAGCCCAGCCGCAGCCGATCGGCCAGTCCGGCCGCGGTGAACGCCGTCACCAGGTCGTCGCGGCCTTCGGTGAAGTGCGCCCAGCTGTCGATGTGCACGGGGACGACCGTGCGGGCACCGAGAATCCGCGTCGCCTCCGCGGCCAGCGCGCTGTCGAGGACGAGCAGGGCGCCGTCGAAGACCGGCTTCAGCCGCGGAGCCCCGGCGAAGAGCACAGCGGTGTCGACCGGGCCGAACCGGTCGGCGACCTGGCGGACGACGTCGAGCGAGGCGTTGTCGCCGCTGATGTAGACCGTCGGCAGGCCCTGGCCGGTGAGCACGAATCCGACGACGTCGCCGGTGACCTTCTCCGAGCCTTCCGGCCCGTGGAGCGCGGGCGCGGCGGTCACGGTCACGACTCCTCCGCCGGGCCGGTCGAGCTCGACCGTCTCCCAGGTCTCCAGCCCTTTCGCGGTGCCGCCCAGCCTGCCGGCGCCACTGGGCGTGGTGAGCGTCAGGGGCACGTTCGCCAGCAGCTTCCGGCCGGAGTGGTCGAGGTTGTCGGGGTGCTCGTCATGGGAGAGCAGGACGGCGTCGATGTGGCCGAGGTCCGCGGGGTTCAGCGATGCCGGCGCGGTCTTGGTGAGGCCGGGTTTCCCGTCGGGCCGCCCGTAATGGCCGGGTTCGTCGAAGGTCGGGTCGGTCAGGAATCGCAGGCCGCCGTAGTCGATCACCGCGGTCGGGCCGCCCGAGACCTGGACCGAGAGCTGTTCGCCGAGCTGGCGCATCGTTCTCCTCACGGATAAGTAATTCTGCTTCCGTGAGTACTCTAGCCAGTTCTCACGGACGAGTTCAATAACTTCCGTGAGGAACTACCATGAGAACGTGAACGACACCGCTGCCCTTCCCCCGGCCCCCGGCGCCGAGCAGTACGTCGCGCTGGCGCTCGCCAACACCACGATCGCGTTGCCCGGCGGCCAGTTCACCGATCTGCTCGGCACTCCGGCCGCCGCGACGAAGTGGCTCGCCGAACAGGGGCTCGCCCCGGTCAACGCCGGTTTACAGGAGATGTGCGCGGGACTGGTCCAGTCGTTGCGCGAGCAGGTGCGGGTGCTGCTCGCGTCGAGGTCGTGCTCGGATCCGGCTCCGAAGAGCGCCCTCAACGCCGTCAACGAAGCGCTGAGCAAGGCGCCCACCGCGGAACTCCTGCGCTGGGACCCGGCCCGCGGGCTGTACCGCACCGCGTCGCATCCGATCACCCAGATCGTCGAGCACGCGTTGGCGACGCTCGCCGCCAACGCCGCGGACTTGCTGACCGGTCCGGACGCGGAGCGGATCGCCGCCTGCGGGTCGCCGCCGTGCACGCGGTTCTTCCTGCGCAACGGGCGGCGCCAGTGGTGTTCCGTGCGTTGTGGTGACCGGGCTCGCGCCGCCCGCGCCTATGCCAGGCGCTCGCAGCCGGTCGGTCAGCGGTAGGACGCGAACTGGTCCAGCAGGGGCTTCGGGGAGTCTTCGGCGAAGCAGAGGACGAGGCTTTCGGCGGGCCGAGTTCGGCTACGTCGAGCATCGCGAGGGTTGGCGCCCTCTCCGGCGAACGGCGACATCAGGTGGGCGGCGTCCCCGAGCAGGGTGACACCGGGGACACGGTCCCAGCGGTGGCCGATGGGCAGCGCTTGGATCGGCCGCAGGATCAGCTCGCCGGTGATCAGCGCCCGCAGTCCCGTGTCCACCCGTCGAAGTGGTTCAGGACGACCTCAAGGACAACGGCAGAGAGATTGACTCTCCCTGCCACTTCCAACATATAGCGCACCCGGGGGCTTGCGGCAAGACCCCGGTCATGCCGCAGAATCCCCCGCCGTACCAGCACGAGCTCGACAAACGGGGGAACTCTTGATCGACGTGATCATCGCGGGCGGCGGACCGACCGGCATGATGCTGGGTGCCGAACTGCGGCTGCACGGCGTCCGCGTGGTCGTCGTGGAGAAGGACCTGGAGCAGACCAAGGTCGTCCGCTCCATGGGCCTGCACGCACGCAGCATCGAGGTGATGGACCAGCGTGGCCTGCTGGAGCGATTCCTCGAGAACGGAACGAAGTACCCGGTCGGCGGCTCCTTCGCGGGCATCATCAAACCGGCGCCGCCGCTGGACAGCGCGCACGCCTACATCCTCGGCATCCCGCAGACCGTCACCGACCGGCTGCTGACCGAGCACGCCGCCGAAGCGGGCGTCGAGATCCGCCGTGGCCGCGAACTGGTCGGCCTGAGCCAGGACGAGGACGGAGTGGAGGTCGAACTGGCCGACGGCACGAAGTTGCGCGCGCGATACCTCGTCGGCTGCGACGGCGGGCGCAGCACGGTGCGCAAACTCCTCGGGATCGGCTTCCCCGGAGAACCTGCCACCGCCGAGACCCTGCTGGGCGAGATGGAATTGACCGAGGACTGGGAAACCGTGCTCGCCGTGATGACCGAAGTCCGCAAGACCCAGCTGCGCTTCGGCCTCTCTCCCATCGGCGACGGGGTCTACCGGGTCGGCGTGCCCGCCGAAGGCCTGGCCGACGACCCGCGGACCCCGCCGGCCTTCGACGAGGTCAAACGACAGCTCAAAGCCCTCGCGGGCAGCGACTTCGGCGTGCACTCACCGCGCTGGCTCTCCCGCTTCGGTGACGCCACCCGCCTGGCCGAGCGTTACCGGGACGGACGCGTGTTCCTGGCGGGCGACGCGGCGCATATCCATCCGCCGGTCGGCGGGCAGGGGCTCAACCTCGGCGTCCAGGACGCCTTCAACCTCGGCTGGAAACTGGCCGCCGCGGTCAACGGCTGGGCGCCGGAGGACCTGCTGGACACCTACCACACCGAACGGCATCCGGTGGCCGCCGCGGTGCTGGACAACACCCGTGCGCAGATGCAGCTGATGTCACTCGATCCGGGGTCCCAGGCGGTCCGGCGGCTGCTGGCGGAACTCATGGGGTTCGAGGACGTGAGCCGGTTCCTGACCGAGAAGATCACCGCGACCGCGATCCGCTACGACTTCGGCGAAGGGCACGAACTTCTCGGCCGCCGGATGCGGGACCTCGATCTCAAGCAGGGACATCTCTACGGGCTGACCCGCGGCGGCCGGGGTCTGCTGCTCGACCAGACCGGCGCGCTGTCGGTACAGGGCTGGTCGGACCGGGTCGATCACGTCGTCGACGTCAGCGAGGAACTGGACGTGCCGGCCGTCCTGCTGCGGCCGGACGGACACGTGGCGTGGGCGGGCGAAGACCAGCACGAGCTCGTCGGTGCCTTGCGCCGGTGGTTCGGAGAGGGCGAAGTCCTCTAGCGCGCCCGGGGACGGCGGCTATTGGCTGAGGACGTTCCGAATCCACATCCACGACAGGAGTTGATGACCAATGGCCGGACGGGTGGTGCACTTCGAGATTCCGTTCGAGGACGGCGAGCGCGCACGCGGCTTCTACCGGGAGGTCTTCGGCTGGAAGGCCGACACGATGCCGGGGATGGACTACACGATGGTCGCCTCGGGGCCGACCGCCGAGACCGGCATGCCCGCGGAGCCGGGGTTCATCAACGGCGGGATGCTGGCCAAGGAACTCAGCCCCGCGTCGGGACCCGTGATCGTGCTCGACGTCGACGGCATCGACGACACGCTCGCGGTCATCGAGAAACAGGGCGGCACGACCCTCGTCGGCCGGACCGCGGTCGGCGACATGGGTTTCGCCGCCTACTTCAAGGACCCGGAAGGCAACGTCATGGGGCTCTGGGAGAACGCGGGCCAAAGCTGAACCCCGCGGGCCCGTGGCCGTCGTGGTCACGGGCCCTGCGGTCCCCGGTACGGCAACGTCTGGTTGTAGACGATGTTGGTGTTCGTGCTGCCGAAGAGCGCGAGCTCGTTGACGATCTCCTCCAGCCGCCCCATCGACGGGGCCGCGATCTTCAGCGAATAGCAGTCGTCACCGGTCGTGCGGAGGCATTCGAGGATCTCGGTCCGCTCGGCCAGGAGCTTGTGCAAGGGTGCGTGCTTGCTGCCCGGGTACTTCAACCGCACCACCGCGAGCACCACGTACCCGGCCTTCTCCAGATCGACCTCGGCGCGATAGCCGGTGATCACCCCGGCCGACTCCAGCCGCTTGACCCGTTCCGTCGTCGCCGACGCGCTCAAGCTGACCCGCTTCCCCAGCTCGGTGAGTGGCAGGCGCCCGTCCTTCTGGAGCTCGACCAGGATCGCCCAGTCCGTCGCGTCGAGAGTCTCGGCCATCCGGGGAGAATACCGGCAGATCCACGGCGGAAACGGCCATACGCCGGGAAAGATCCCTTCCCGGGATTCGGGCCCCGCCGATAGCCTTGACCTGTGCGAATAGGTGTCAACGTCCCGAATTTCGGACCGGGGACCGACCCCGGGATCCTCCGCGGCTGGGCCACCACGGTCGAAGGCCTCGGCTACGACCTGCTGATGGTGTCCGACCACGTCGCCATCACCCCCGACGTCGCCGAGCAGTACCCGGCTCCATTCTACGAACCGTTCACGACGCTGTCGTGGCTCGCCGGCGTGACCGACCGGATCCGGCTGGGCACCACCGTGCTCATCGTCCCGTACCGGCATCCACTGCTCATCGCCCGTATGGCCGCGAACCTGAACCAGCTCAGCGGCGGCCGGCTCGTACTCGGTGTCGCCTCAGGATGGGCCCGTCAGGAGTTCGAAGCCCTCGACGTCCCGTTCGAGCACCGGGGACGGCTGACCGACGGCCACCTCGACGCCGTCCGGAAGGCGTGGGCCGACGACGCCGACTACCGCGCCGGCGAAATCCCGATCTGGGTCGGCGGCAACAGCGACGCCGGGATCCGCCGCGCCGTCCGGATCGGGGACGCCTGGCACCCGCTGCGGGCCACCCTCCCCTGGCTCACCGAAGCACTCACCAGGGTCAAGACCATCGCCGATGCCCACGATCGGCCGGTCCCCGCGTTCGCCCCGCGGATCGTGCTCAACGTCACCGAACGCCCCGCGACCGGACCCGATCGCCCCGCCGGGGAAGGCACGATCGAGCAGATCGTCGACGACCTCGACCGCCTGCAGCATCTCGGCGCCGAGACGATCGTGCTCGACCCGTTCTCCGGCGACCCCGACGAGACCCTCCGCCCGGAAGCCGCCTGGCAGGCACTGGCGACCGTGGCCGCACACTGGGAACTGGGCCGCTACCGAACCGAACAGGACCGACGATGACCGAAGAAGACGAGAAGTTCCTCCGCCGCGCCATCGAACTGGCCGCGAAATCCCGCAAGGACGGCGACCCGCCCTTCGGCTCGCTGCTCGTCGGCGCCGACGGCACGGTGCTGGCCGAGGACCACAACACCACGGTGTCGCAATCAGACATCAGCCTGCACCCGGAGCTGAAACTCGCCGTGTGGGCCGCCCGCGAACTCGAACCCACCGTCGCCGCGAAGACCACCATGTACACCAGCTGCCAGCCATGCGGGATGTGTCAGGGCGCCATCGAACGCTCCGGCCTGGGCAGGGTCGTGTTCGCCCTCTCCGGCGAACAGGTCACCGCGCTCAAGCCGCCCGTCACCGCACCGCCTGTTCGGCTGGAGGGGCCCGCGCTGTACGACGAGGCCCGCGTCCCCGTCGAGGGCTACTACACCTGAGCCCCGGTCCGTGAAGGCCTCCTTCCCTACCCTGAAAGTAGGGAAGGAGGCCTTCACGGACTTGCGGGTCGTGAAGGGGGACTTCACGGACCGGCGCATAGGATGATCACGATGTCCGCCGAACTCGTGCCCACCGCGCCGGAACCGCCGTCGCGGCTTCCGGAGACCAGGCCCGAGAACCGGCGGCGGATCCTCGCCGAAGCCGTCGCACTGCTGCCCGCGCTTCCTCCGGCCGACCCGCTCGACCGGTACGCGATCCGGCACATCACCACGCTCTGGCTCGAGACCGACAAGACCGATCACACCCGCCGCGCCTACTACGCCGACCTCTCCGCCTGGCTCGGCTGGTGTGCCCGCACCGGGCTCGACCCGCTCATGGCGCGCCGCGCCGACGTCGACGCCTGGAAGAACACCCTCACCGTCACCGGCAAGGACGGCCTGCCGCGGACTCCAACGTCGCGCGCACCCTCGCCGGCATCTCCAGCTGGTACCGGTACCTGCAGTCCAACGACATCGCCGACCGCAACCCGGTCTCCGCGGTCAACCGGCCCAAGACCGGCAAGACCCCGCCACTGCCGGCACTCGGCGGCGAGTCGACGGCGAAACTGCTGAACCACATGGAGAAGCGCGCCCGCGCGAACGACACGGAACCGTCCTGGCGCGACGCCGCAGTCGTCGCGATCCTGTTCTACACCGGCCTGCGCGTCTCCGGCCTCACCACCGCCACCGTGCAGGACCTCGTCCCCGCCGCCCAGCACCCGCTGCGCCGCTACCTCGAACTGCGCGCCGCGCGCACCGGCGTCCGCCCCGACGAGCTGACCGGCCCGCTGCTCGCGACCATGCCCCACCGCTACGACAGCACCAAATCCGGCGGGAAACCACTGGCGCAACGGGATGTCTGGTTCCTCCTGCGGGCACAGGCCCACGCCGCCGGACTCGCCGAAGCGAACACCATCTCCCCGCACACCGCGCGGCGCACCACGGGAACCCTGCTGCTGGCCAACGACGTCCCGGTCCAGAAGGTCCAGGACCTGCTGGGACACGCCGACATCCGCACGACCCGCGACCGCTACGACGCGCATCGCCACAAGCTGGAGACCTCTCCCGTGCACGCGCTCGCGCAACTGCTCGCCGACGCGCGACACCGTCAGAACTGAGCCTGCCCCAGCTGGGACTTCGTCGCCCCGATCACCACACCGTCGACACGCGCGAGCCAGCTCCCGCACAGGCACCGGACGTACTCAAGCCTCCCCTGGGAGACCCGCTGGGAATTCGTCGCGCTTCCAGGCAGTTCGGCCAGCGGCCACCCACACCGCGGGCACTCGTTCGCTTCCATGCCCCGATCGTGCTGTAATGAGTCAATGCACTTCAACCCTTACGGCGGTGCGGCGGCGCAGATCGCCGCCGACCTCGTCAACCTCGGCGACGCCGCCGACCCGGCGACGCTGACCACGATCTTCCGCGACCGCATGACCGTCGCCGCCGTAAAGGACCACGAATCGACCGAGATCATCGCCTGGACCAAGAGACTCCGCGACGTCTTCGAAGCCGACCCCGCCACCCGCGTCGACCTGGTCAACGCGCTGCTCCACGATTCCGCGTCCAAGCCCTACATCTCCACCCACGACGGCAAGGCACCCCACCTGCACTACGTCGACGCACACGCCGGCACCGCGTCCCGAGTCCGGGCCTACACCGCGGGCGGACTCGCACACCTCGTCTGCGACACTCCGGACCGCTTCGGCGTCTGCTCACGCGAAGGCTGCGAAACGGTCTACGTCGACGTCTCCCGCAACGGCCGCCGCCGATTCTGCTCCACCCGCTGCGCGACCAGGGTCCACGTCGCCGACCACCGGAACCGGCAAGCGGGCTGGATGTAGTCCGGCGTTGCCGGAGTACGGGCGCACGTACGCCCACTTGTCGAGCAGGGTGCGATTCAGACGCTCGACCGCGGCAGGAGCCGTCGTCTGTGAGGACACGTTCGGCGATGATGCCGTGGCCTGCCGATCATTGGCGATCCGTGCTCCGATTTTCGCCGGGACGCTCGCCGGGTGCGTCCCGTGAGCCGAAGCCACTGCCCAGGATGCGGAAGGCGTTGGAGCGCAGGGCGTGCCCGGACAGGGTGATCGCGTCTCCGCCCATGCCGCCGATACAGCTAGATCGCGTACCGCCACGCCGTCAGAGCGTGCGCCGAGAACCACGCACCCAGCACCACCCACGCCACCGCGGCCGCCACCGCCGTGACCGTCCGCCGTTTCGACAATCCGATCGCGATCGGCACCAGCACCGGGAAGGCGGGCAGGATGAACCGGATCTTCGCATCCGGCAACCCCCGCGTACCGATCGCCAGCAACAGCACCCCGGCCCCGTACAGCGTCAACGGCCACGGAACCCGGATGAACGCCGCCACCAGCACCAGCACCACCGCACCCAGCAGCAACAACACCGTCAGCGTGCTGAACACCGACTCGTCCCCGGTCAACCGCGCCAGCACCGAATCCGCGGTCTCCGCACCGAAGTCGAACTCGGTGTTCCAGCCCCGCAACTCGATGTCCTGCCAACCGGTCCAACTGCCCGTCCGATACGCGACGAACCCCAGATACCCGGCGACCCCCAGCGGAGCCACCACCGCACCCGCCAACGCCCACCAACGCTTCTCGGTACGCCGGAAGACCGCGACCAACGCCGCCACCACGACCACCGCGACCAGCACCACCGCCGTCGACCTCGACAACCCGGCCGCGAAAGCGCACAGGCCAGCCAGCATCCAGCGCCGCTCCAGCACACCCACCAGCGACCACACCGCGAAAGCGCAGAACACCGCTTCCGTGTAAGCCATCGAGAACACGATCGCCATCGGCGCCCCGGCCCACAACGCCACCAGCAACAACCCGGTCTGGTCACCCCGCTCCGGCGAAACCGCCCGCCCGATCCGGATCAACCCGCACGCCAGCACCAGACCGGCCAGCACCGACACCGTCAACGCCGCCGTCACCACATCCGGCCCTAGCCACATCACCGCGCCGACGAGCTTCGGATACAACGGGAAGAACGCCATCGGCGCGTCCGAATACGGCTGCCGCGCCGCGTCCAGCGTCCCCGGCAGATCCGCGTACCCGTGCACCGCCAATCGCAGATACCACTGCCCGTCCCACGCCGTGAGCCGATCGGTCAACGTGGCACCACGCCGAGCGGCCAGCAGATCGAGCAGCTGGACACTCGCCGTCCGGATCACGAGATACAACAGGATCGCCCTCGGATAAGGCGACCACGCCAGTCTGTCGAGCGCTCTCTCGAACACGCGCGCCGGACGCCCCTGCCGGGGCGCCCTCTCGGGAGCGGCGGGCTGATCAAGGTCGTCGACTTCTCGGAGCACGCTCAGAGTGTCCACAATGCGGGGCCAGCTCGCCGCTCGATCCCGAAGATTCCCAGGCTCCGCGCAGGTGGGGAAGGCCACAAACCCGGCTTGTGACCCCACCTCGATCTTGTGTTTCCCAGCCACCGCCCCCGCTCCTACGTTCGAAGTCATGAGCGAACAGAACCTCAAGGACACCGTCGCCATCATCGCCGGCGGCGCGAAGAACCTCGGCGGGCTCCTCTCCACCACCCTCGGCGAAGCCGGCGCCAAAATCGTCGTCCACTACCACGGCGACGCCTCCGCGGCCGACGCCGGCAAGACAGTCGAAGCCGTCCGCGGCGCGGGCTCCGAAGCCATCGCCGTCCAAGGCGACCTCACCGCGGTCGCCGACGTCCGCCGCCTCTTCGACACCGCCGTCGACACCTTCGGCGGCGCCGACATCGCGATCAACACCACCGGCATGGTCCTGCGCAAGCCGATCCTCGAAACGACCGAGGAGGACTACGACCGCATGTTCGCGGTCAACGCCAAAGCCGCCTACTTCTTCATCCAGGAAGCCGGACGACGCCTCTCCGACAACGGCAAGATCATCAGCCTCGGCACGTCCCTGCTGGCGGCCTTCACCGACGGCTACTCCACCTACGCCGGCGGCAAAGCCCCGCTGGAGCACTTCACCAGGGCCGCCGCCAAGGAGTTCGCCGACCGCGGCATCTCGGTCAACGTCGTCGCACCCGGCCCGATGGACACCCCGTTCTTCTACCCGCAGGAAACCCCCGAGCGGGTCGAATTCCACAAGTCCCAGGCGATGGGCGGACGACTCACGAAGATCGAGGACATCGTGCCGATCATCAGGTTCCTGGCCACCGACGGCGCCTGGTTCACCGGCCAGACGATGTTCCCCAACGGCGGCTACACCACCCGCTGACCCTTACGCTGGCCAAGACGCCGTAGACCGGACACGAAAAGGAACCCCGGGGTGGGCCTGGACCTGTACAAGCTGAACCACCTCATCGCCGTCGCCGAAGAAGGCAGCTTCACCCGCGCGGCGGCCCGGCTGCACCTGAGCCAGCAGGCGCTGTCGACGTCGGTGCGCACGCTCGAGCGGGAGGTCGGCGTCCCCCTGCTCGAGCGGAGCGCCACCGGCGTCACCGTGCTCCCCGCCGGACAGGCACTGATCGCCGACGCCCACCTCCTGCACGGCATCGCCGACTCCGCCGTCCGGCGCGCCAGGCGCATCGGCCGCAGCGAACCGGAACGCCTCCGCGTCGGCCACACCCCGGCCGTCACCGGCGACGAGGTCACCGCCCTGCTGCGCAAACACCAGAGCGACCCGGACCTGATCATCGACGTCAACCAGCGCTACCCCGACGAACTCGTCGCACAACTGCTCGGCGGGCAACTGGACCTCGGCCTCGGCCGCGCGCTGACCCTCGCGCACGGCCTGGTCGGGACCACCCTGATCCGGCAGCGGCTCAACGTCGCGGTCGCCACCGGACACCGGCTCGCCGAACGCGAGTACCTCGCCTTGACCGACCTCGACGGCGAAGAGATCACCGTCTGGGGACACCCAGGCCGGTCCGGCTACACCGATCTGCTCGTCAACCTCTGCCGCGACGCGGGATTCGAACCCAACGTACGCCGCAACCCCATCCAGGGAACGCCACCGGTGGCCGCCGTCCTCGACACCGAAGGCGTCGCGTTCGTGACCGCGTCACCCGGACCGGCGGCGGGCGGCGCCGTCCAGGTCAGGGAACTGCGGCCTGCCGCGCACGTCCCGCTGCAAGCCCTTTGGCCGCAGCACAGCACTTCCGACGCACGCCAAGCGTTTCTCGCGTCCGCTCAAGGCTTCTAGAGGCCGAGCCGGTCGTGGTGGTCCAGTAGCTTCGACAGCAGCTCGGTGAACCGCTTCCGCTCGTCGGCCGAAAGCGGAGCCAGCAGCTCGTCCTGCCGTTCGGCCAGCTGTTTCTCCAGCCGTCGCAGTTGCCGCCTGCCCGCGGTGGTCAGCGAGATGACGTTACGCCGCCGATCGGCCGGATCCGGGGCACGCTCGACCAGCTCACGTTCGGCGAGCTCGTTGATCGCCGCGACCATCTCGCTCACGTGGATGCCGCTCCGGCGGCCCAGCATCGCCTGGCTGGCAGGCCCGAACTCGTCCAGCGTCGCCAGCACGCGGTAGTGGTAGCCACGGGAGTCGACCGCGGCGAACCCGTCGGTCACCAGGCGATGCGCGTGGTTCGCGGTCTGCGTGAGCAGCCAGCTGGGCAGCTTCCGCCAGCCGCCGCACGGCTCGTCCGAGGAGTTCTCCATGTGACGAGTCTAACGAATCGTTGGGCACCCGAACGATTCCGGTATCGTTGGGACACCAAACGTTTATCTGCCCAACGAATCGAGCCAGGCGTGACGATCAAGCCCTTCCACATCGACATCCCCCAGACCGATCTCGACGACCTCGCCGACCGGCTGGCCCGCACCCGCTGGCCCAACGAGGTCGCCGACGCGGGCCTGGACTACGGATTTCCGCTCGCCCGTCTCAAGGAACTCGCCGAATACTGGCGAACCGGATACGACTGGCGCGCCCACGAAACCGAACTCAACAAGCTTCCGCACTTCACCACCGAGATCGACGGTCAGAACATCCACTTCGTGCACGTCCGGTCGGCGAACCCGGACGCGCTCGCACTGGTCCTCACCCACGGCTGGCCCGGTTCGTTCCTGGAGTTCCTCGACCTGATCGAGCCGCTCTCACCCGACTTCCACCTGGTGATCCCTTCGATTCCGGGCTTCGGGTTCTCCGGCCCGACCCACGAACGAGGCTGGAGCACCGACCGGATCGCCCGGGCGTGGGCCGAGCTGATGCGCCGCCTCGGGTACGAGCGCTACGGCGCACAAGGCGGCGACTTCGGTTCGGGGATCTCGACGGCACTCGGCGCGGCGGCACCGGAGCACGTGGTCGGGGTACACGTGAACTACCTGCCGACCCGGCCGGATCCGGACGCCGGTCTCGAACTGTCCGAAGAGGACGAAGCTCGCTTGGAGAAGGTGAAGCGACTCATGGCGAATCGCCCGCCGTATCAGGCATTGCAGGCCGCCACCCCGCAGACCATCGGCTACGCGTTGACCGATTCACCGGTCGGCCAGCTCGCCTGGATCGCCGAGCGCTTCGCACAGTGGACAGACCCGCGCACGCCGGTCAGCGACGACCGGATGCTCACCGACATCTCGCTGTATTGGCTGACCGCGACCGCGGCGTCGTCCGCGCGCCTCCACCACGACACCGGAAGGGGGAACGCTCCTTGCCGCGCCCCACTCGGCGTGGCGGTGCTCCCGCATGACATCACGCAGTCGGTGCGACCACTGGCCGAGCGGCTGTACGACATCAGGCACTGGTCGGAGTTCGACCGGGGCGGGCACTTCGCCGCGATGGAGGTTCCGGACCTGCTCGCCGAAGACATCCGGAAGTTCTTTCTCGGCCTCACCTCTGTGCAGTTTTTTGCGAGATGAGTCTGGGTTTTCTCTTTTGCCGTGCTGTATAGGTCGTTATACATTTCGAAGGTTCAGCATGTCGTCGGGAGGCCGGTCGGCCTCCCGACTGACCGGACGGCGATCGCCGCGCCACACTCCCCCGCCGTCCAGCGTCCTGTATGGCGCGCCACTCCGCTCCCCCTGGACGACGCCTGGCAAGCACCTCCGTGGCACTGAGTGCCAGTCCTTACTGTTCGGCCAAGGCGGCGTTGACCTTGGCGATGACGTCGTGCAGAGGCGTCGACGTGGTCATCACCGCCACCATGGTCGTTTCGACCGCGGCGTCCTGCACCTTGAACGCGTCGATCACCAGCGCGAATGCCTCCGCCGCGCTGGCCGCGATGTCGTCCTGCCCGCCACTGCGCAGCCAGCGCCGGAGCACGTGGTTGTTGGCGGCCGCGATCGCCGCCGCGGCCACGGCCGCCCGCAGGCTCGCCGTCTCGTCACCCTGTTCGGTGAACCGCGCCCGCAAGTAGCGGGCGAGCACGCGCTGATAGCGGTCGACGGTCGCGACTTCCTTGTCCCGCAACGAAGGCACCGTCCGCGTCAGCGTGAACCGCTTGAGCGACACGTCGAGTTCCGCGGCGTAGGAGTCGAGGACCAGTCCGACGGCGGCGCATGCCACCTCGACGGGATCACGGTCCGGATCCGCGGCGGCGAACGTCTCCTCCATCTCCGCCACGATCTCGTCGTGGTTGGCGAAGAGCACGTCGTCCTTGGCGTCGAAGTACCGGAAGAACGTCCGGCGGCCCACCCCTGCCGCGGCCGCGATCTCGTCCACCGTGGTGGCCTCGTAGCCCTTCGCCACGAACAGGTCCACGGCCGCCGCCGCGAGCGCACGACGCAGCCGGCGCCTCCCCGCGGGGGTCGCGCCGGCTCTGGTCACCGGCACCCGGCGCGGCGAATCGGTCATAGCGGGACGGTAGCAGCCACTTGCTAGTGGCACTGAGTGCCGTTAGGCTGTGCGGAGTTCCCGGGGCCGTGTCCCCTCCCCCGCTCGGAAGGCGCCGACGATGTCGCTGGACCACCAAGTGCTCCCGGTCGAGTCACGTTCGATCCGCCCCCGGGGCGATGCCTTCTACGGTCGGCTCTTCGGCTGGTCGCTCAAATGGCGAGGTCCGCAGCCGTTCCTGGTCCTCGAAAGCGGGATCTGCGCGGTGACCCTGCCCAAGATCAACGGCGCCCAGGTCCTCGCCCGGCTCGCCGAGACCGGCTGCGAAGGCCCCGCCATGACGGTACTGACGCAGCAGGGACCGCGTGTGGCCATTCTCGCGGAGACCGACGGGCTGATCCCCTCTCGGGATTCCCTGCCGCAGCACGTCGAAGTACTCGCCTGGGGCACACTGCTCCCCCTTCCCGCCGACTCCGGCCGGGCAGAGGCCCACGCGGAATGGCTCTCGGCACCGGATCCCCGACAGCGGTGGCTTCCCAGCCTGGACGCCGTCCTCGCGGGCGTCCGGCCGAGGTAGCGCACGCGGCTCATGCCGCCACCGACGCCTGCGCGGAAACGAGCAGCGCTCCACCGTCCGATTCGGACAGGGTGATCTCGAGAGTCGCCCCTTCCGCCAGCGGCGGCAGATCGCTCAGGGTCACGCGGCCGATCAGCCGTTGACCGCGGCGGGCGTTCACCACACCGGAACGCCGGACTTCGATTCCCGAGCGGTGCCACACGCGAACGCTGCCCGTCGCCCGGCCTCGCCACCGGCTTCCGCACCAGGCCGCGAGCGCGGCCCCGGCCGTGTTGCACAAGACGTCGTCCAGCGAACCCACCCGTCCGGCGCCCTGCCAGACCTGAAGGCATTCGATCGATACGGACACCGCGAACGCCGCCAGGACGATCCGCGGAACCGGCTTCGCCCAGTCGAAGCGCACCGGCGCCAGCACCGCGAGCGGCGCCAGCAGCAAAACGTTGCCCGCCAACTGGAACAAGGCGAGATCCGGGCGATCCTCGAAGACGGGCAGGACATCACCCAGCAGGTGGAGACTCACCGAGGAACCGCGGCCCGCCGTCGGCGCCGGCACGAACACGACCGGAAGCACCGCGAAAAGCGAGGCCAGCAAAGCGAAATCCAGCGCGATCGCGGACCGGCGACGCCGGTTCCCCCGAAGCCGCGCGACGAATTCGGCGACGACGGCACCGGCCGCGGCGGCGAGCAGCGACCACGGTGCGACGTCGGAGAACGCCCGCCACCACCATCCCATGCACTCCCCTTTCGCCGATGATCGTCTTCGGCGAGGGTGGCAGCATCGTGAAGACCAGACAAGGACCCTGGTTATTGTCGGTGAATAACTACCATCCGCGTTGATAGTTCACGGGGTTCGATTGTCACGGCCGTGCGGTCAGCGCCGGACCGATCCATCGTCGGACCAAGGCCCTCAACTGTTCGTCGGTGTGCGCCGGTGTCGAGGGGTACTGCAGGAACGACAGGAACAGCCGCATCAGCATTTCAGCGAGGCCCTCGAAGTGCTCGTCGGCCGTGACGCCCACCGCGGCCCAGTCGACCGGCACGTTCCGCAGGATCCGCGCGCCGAGCGCGAACGACTGCGAGGAAGTGACCGCCACGGTGAAGACATCGGCCTCACCCGCTTTCAGGAGCAGTCCCAGGTACGGCTCGTCGGGGACCGCACGGACGCCGAACACCACGGATTCCACCGCGACCTCGGCGGGGTCGGCGAACGTGGCCAGATGCCGCTCCATCCGGCCGGCGAACTCTTCGACCCGGTCCAGCGCGACGGCGCTGAGGATGTCGGCGAGACTCGGAAAGTAGCGGTAGACGGTCTGCCGGGTGACGCCCGCTTCCGCGGCGACGTCGGAGAGGCTGGTCTTGGCGAGGCCGACCCGGTCGATGCAGGCGGTCGCCGCCTCGACGATCCGGCGACGTGCCTCGCGCTCGGTTCCGGGCGGATTGCCCCGCCATCCGTGGTGCCCCATGCGCCTCATCTTCCCCGAACGGAGAATCTCAGACGGTGGCAGGTGCCAGGCGACGCACGTGGTACAGCGCGGCGAGCATCAGGCCGGCGGCCACGAAGCAGGCCAGTACGTACAGGCCGCTCCCCAGTGTGACACCGTCTTCGATGACGGCGCCCAGCCAGAACACGGCCATCACACCCAGGTAGACGGCGGGGAAGTACCGGACGAAAAGCGAACGAGGCTCTTCAGCGCCTCGATGCCGGACGAAGATCCAGATTCCCGCCGCCCACAGCAGCGCCAGCTCGACGGCGAGAATCCAGGTTCGCACCGTCACGTTGCCGCCGAAGAGGCTCGACGCGAGCCCGGCGATCGCCATGCTCAGCGGCGTGAGGACCCCGGCCACCACGATGCGTGCCACCAGCGACCACCCGCGCCTCGAACCACCGGCGAGCCGCACCACCAGATAGGTCATGGCGCCCATGGATACGGACGCGAAGAGCAGCATGCTGGTCATGGGCACGGAATCCAGTGCCGGGTGATTGACGATCCGGTTGTTCCCGTTCCAGGCCCACCACTTCAGCCGGGGCCCGAGGTGGTCGAAGACCTCATAGAAGACCTGGCAGGCGAAGGCGACCGCCACCGACCCGGCCAGCGCGCCGCGCGCACGGAAGATCCCCAGCGACCGGACGAGTTCGTAGGCGAGCTGGCTGATCATCGGATAGAACGCCACGATGTAGAGGGGCAGCCGGTCCCACATGAACTGCACGGTGAACCGGTTGTGGGCGAAGATGAATCCGTACTGCCGCTCGAGGCCGAACCATTCCGGGAAGTACAGGGGCGGTTCGATGACGAAGAGGTAGACCAGCGAAGCGCACCACAGCGCCAGATTGACCGAGTCGCCCTGGCGGTGACGGCGGACGGCGTGCACCAGCGCGAACACGGCTCCGCCGAGGACGAGCAGTTCCAGCAGCGGCATCGTCCAGTGCCCCGCCGCCCACGGTGGGCGGATCGAGAGCCAGGCGGACACGTCGTGACAGTCGAAGCCGAGGCCTCGGGTGACGGCTTCCGCGTCCGCACCGCATACGACGCTCATCGGGCGACCGCCGGTTCGGCGGCGCCACCTTCCGGTGAATAGTCCGTGACCGGCGGCTCGGCGCGGGCGTCGAAGTCGAACGGGATCCGGTGCCGCCCCAGCGCCGCCCGGATCCGGTAGCGCACGAGGCCCCCGATCACCCTCGGGTTCGTCATCATGTCGCGCAGCGACTCGTCGAGGTTGAACACCTTCGCGAAATGCTCGTCGACCACGTCGTCTTCGCGAGCTGCGCCGACGATGAGCCTGAACGCCGGACCGGACACCGCCGAGAGCAGACGTCGCTTCCACTCCCCCGCCTTTTCGGTGCCCACCGCGCAGGCGTACCCCTGGTCCCTCGCCATCGCCAGGCTCCACGGCACGGTGAGCAGCTTGCGCTGGGCCGCGAGGAAACGTGCGGAGAACCCGGTGTCGAGACGCTCGGCGCCGGCGAGGTGCTCGCGCAGCAGCAGCGCCGAACCGGCGGCGGAACTGATGCCCTGTGCGTAGAACGGGTTGAACGCGCAGATCGAGTCGCCGACGAACTCCAGCCGTTCCGGCGGGGTGCGGAGCCGGTCGTAGCGCCGCCATTTGTTGCCGGTCGATCGGGTGAGGTGCACCTCGGAGATCGGCGTGGACCGGTCCATCGCGGCCGCGAACAGCGGTGCCCGCACTCGGCGGGCGGACTCGACGAACGCCTCGGTGGTGCGGGGCATCTCGATGCCCCACGAGCCCATGCACGCGATGACCCGGTTGCCCTCGATCGGGAAGAAGTTCACCAGGAACTCGTGCTCGTCCGGATGCGGGCCCTTGTCGGGGGTCGGCATGATCACCAGATGCCGCCACCACCACGACGGCGGGCGCTCCTCGGGTGACGGCAGGTCGTACCAGCGTGAGGTGTAGGTGACCTTGGCGTCGAGGGTCCGCACTTCGGGTTCCGGCCAGCCGGCCGCCACCAGCCACGCGCCGACCGGGGAACCGCGGCCCATCGCGTCCACCACGAAGTCTGCGTCGAGGTGCTCCTCGCCGTCGCCCGTGGAGAAGCCGACCCCCGTGACGGCGCCGTCCCGGGTCTTCAGCCCACTGACCGCGACGCCCTCACGGATCACGACGTTGGGCAGCCCGCGGACCTTGTCCCGGAGCACGCGTTCGATGAGGATCCGCGAGCTGTAGATCATCGTCATCGCGCTGCGTTTCCGCGCCGACCAGCCCTTCCCGTCGAGGTAGGCGGCGTCCATGGACGGCATGAGATGCAGTCCGCCGGCGGCGATGAGGTCGTCCTCGAATTCGGGGAACAACGCTCCGATCGCGCGGCGGCCCGAGTTCAGGAGGAAATGCGGATGTTTGCTCTGCGGCACCCCGCGCCGGTGTTCGGCCTCGGCCGGGAGCTCGTCGCGTTCGAGCACCAGCACGCGGTCGAAGTACGGGGCCAGCGCGCCCGCGGTGCAGAGTCCGGCGGCGCTGCCACCGAGGACGACGGCGGTCTTGCCGAGTCGCATACGACCAACTCCCAGCGTCATTCATACAGTTTGACAACGCTTGTATGAATGTATGAACGACGCCACAGGCTGTCAAGATGCCGACAGATGTGCCTGAAGCCGTAACTCGCGTGATTGAAGCCGTAACTCGCGTGTTTGGAGCCGCATCACGCGTGTCTCGGGCCGGATCAGCGAGTTACGGCTTCAATCACGCGAGTTCGGTCTTCAATCACGCGAGTTCGGGCGGACGGACACGATCCGGAGCCTCGACCTCGCGGCGTACGAGCAGCAGGCCGCCGACGGTCGCCGTACCGGCGCTGCCGAGTGCGATCCCCCAGCCGACCGGCCCGAGCGGCGTGCATCCGAAGAACTGGCTGACCCCGGGAGTCTGGACCAGGATCGCCAGCAGTGCGGCGGAGCCCAGCCCCGCGGCGAGGACGGTGCCGTCCCGGCCGCCGACGGCCAGCGTCTGCCCGAGCTGGGTACCGATCAGGGAGACGAGCGCGATCGTGCTCGCCCGCCGTCGCCTGCCGGTCAGCCGCGCGAGGGTCCACGCGGTGGATGCCCCGAGTGTCGTGGTCACCGCCCGCGTGGTGATGTCGCGCCGGAGAGCGTTCCCGAGCGACGCGCTGGGCCCTTCGCGCAGCAACTCCGGCACGGACTCGCCGTCCGGCCTGCTCAACGCGATCGCCAGCGCGGGCGCCAGGTCGGTGAGGAGGTTCATCAGCAGCAACTGGCGGGCGGTGAGCGGCGAACGCCCGGTGACGGCCGAGCCGAGCACGGTGAAGGCGATCTCCCCCAGGTTCCCGCCGAGCAGGATGCCGAGCGCCTCGCGGACCGACGCCCACATCGCCCGGCCTTCCACCAGCGCGGCGACGATCGTCTCCAGCCGGTCGTCGGTCACCACGAGGTCCGCGGCCGCCCTCGCCGCGGCCGTACCCCGCTGACCGAGCGCGATCCCGACGTCGGCGAGCCGGATGGCCGGGGCGTCGTTCGCGCCGTCACCGGTCATCGCGACGACCCGGCCACCGCGTTGGTACGCCTGGATGATCCGGACCTTCTGCGCCGGGCTGCACCGCGCGATCACGTCGACGTCGGCGAGTTCGCGATCGAGCTCTTCGTCGGCGAGTTCCTCGATCCTCGCGCCGGTGAGCACCTTGGTGTCGCCGTTGCGGCCGGTGATCTCCTCTGAGACGGCCTCGCCGGTGGCCGGATGATCGCCGGTGATCATCACCGTGCGCACTCCGGCCTCGCGAAGCCGATCCGCCGCCGGTGCGGCACTGTCGCGCACCGGATCCGCCAAGGCGATGAAGCCGAGCAACCGGAGATCGGCGACGTCGTCCTCGGAAAGATCCTTTGTGGACACCGTGCGCTCGGCGACGGCGAGGACGCGGTGCCCGGCAGCGGCCAGGCGGCCGACCCGCTTCTCCAGCCTGCTCCGGACACCCACACTCATCGGCCGATCGCCGTGCCTGGTGCACAGCGGAAGGACGGTCTCCGGTGCGCCCTTGACGCACACCACGTGCCGTTCGCCGAGTTTCCCGTTGGTCGCGTGGAATCCCCGCGACGGCTCGAACGGGACGGCGCCCGTCTTCTCCCAGCCGCCGGCGTCCACGCCCGCGGTGATGCCGCCTTCGAGCACGGCTTGATCCGTGTGATGCGGCAGCTTCTCGGGGTTCTCCGCCCGGGGCGTCGCGCGGACGGCGGCGGCCAGCACCGACCGGTGGCTCTTCCGCAGCCGGCTCACCGAGGCGGTGGTCCTGCCGTCGTCGATCCGGTTGACGCTCAGCTTGCCTTCGGTGAGGGTGCCGGTCTTGTCGAAACAGAGGACGTCGACCCTCCCGAGCGCTTCGATGGTCCGCGGATTACGGACGAGCGCGCCGTGTTGGGCGAGCCGTCGAGCGGCCGCGAGCTGGGCCGCGTTCACCAGGAACGGCAGGCCTTCCGGCACCGAAGCGACCGCGAGGTTCACCGCCGCCCCGACACTTTGCCGCAGCGGTACGCCACGGATGAGCCCGGCGCCCGCGACGGCGGCCGCCGAGCCGGCCGCGACCGGCAAGGCTTGTTCGGTGAGCGACGCGAGCCGTGCTTCGACGCCGGTCTCTGGGGCGGCACCTCGTGCGGCGGCCATCCCCCGTCCGACCTCGGTCTCGTCTCCGGTCGCCACGACGACGGCGGACACCTTGCCCGCGGCGACCGTGGTGCCCTCGTACAGCATCGACGCCCGCTCGGCGAGTTCCGCGGCCACGACCGGCGCCGGGGTCTTCGGTACCGGCAACGACTCCCCTGTCAGCGAGGACTCGTCGAGTTCCGCGCCGGTCGTCTCGAGCACCCGGCAGTCCGCGGGTACGACGTCGCCGGACCGCAGCGACACGACGTCACCCAGCACCAGCGCGTCGGCGACGATCTGCCGCTCGGCACCGTCACGCACGACGGTGGTCACCGTCGCGGACCGTTCGAAGAGCCCGGCGAGGGCGCGGTCGGTGTGCACCTGCTGCGCGCTGCCGATCAGCGCCGACACCCCGACGATTCCGGCGACCAGCGCGGCGTCGACCGGAGAGCCCACCGCGGCCGAAACCGCCGCGCCACCGGCCAGTACAGGGGTCAGCGGGTTGGCGAGCTCGGCCATGAACGCCTTCGCGATGCTCGTGCCGGCGCCGCGTTCTGCGCCCGGGCGGTCGGCGGGCGCCCGCCGCCGGGCCTCGCGCTCGTCCAGACCACGCGGGCCCGAACCGAGCCGGTCGAGCACGAGGTCCGCCGGCATCAGGTGCCATGGCGGCGCCACACGGCCTGAGGAAGGAGCCTTCCGCTCGCCGGTGAGAGTGCGGGCGCGCCAGATCCCGTCACCGAAAGCCATGAGCGCCCCGGCGTTCACCGCGCGAAGCCCGCTCGCGGCGGGCCTGCGCCGGGCGCTGAGCGCGGTCACGCCACCGATTCCGCTGGCCGCGGTCGCGAACATCGTCGAGTCCCGGACGACCGCTTTGGCGGCGGTGATCGCCTCGACGAGCAGGACGGCCGTGCCTATGTCGCGGCCGATCAGCACATGCGCGCCCCACGGCGGTGGGGTCCCGTCCTCGTGCACGCCGACTCCGCAGTCGGACGCCCCCAGCGCCCGGCGATCATCGGAGACCAGCATGACCACACGTCCGTCCGCCTGGAGTTCGCGGACGGCGTCGAGCACCTCCTCACCGTCGGTCTGGACCACCCGCACCCCGGCGGCCTCGGCCGCGGAAGCCAACGCGTCCACGTCGGGTGAGCGCTCCTGCGTGACGGCGAGCAGTCCCGCCGGATTCCCGTCACGGACCAGCCCAAGCACCATGTGGGCGCCCTGGTCCAGCATCCGCTGCCGGTCGGGGAATCCTTCGCCACCGTCCAGGTCTTCGACCGGCCCGAGCGTCCACTCGCCGTCCCGCCGGACCACCTCGGGTTTCTCCGGGTCGAATAACGCGAAAGCGGCAGCCGTCAGGTCCACGGGGTCACCACCGGGAAACGGGACCAGATCGCTGAGGACGTTCGCCCCCGCACCGAGCGCCGTGGTGTCGATGACGATCGTGTCGAGCAGGTCGAGCCCGCGCAGCACGGACCGGTCCATCACCAGCGCGCCGCGCCTGGCGAGGACTTGGCCCAGCTGGGCGGAATAGGCGGCCGCGCCGTTGGACGGGGCCTTGGGCAACGCGGAGATCCCGACCGCGGCGGCGCGCCTCGGCCCGACGAACGGCAGGGTCGCCGCGGCGGCCGCGGCTCCGGCGGTGATGGACCGGCGGGCGTGACGATCGGCGGCACTTTCCGGAAGCGGCCGTGGTCGTTCGCTCACCACCGAGTCCGCGCCGGCGTGCTCGCGCTGTCCGACCAGCCTGGACTCGGCCTCGCACCAGGCCCGCTGGTGCGCCTTGGCTTCCCGCCATTGGGTGCCGCGGACCATGATGTCCAGGACCGTCCCCTCGCTGCGGGCCGCGAGTCCGTGGACCAGCGCCGCACCGATGGAGGTGGCCGAATCCGCCCTTTCCCGTCCGCGCAGCTTCCGGTCCGCCAAGGCACGCAACCGCGGGTGCAGGTCGACGAGTGACGCCAGTGCCGCGACCTCCGTCGGCAACGGAGCCCACGGCATGATCTTCGAAGCCACCGACAGCATCAATCCCGCGGCGTCCGCCGCGAGTGTGGAGGGCAGCCGGGTCGCCGTGGTGCCGTCCGCCGGATGGTGCAGTTCGTCCTCCTCGACCAGCTCGGCTTCGGAAGCGGGCTCCGCCTCGGCTCGTTCGACCGCGCGGATCAGCTCCAGACGCCGGGGTCCCGGAGCCCCGACCGCGACGACGACTCGCGACGTCGGCGCGTTCACCTGCGCCCATCGCACACCGGGGATCTCCGTCAAGGCTCGTTCCACCCGCCGGGCGACGTGGGCGCCGTTCGGCCCTTTCACGCCGTGCGTCTCGATGTAGAGCCTGCCGGGACACGACCAGACCGCCCGCCGCGGTCCGCGTCCCGGGATTCCCTCCAGCGGCAGAAGTGCCAGCCCGGCCAGCCCCCGGGCGACCCGCCCCAGCGTCCGCGACGGTTTGGGGAAGGCGACACCCAGCACGTCCACGGTCTCCAGGTCCGTCCGCCGCATGCGGAATCCTCCTCGCGCTCGGTGCCTTGTGGATCTCACCGAGTACCCGCGTGCCGGAAGGTCGAATCCCCTTTCCGCCTCAAGAGGTGACGGAGTCGATCAACCGGTTGTACCGGAGCCTCAGCGCGCGTTCGAGGGCGGAGAAGAATCCCGCCACCCCGAGAGTGATCTTCGCCCACTGCGGCAGCGGTACCGGCGAAGTGAACGTGCCGACGTGTTCGGCGACGACGGGGATCTTCGTGACGGCCTCCGCGCCTTGGAGCAGACCCACGACGAGCGCGATCAGCAGGAATACGAGCGAGACCGCGCCGATCGCGGCACTGGTACGGGGGAACCGCCGTCCGAACCTCGCCCGCAGTCCTTCCTGCGAACGAGGGTGAGGACGCAGTGCTCGCTCGCCGCCGTGGTCGGGGACGAAGTGCATGCGCTTCAGCCCGACCGCGCTGGTGGCGACTTCGATGACACCTCCCGGCACGGGGAACGCCGCGGGAAGGTTGGACCGGAAGAGCTGGACACCGTCCCGGTACAGCGCGGCGGGGCTTTTCCCGACCGCGTCCTCGTGCTGCTTCCGGGTTTTGGCGTCGGCGAGGTACCGGACGTCGACCGCGTAGACGTGTGCTTCGAGATCGAGGAAGAACAGCGAACGGGAGAACAGCTGCCATCGGCGGTACTCGGCCAGCGCGGATCCGTCCCCGGACCTGACCCTGGAGAGCTGCCACCGTCGTTTGAGTTTCTTGACCATGGTCAGGACGTCGCTTCCGGTGGGTTGAGGTCGAGCAGGGCGTTCACGCGCTGCAGAACGTCGAGCTGGGCCGGGTTGTACAGATCCACCACGCCGTGGAGGACGACCGGTTTGGTGAGGGCCTTCCACGTCTTCGCGTCCAGCAACCCGGGCTGGGCTTCGTACTGGTCGCGGGCGACCGGCGCGAGGGCCTCGGCGATGCGCTGCCTCGTCGCGTCGTCGGCGTCCGCGGGCAGTTCGTCGAACTCCGTCTGGACGGCGGGCCGGGACGCCGGTTGGAGCGCGTGCAGCGAAGCCATCGTGGCCGGGTCCAGCACGGTCGAAAAGATCATCATCAACGACCGTTCCTCCTCCGTCATGCCCTCGACGTTCCCGTCGAAGCCCGGTGGCAGGTCCACCAGGCTGCGGCGGCGCAGGATCAAGGCCAATTCGTCGCGCATCCGCTGCTGCCGCTCGATACTCGCCCGCAGTTCCTCGTCCAGCGCGCGCAGCGTCTGCTCCGCGCGTTCGTCCGAGTCCGCCATCGCCGGGATTTCGGACAGCGGCACACCCAGGTCCACCAGCCGCCGGATCCGCAGCAACCGGACCAAATGCTCGACGCGATACCGTTTGTACCCGTTGTGTGCTCTTTCCGGCTCGTCGAGTAACCCGATCCGGTGGTAGTAGCGGACGGTCTTCAGCGTCGTGCCGGCCAGTTCCGCCAGCTCCCGTGTGCTCCAGGACATCCCCCGCATTGGACACCGTGCCCCAGGGGCATGGTCAAGCGGCTTGACCATGCCCCGAGGGCACGGCCTCGAATACACCGTCGGTGATCACACCAAGATCGGGGAAAGATGATGAGACGGAATCGAGTTGTGGCCCTGGCGGTGCTGCTCGGCCTCACGGCGCCGCTGTTCACGGCGCCCGCCGGGGCGGCCGAACCCGCGCAAGGCCTGGCGTGGGCCGCGTGTCCCGAGGACGTGGTGGTACCTGCAGGCATCGTGCTGCAGTGCGCCACCGTGCCGGTGCCACTGGACTACCGGATGCCGGAGGGCGAGCGGATCGACGTCATGATCTCCCGGCTGGCCAGCACGAAACCGGCGGCGCGGCGAGGCGTGCTCATGCTGAACCCGGGCGGCCCGGGTGGGCCTGGGCTGTCGTTCCCCGCTGATCTGGCCTCGCACGGCATGCCCGCGAGTGTCCTGGACGCCTACGACGTGATCGGCATGGACACCAGAGGCATCGGGCACTCGACGCCGGTGAGCTGCGGATTCACAGCGGAGCAGGAGTACCTGGGCAACATCCCGCCGTACGCGGTGGACGAAGCGGCCGTCGCCGAACAGGCGAAGATCGCGAAAGGCGTGGCCGCGCAGTGCGCCGCGAACGACAAGGACGGCAGGCTGCGGCACATCTCCACGGCGAACATGGCGAGGGACCTCGACCGGATCCGGGCCGCGCTCGGCGAGGAGAAGGCCAGTTTTCTGGGGTACTCGTACGGTTCCGCGCTCGGTGCGGCGTACGCGTCGATGTTCCCCGAGAAGTCCGACCGGGTGGTGCTCGACAGCAACGTCGGCGACACCCACCTCAACCGCGAGGGGCTGCGCAGGTTCGGGCTCGGCGCCGAGGAGACCTTCCCGGACTTCGCGAAGTGGGTGGCGGCACGGCATGAGTCGTACGGCCTCGGCCGTACAGCCGCCGAAGTGCGCAGGACGTACTTCGCGCTCGCGGAGAAGCTCGACAAGACCGCGGTGAACGGCCTCGACGGGCGTTTGTTCCGGCTGGCCACCTTCGCGGGCCTTTACGGGAAGACGCGGTACGGGCAGACCGCGCAGTGGTGGCAGTCGGTCCGTGACGGCGACAAGGCGGCGGCGGAACGCGTCGCCGCCGAAGCGAAGCGCCTGTCCCTGGCGGCCACGCCGTCGCCGACGGACAACGCGTGGTCGGTGTTCCTCGCGGTGACGTGCAATGACGTTGCGTGGCCATCGGAAATGCGCACCTATCAGCGGGGCGTGGCCGAAGACCGCGAGCGGTACCCCCTCTTCGGCGCCGCCGGAGCGAACATCCTGCCGTGCGCGTTCTGGCCTTACGCACCGGCCGAACCCCCGGTGGCGGTCAAGGACAAGGGGCCGGAGAACGTGCTGGTCGTCCAGAATCGGCGGGACCCCGCGACACCGCTGCGGGGCGGGCAGCTGATCGACGAGAAGTTCGGTGACCGGTCGCGGCTGGTGACCGTGGACGCCGACGGCCACGGCGTGTACGTCCTCGGCGGCAACGCCTGCGCGCTGAACACCACGACGAACTTCCTGATCTCCGGGAAGCTGCCGAAGCGCGACGTGTTCTGCAGGTGATCGACAGCGGGAGGGCCCAGGCGCGGTCCTGGGCCCTTTTGCTCCGGGCACGACGGGTCCCGGTGATCGCCGAACCGCGGTAAAGCCCTGTCTGCCGAAGGAAAGCGAAGACCGCGCTGAGCGCGTCGAGCAGAGCGCACGGCTGGATCACCAAGGCCGTGCCGACTTCGGGGAGATCGGAACGCAGCGGCACCAGTCCCAGTCTGCGGTCGACCACGATCATCTTCAGCCGGGCGGTGGTGACCACGCGGGCCTCTTCGCCGAGGGAGAGACACGCCTCGATGTCGGATGACAGATCGTGCGGTTCCAGCGTGCTGCGCTCGTAAACCCCGCGGAACCGCACACCCCGGCTCAGGAGGTCACGTTCGGCGGATGCAGCACACTCGGCGGTTGTGCGTACGGAGGTTTGTTGACGAAGGCGACCTCCTACTCGGCAGAGCGCAGCAGCTGATCGGCCCCGGTCGGCGATGAGCGTGTTCCCGTGGATCACCTCGATGAGGTCGACCGGGCGTTCACCGGACGTCGCCCGGTACCGCTCACGCAACCGGTCGGCGACCAACCGCGCACTCGCGAGTTCCCGCTCCTTCTGCCGGAGCATCGCCTCCAGCGCGATCTCCGGTCGCACCGCCGAATACGCCTCGGCCGGGCCGGGCAACCCGGTTCGCTGCCGGATTTCGGCGACGGTCATCGAACCGGTACCGGCGAACGCGTCGTAGACCTCGACGTCGATTTCGCTCAGACCGATGATGTCCAGCAATTCAGCTCCCGCCACGGTCGCTTTCGCCTGACGATACCGCTGGGCTTGGGCGGGCAAAAGGGACCGCGTTACGCCGAGGAGGGGGCTGCCAGACCCAGCGCACCGGTCTGGGTAGCATCCTGGTATGAGCAAGCGCTTAGTCAGTCTCGGAGACTCCTTCACCGAGGGTGTCGGTGACGAAGACCCGTCATCGCCCAACGGCGTCCGGGGCTGGGCCGACCGCGTCGCGAGTACCCTCGCGGCCAACCACCAGGACTTCCGTTACGCGAACCTCGCGATCCGCGGCAAGCTCCTCGGGCAGGTTCTCGCCGAGCAACTCGACCCGGCACTCGCGCTGAACCCGGATCTCGTGACGCTGTACGCCGGCGGCAACGACCTGATGCGGCCGAAGGTCGACATCGACGCCCTCATCGACGACTACGACGCCGCGGTCGGCAAGGTGGTCGCCACGGGTGCGCGGGTCATCCTCTTCACCGGTGTCGACGGGGTCGAGGACGCGTTGTTCCGCACGATTCGGGGTCGGGTCGCGATCTACAACGAGCACGTCCGCGGCATCGCGGCGCGGCACGGGGCACTGCTGGTGGACATGTGGGCGATGCGGCAGCTGCGGGACAGGCGGCTGTGGGCTCCCGACCGCTTGCACCTGAACTCGTTGGGGCACAACGAGATCGCCATCGCCGTCCTCGAAGCTCTCGGCGAACCGCACAAGCTGAGGCCCGCCGAACTCGGACCGCGGCCGCTGCTGAGCCCGCAAGCGCGGCGCACCGAGAACCTCCAGTGGGGCAAGGAGCACGCTGTCCCGTGGATCAAACGCAGGCTGCGTGGGGAGTCTTCGGGCGACTCGCTCGCGCCGAAGCGGCCGACGATGGAACCCTACGCCTGACGCGGCCGAAGCCCGTCGAAGAGGACGCAGATCGTCCGGGCCCGGAATTCGGGCCCGGCATGCTCCGCCGCCTTCGCCGTTCCGATGATCACCGCGATCAGTTCGTCGACGCCGATGTCTTTGCGGACGTCGCCAGTGTCCTGTGCCCTGCCCAGCAGGACGCCGAGTGCGTCTTTCAGCCGCGCGCCGATGACGGACCCGGCCTGCGGGACAGTGACCCCGGCCGCTGACAGCGCTTCGAAATAGGCGTTCTTGGCACCCGCCATCTCGATCCAGCCGGTCAGGAAGCCGAAGAACGTGGCACCAGGGTCGGGCGACTCGACGGCCACCGTGGCCTCCGCTTCGTCGACGAAGCGGTGCAGACGCGCGAAGAGCACAGCCTCCAGCAGCGCTTCCTTCGTCGGAAAGTGCCGGAATACAGTGCCCACCCCGACGCCTGCTTCGCGGGCGACTTCTTCGGTCGGCGCACTGGTGCCTTTGGCCGTGAAGACGCGCTCCGCGGCCTCCAACACCCGCGTGCGGTTACGGCGGGCATCGGCTCGGAGCGGTTTCTCGTCCGTCACAGCGGGGATCCTAGACCCGTTGTCGAGGGGTACAGCAGAGGTACCGGGCAAGACACGTCCGCTTTTAGCCGTCCGGCATCTCATCCAATACGCGCGCCAGCGCCTTCGGGACTCCGGTGCGCCAGCCACCGCCCATGATCCGGCGCGACATCCGCTGGAACTCGTCGTCCGGGTCGAAGCCCTCGTGGCTGAGGAACAGCCGCGTCCCACGCCCCTCGGGTTCGAGCCTCCAGGTGACCGTCCACTCCGGACCCCAGCTGATGCTGAGCAACCGCTCCGGCTCCACGGCCAGCACCTCGCAGGCGACCGGGCCGCCCGCGAACCCGGCGGCGGGAACCGGGTCGGCGAGCAGTTCGAACCGATGTCCCACAACGGGTTTGATGTCGTTCGGCATCCGCAGCCAGCGTTCGAGCAGCTGCGGTTCGGTCAGCGCGCGCCACACCTTGCGCGGAGGATGCGCCAGGAACTGGTCGACGTGCACGGCCGTAGGATCCTCGTCGTTCAGAAGTCCTCCTCGTCCAGCAGTTCGCGCAGGTTGCCCAGTTTGCCGCGCCAGTACCGCTCGTACGGCGAAAGCCAGTCGGAGACCTCTTGCAGCGGCGCGGCCTCAAGAGAGTAGACGCGGTTGCGGCCCTGCCTCTCTTCGCGGACGAGCCCGGCTTCACGCAGCACCCGAAGGTGTTCCGACAGGCTCGGCCGCCGCATGTCGAACCGTTCGGCGATCTCCCCCGCCGCTCGTGGGCCGTCGAGAAGGATGCCGAGAACTTCGCGGCGGGCCGGGTTGGCGAGCGCGGCGAAAACGTCGTCGTTGACCGGCACTAGCGCGGCCAGTTCCCGTAACCCGAGGGTTCGAGTAGTCCCATCGCGTTGCCGTCGGCGTCTTTCAGGGAGGTCACGCGACCCCACGGCATCTCCTCCGCGTCCCCGACCTCGACGCCTTGAGTACGGAGTTCCGCGATGTCGGCATCAATGTCGGTGGTGCTCAGCTGGAAGTGCACGCGTGTGTCAGGGTCCAGGTCGCCGACGGCGCGGTCCACGAGGACGATCCCGGTGTCCGCCCCCTTGGGGCCGACCATGACGAACGGACCGTGCGGGCCACTGACGTCGACGAGCAGGTCGAACCCCAGCTTGCCGACGTAGAAGTCCCGCGCCTTCGCCTGATCGGAGACCGGCACGGTGAGGAACTGGATGCGGTCGATGTTCATACCGCGACCATACGTAGGAGATTTCCTACATGTCAACTCGTGCCACCATCGACGACAAGGAACATCTGGGCACCAAGAGCGTCAGGAGACGCCTGGGAACCGCCGAACACCGCCGGTCGCCGGATGATTTCGGCCGCTTCCAAGGCTTCCATGAGGTTCCAGATCAGCTCATGGGCGGCCACGACCACATCGGGCTCCGGCATGTCCCGCAGCAGCACCGAGACGACCTTCGCCGCGATCCGCAGGCCGATCGCGTGGACGGGATCGGACTCGCGTCGCCTGATGAGCGGAATCGTCGGCCACGCGCCGTCGCCGGCGAGCGTCCACGTATGCCCTTCGCCTGCCACGAGAGTCGCGCGCGGAAGATCGCCACGACCGACCGCGCGCAAAGCCGGGCGCAGCGCCGGAGACTCGGCCAGCCGATTCAAGGACTCGACCGTCGGGTCCGTCCAGACCATCGTCAATCCGGCCCCGGCTTCCTTGATTTCATTCGTACCCATAGCCCCCTCCCGCGGCGGGTAGACCGCCCAAAAGGCACCATTCCAATAAGGACGTTCGACACTCAGCTCCCCGAAAGGAAGCAAGCCGTCCGACCGGAGACAGTCCCAGACGAGACCATCGATCACGTATCCGAAGAGCACCCCGTAGACACAGTGAGCCAGTCCCCGACCGGCCAAGACGTCGGCGAACGCGGACACGTCGGCCGCGATTTCCGGCGCGATCACGTCAGCGAGGCCGGCCATCCGGCCGCGCAATGCGGCCGCCTCCTGGGAACCGAGCACGGGAAAAGTGGTCACCAGCCGATCACCTTCGACCGCGATGAGGTGGTACGCCCGCAGAAGCGCGATCTGACTGTCCAGCGGGTCGATTCCCTGGTGCCGCAGTTCCGTGCGACTGACGCCCAGCCGCGCGCGAAAGAGAAGACGGCCGTTGTCATCCATCTTCACAACGTGATGCGGAGTGCTCCGCGCGCCGAGACAAAAGCAGTGCAGACCCCATTTCGCCAGGTCATCCGGGTCATCGTCGAGGTGATCCATAACCGAAAGACATACCACACCGGCAGCGCTACAACCTCGACCTAAATAGAGGTCCAGGGTTCGTGACCAGGGACGCAAGAGCTTGAGTTCACCTATGGACGAACTTTTAGCGTCTTCGTCATGAGCAAAGAAACCACCGCCCAGTCCCCCGTTCGCCTCGCCGTGATCATCGGCAGTGTCCGCCACGAACGCTTCGCCGACGCCATCACGGGCTGGCTGCTGGCCGAACTCGCCGCGATCGACGGCCTGGAAGCCGACCCGATCGACCTCGCCGACGTCGATCTCCCGCTGCAGGGAACGCGGCCCGGCGGCACCCGGACGGTGATCAGCGACAGGCTGCGCGCGGCCGACGCCTACCTCGTCGTCACCCCGGAGTACAACCACAGTTTCCCGGCGGCGCTGAAGAACGCGATCGACTGGCACTTCACGGAATGGGCGTACAAGCCCGTCGGGTTCGTCGGTTACGGCGCGGGTTCGGGCGGCATCCGCGCGATCGAGCAGCTGCGGCTGATCTTCCCCGAGCTGCGGGCGACCACGATCCGCGACGCGGTCCTGCTGAACGCGCCGTGGACCCGGCTCGGTCCGAACGGCTACGAGGGCACCGAAGGCGAACGCGGCGCGCTGGTAGCGACGATGACCGAACTGATCTGGTGGGCCCGCACCCTGCGCGCCGGACGCGTCGCGGATCAGGTAAGTGCGGCATGAACCGCCTGACCGCACAAGAACTGCGTATCGCGGCGGTGATCGCGCTCGGCGGCTTGATGGCCGTTCTCGACACCACGATCGTCGCCGTCGCGCTGCCGCGGTTCATGACGACCTTCTCCGCGTCCCTCACCACGATCCAGTGGATCGTGACCGCGTACGCGCTCGGCATGGTCGCGGCGATGCCGCTCGCCGCGACCTTCGCACTGCGGTGGGGAGCGCGCCGGGTGTATCTGGCCGCGCTGCTCGTGTTCGCGGTGGCGTCCGCGGCGGCCGGAGCCGCCGGTGATCTGGGTTGGCTGATCGCCGCACGAGCGGTGCAGGGCCTCGCCGGTGGCCTGATCAATCCCTTGGGCATGACCATCGGCTTCGGCACGGTGGCCCCGGAGCGCCGGAGCCGGATGACCGCGATCACCGGTCTTCCGTTGCTGATCGGGCCGATCCTCGGCCCGATGCTCGGCGGGATCCTGCTGGACAGCCTGTCGTGGCGGGCGCTGTTCTTCATCACCGTCCCCCCGGCTCTGCTCGCCGTCGTAGGGGTGCTGCGCTGGGTGCCCGCCGATACTCCTTCGGCGGAACGCGCTCCGATCGATTTCGCCGGCGGCCTGCTGCTCGTCCCCGGCGTGGTCGCGGTGGCGTACGGCTTCAGCGAAGAGACGCTCGGCGTGGACGTCCGGTCGGGCATCGTCGCCGCCGGGCTGGTGCTCATGGCCGTGTTCATCCGGAGGTCATGGGGTCATCACGCGCCGCTTCTGAACGTCCGGCTCCTGCGCGACCGGACCTTCGGCCGCAACACCGCCGTCCTCGTCCTGTACGCCGCGCCCTACTTCGGCTCGATGCTGCTGATGCCCGCCTACATTCAGGTGATGCGCGGCGACTCGGCCCTGACCAGCGCGCTGATGATGGTCCCCGGAGCGATCGGGATGGGCATCACCATCCAGTTCGCCGCCCGCGTCCTGGAACGCTTCGGTCCGAGGATCGTCGTCGGGACGGGACTGAGCCTGGCGATCGTCTCGACCGCTCTGACGGTGCTCGTCCTCACGCCGGACACCCCGTACCTCGTGCTGGGGATCTTGGGAGTGTTCCAGGGAGCGGGTACCGGAGCGATCATGATGCCCACCATCGTGAGCGCCGGCCGCGAACTGCGGGGGCCGGATCTCGCATCCGGTTCCGCGATCCTCCCCTTGGCCAGCACCATCGCGAGCGCGGTCGGCACCGCGGTGGTGAGCGCGGTGTTCACCGGGCTGATCGCGTCCGCCACAGCTGGACAGGGTCTCGCCGCGCTGAGCGATCCGTTGGCGGGCTCGATGCTCACCGAGGAGATCGTCGACGCGTATCGTCTGACTCTCGTCGGAGTCCTCGCGATCATGGTGCTCGCCCTGGTGGTCAGGCTGCGGACACGCCCCGCCCCGACGACGGAACCCACCACGGTACGGAGCGCAGCATGACGACGTCGACACTGTCCCCGCTCGATGCCCGGCTGACCGTCAGCGAGGTCGCGAGCAAAGCCGGGGTCTCGGCGAACGCGGTCCGGTACTACGAGCGCTACCGCGTCATCACCGCGGAGCGGACAGCGGGCAACGCACGCCGGTTCACGATCGACGCCATCTGCCGGATCCGGCTCGCGGTCGCCGCCCAGCGGGTCGGGCTCAGCCTCGCCGAAAGCGCGGAGATCCTGGCCGAGATCCCGCCGATGTCCCCCGATCTCGAACTGTGGTCGCGGGCGGGGCAACGGCTCATCGACGCCGGGCAGGCTCGTATCGCCGAGCTCACCTCGGTGGTCGACGAGTACCGGACACTCGAGTTCCTCAGGAGTTGAACGGTCCTTCCGCCGCGCTCGACCAGCGGAACACAGGACGGTTCTCGAGACCGGGGTAGGCCACGGCCATACCCCGGTCAGGGGACATCGACCACAGCCGCGAGTCAGGCGACGCGGCATGATCCGCCCAGTCCGCCGACCAGGCGGGGATGTAGCGCTCGTAGATGCGTCGAATCCGGGCCATATCTTTGACTTCCAGTCTCGCGGGACCGGTCATGCGGACCTGACGGACGTCATCGGGTGGGTCGAAGGTCGCGATCATGACCGCGACCTCGCGATTGTCGCGGGCCGCGGCCAAGAACGGCGACGGCCGGCCGTCGGACACCGGGGTGTGGAACCACAACCGGCTCTCCTCGGCCACGAACCACATCATCGCCAATGCCGGATTCCCGCGGCCGGTGGTGGCGGCGACACTGGCAGGCAGACGCGGTTCGTCGAGGAAGTCTCGTACCGCAAGAATCGATCGGTCCATCACCTCACCCTGCACTCTCGACCGCGATCGAGGTCCAGTGACGACGAGGTTTCGCCCCCGCGAACGAGTCCGTGAAGGCCTCCTTGCCTACCCTGAAGGTAACGATGGAGGCCTTCACTACCTATGCGGCCACCTGTCACAGCGGCAGTACGAAAGAGGGCCGCCCCGAACGGGACGGCCCTCTTTCACGTGACTCAGCGCTGCGGCGGCGGACCACCCTGCGGACCGCCGAACGGTCCTTGCTGCGGGAACGGGCCACTGCCCGGCCCCTGCGACGGCGGCCCCTGGTACGGGCCACCCTGCGGACCGGCGGGCGGCTGCGCCTGCGGCAACCGGGTGGGCGGCGGGGCCTGCGGCCGCTCCGGAGCGGCCTCCGGCTCGGGAGCAGGCGCGACCTTGGGGACCTGACGCGGAGCGGGCGGCTCCTGTCGCGGCGTCGCGACACCCAGCGCCGGAACCTCCTTGCGCGCCACGGCTTCCGCGGCCGCGACGGCTTCGGCGACCTTCGGGTCGCTGGAGGTGTCGAACCAGCCCTGGACCTCTTCGTCCTCCAGGTCCGGCTTCTCGACCGGGTCTTCCTTCGGCGGCTCGTAGCGGAACACGCCGTCGTCGCCGGGTGCGCCGAGCGCGCGGGCGAAGCCCTCCAGGGCCTTGCCGTAGTCGCTCGGGATCATCCAGACCTTGTTCGCGTCGCCCTGCGCCAGCTGCGGCAGGGTCTGCAGGTACTGGTACGCCAGGACCTCGGGCGTGGGACGTCCGGCCTTGATCGCCGCGAAGACCTTCTCGATGGCCTTCGCCTGACCCTGCGCCTGCAGGTATCGGGCAGCACGTTCACCCTGCGCACGCAGGATCCGCGACTGCCGCTCGGCCTCCGCGCTCAGGATCGCGGCCTGCTTGGCACCTTCGGCCGCGAGGATCTGGCTCTGCTTCTGGCCTTCCGCGGTCTTGATCGCCGATTCCCGCTGACCTTCGGCGGTCAGGATCATCGCGCGCTTCTCACGGTCGGCGCGCATCTGCTTCTCCATCGAGTCCTGGATGGAGGGCGGCGGGTCGATCGCCTTCAGCTCGACCCGGGCGACGCGGATGCCCCAGCGGCCGGTGGCCTCGTCCAGCACGCCGCGCAGCTGGCTGTTGATCGAGTCGCGCGAGGTCAGCGTCTGTTCGAGGCTCATGCCACCGACGACGTTACGCAGGGTCGTCGTGGTCAGCTGCTCGACACCGACGATGTAGTTCGAGATCTCGTAGACCGCGGCCCGCGAGTCGGTGACCTGGAAGTACACGACCGTATCGATGGACACCGTCAGGTTGTCCTCGGTGATCACGGGCTGCGGAGGGAACGAGACGACCTGCTCGCGGAGGTCGATCCGCGCCCGGACCTTGTCCAGGAAGGGCACCAGAAACGTCAGGCCGGGAGAAGCCACCGTCCGGAACCGGCCAAGCCGTTCGATCACAGCGGACTGTGCCTGCGGCACCACCATGATCGCCTTGACCACGACGACGACCACGAACAACGCGAGCAGTCCGACGACGATGAACACCACTGTCTCTGACAACTACCTTCCCCTTACGTAGAAACCTGTTGCGGTGCGGCCGTCCGGCTCACAGCTCGGCCGAGACGACCGCCGTGGCGCCCGAGATCTCGACGACCGTCACCGATGTCCCCGGGGCGATCGGTTCCCCGCCGGTCATGCTCCGTGCCGACCAGACGTCGCCTGCCAGCTTCACCTGACCCGCATCGCCGTCCACTGTGGACACTACTATCGCCCGCGCGCCGATCAGCGCGTCGGTGTTGGTCTTGATGTCCGGCCCCGCGAGGAACCGGCGTTTGAGGGTCGGCCGGACGAGGACGAGCATCCCGACCGAGGCGACGGCGAACACCGCGACGTCGATGAACGGGTTCCCGGTCAAGGCGGCCGAGCCCGCTCCGAACAGGGCTCCGACGCCGACCATGAGCAGGAACAGATCACCAGAGAGCAGCTCGGCGATGATCAAGAGAATGCCGGCGATCAGCCAGATGAGCGCGCCTGTCATGCGTCCATGCTCCCAGATCGCGCCGATTCATACCGAGGAAGCGAATCCGACGTGACCGACGCGTGACCTTGAGTGACCTCGCACAAACCGGGCATTCAGAACTCTTCGCCCGGGTCCGAGACGAAGTCGATGAGCCGTTCCACCGCTCCGATCAGCGGCGTTTCCAGATCCCGGTAGCTGCCGACCGCCGCCAGGATCCGCTGCCAGCCCTCCCACGGCTCGCCCCAGCCGAGCGCGTCGCAGACGCCCTGTTTCCACTCCGTGCCGCGCGGGATCTTCGGCCAGGCACGGATACCGACGACCGACGGCTTCACCGCCTCCCAGATGTCGATGTACGGATGCCCGGTGATCAGCACGTTCTCGTCGCGGATCGCGTCGACGATCCGCGACTCCTTGCTGCCCGCGACCAGATGGTCGACCAGCACGCCGAGGCGTCGGCCGGGTCCGGTGCCGAACTCGTCGATGCGGTCGGACAGCACGTCCACCCCATCGAGTGGTTCCACCACCACGCCTTCGACTCGCAGGTCGTGGCCCCAGACACGTTCGACGAGTTCGGCGTCGTGCTTGCCCTCCACCCAGATGCGTGAATCGCGAGCGACCCGCGCCTTGAGCCCTTGGACCTGGACCGACCCGGACGCGGAGATCCGCCGTGCCGGGGCTTTCGGGGCGGCCTTCGACGGCACCAGCGTGACCGGTTTGCCCTCGAGCAGGAAACCCGCGGGATTCAGCGGGAACACGCGGTGCTTGCCGTGCCGGTCTTCGAGGACGACGTTGCCGTACTCGATCTTCACCACGGCACCGCAGTAGCCGCTGGCCGGGTCTTCGACCACGAGCCCCGGCTCCGCGGGCACCTCGGGGATCTTCCGCTTGCGCGGGCCGGACAGCACGTCGTCGTACGAATGGGAGCGCACGGCGAACGACGCTATCGGTGCCAGGGGCCGTCGTCTCCCCGCCACGCCGGTCAGGCGGCCATCCGCCGCCCTGCCGACGTCGATCGCGGACTCAGGTTCACCAACAGAATGACAGCATCGCGTCGACGAACGGGGTGCGCTCGCCCCGCTCGAGCGGGCGCATCACGAACAGCGGCGCGAGCGCGGCACACCACGCGCGCACTCGTCCGGCGTCGAAACCCGGCAGATGCGGCGCGATCGCGTCGAAACCGTCTTCGAGCGTTCCGCCGTCGCGCATCGGCAACGTGACCCAGTCGGCCAGATCGAAGGACGGGTCGCCGACGCTCGGCCGCGGGTCGATCGCGACCGCTCCCCGTCCGGGCCCGCCGTCGAGGACATTGCCCGGATGCAGGTCCCCGTGCACGATCGCGTTCCCTCCCCAGCCGGTCGCGAGTTCGAGCGCCCGCAGCCGCGCGCGATCGAGCGTCTCCAGCGAGAGCGTGGCCTCGGCCACCGAGCCGCGCAGCCCCCGCTCGGCGAGCCGGTACATGAAGACGACACGGTCTTCCAGCGGCGGGAAATCCGACGGCGGGGTCACCGAGTGGATCTGGGTCAGCAGGTCGCCGACCTCGGCCCACGGGACGTTCGCTCCCGCCTCCAGTAGCTGCGTGCCTGGGTCGATGCCCTCCAGCAGGATCGCCCCGGCGGCGAGTTCCGTGTCGAGCACCTGCACGACCCGCGAGCAGCCGTCCCATGCCCGCAACGCGGCGGCTTCCGATTCGGCGATCGTGTGATCCGGGGTCAGCTTGAGGACCTTCGTCAGGCCGTCGTCCCCGTGGCAGATCAAGGTCCGGCCGGTGTTGCCCGGTTTGGCGTCGACGACGGTGAGACCCCACCGAGCGGCCAACCGCTCCACGAGGGCGGGCAGCTCGTCACACCACGTCGCGACGTCCTCGCCGAATCGCGTGATCAGACGCACGCGGGCCTGCTCGTCCAGCACCTTCAGAACAGCGGCCACGGGATGGCGCGCCAGTCGTCGCCGGGCTCAGGGAAGACCCCCTCCGCCAGAAGCAGTTCGGTCCGTTCGGCCAGCGCGCGGATCTCGAAGCCGGTGAGGTGCTCGCCGAGCGCGTCCCCGAGTTCCCCGTCCAACCGCTCGCGAAGGCCGTGGAGCTTGCTGACCTCGGCATCGGTCAGCCGCTCGCCGATCCAGCCCCAGAGCACCGTCCGCAGCTTCGGGTCGGTGTGCAGGCAGATCCCGTGATCCACGCCGTAGATCCGGCCGTCGGCACCGGCGAGCACGTGGCCGCCCTTGCGGTCGGTGTTGTTGACCACGATGTCGAGCACGGCCAGCTCCCGCATGCCCTGCCGGTCCGCGTGCGCGAGTACCGCGGGTTCGCCGTCGCGATCGTGCGCGTGGAGCACGACACGCCAGTCTTCCGGCAGGCTCTCCGGCGACCGGACGTCGACGAGCTCCTCGTCGGTGGTCTCGATCCACAGCTGCACCATGCCGGGCCCGAACGGCCCGTCGCGCAGCACCGTGGGCGGGATCGCGCCCAGTCCGGAGGCTTCGGCGACCATGGCCGTCGCGACCTCGCGGCCCGCGAGCGTCCCGTCCGGGAAGTCCCACAGCGGCCGCTCACCGGAAACCGGCTTGTACACGACGTTCCCGGTGACGCCGTCGAGCTCGATCGTGCAGAAGAGCGTGACGTTGGAGGCGTCGACGAGCCTGCCTTCGACGTCGATCTTGCCGCGCGTCACCAGCTCCCGAGAAGACTCCTCCACCTCGTCAGTCCTCGAGGACGTCGACGTCGCGCCGGTACCCGTTCTGGCGCGGGCAGATGTGGCCCGCCGGGTCGAGCGGTTCCGCGCAGAGCGGGCACGGCTTGCGGCCGGCGTTGACCACCCGGTCCGCTCGTTCCGCGAACGCGCGCGCCGCGCCAGGACTCAGGAAGACGCGCACGGCGTCCGGCCCCTCTTCGGTGTCGTCCAGCACGACCGTTTCGTCCACCTCGCCCTCCGTCATCGCGAGCAGCTCGATCACGACGGCTTTGCTCTCGGCGTCCCAGCCGAGTCCCATCGTGCCGACGCGGAACTCCTCCTCGACCGGAACGGTCAAGGGGTCGACGTCGAGGAGCTCTTCGGGCGCGTCGTCCGGTACATCCGCTCCGAACCGGCTGGCGACCTCTTCCAGCAGCGAGCTGAGCCTCTCGGCCAAGACCACCACCTGCTGTTTTTCGATGGTCACACTGATCGTGCGGACGTCCTCGGACGCCTGGAGGTAGAACGTGCGGTCGCCGGGCTCACCGACGGTTCCTGCGACGAACCGGTCGGGCTGGCGGAAGACGTGGATTACGCGAGACATGGCACCTTTGACACTAGGCCACGGCCCCGTGATCGGCATCCGCCGCCCCAAGGTTCAGCCCAGGGCGAAACCGCCGCGCCCCGGGCCGTCATGGGCAAAGGGCCGAACCTAGTCTTCAACCGTGGTTGAGATCGCCCCTTACGGCACCTGGACGTCTCCCCTGTCGGCCGCCGCTGTCGCGGCCTCGGGAGTCAGCGCGCAATGGCTCGATACCGTGGGAAACGAGGTCTGGTGGGCCGAAGCGAGAACCGGTGAAGGCGGCCGCGTGACCCTCGTACGGTCCCGCGCCGACGGCACGGTCGAAGACGTCCTCCCCGCTCCGTGGAGCGTCCGGAACCGGGTCCACGAATACGGCGGCCGGCCCTGGCTCGTCCTCGGTGACATCCTGGTCTTCACCCACTGGGCGGATCAGCGCGTCTACCGCCGCGACCTGACCACCGGCGAGACGACACCGCTGACCCCGGAACCGGCGACCCGGCACCAGATCCGCTACAGCGACCTCCGTCCCGGCCTCACCGGCGAAGTGTGGCTGGTCCGCGAACGCAGCACCGGCCCCCGTCGCGTCGACATCGCCCGGGATCTCCTCGCGGTGCCCCTCGACGGCGGCCCGGAACGGGTTCTGACGGCGAGCCATCACTTCCTCACCGCGCCGCGGCTTTCGCCGGACGGCGCACGCGCGGCGTGGATCGGGTGGAACCACCCCGCGATGCCTTGGGACGGCACCGAACTGTGCGTCGCCGAACTCGACGAGGACGGGGCGTTCGGCCCGCACCGTGTACTCGCCGGCGCGGCCGGCATCTCCGTCTGCCAGGTCGAATGGGAGTCGGCGGACAGCCTGCTGGCGTTGCTCGACCCGGACGGCTGGTGGAACCTGCACCGCGTCGGACTCGACGGCGGCATCACGAACCTCGCCCCGGCCGAACAGGAGATCGGCGGCGCGCAGTGGAAACTCGGCACGCGCTGGTTCACCCCGCTCGGCGACGGCAGGTTCGCCGTCATCGCGTCGGGCAGGCTCGCCGTCCTCGACGAAGCGACGCGGGAAGTGACCCCGGTGGCGGCCGCCGCCGATCTGACCGCGTGGTCCACCAACGGGTTCGCCGTCCACGAAGGCGACATCGTCGGCGTCGCGGCGGGGCCGAAGCGCGAAGGTGCCGTCGTGAAAGTCGGTCTCGACAGCGGAACGGTGACCGAACTCGCCGCAGCACCCGAACCGCCGTCGCCTGCCTACCTGTCGACGCCCGTCGAACGGATCTTCAAAACCGACGACGGCGCTCGGATCCCCGCCTTCGTCTACCTTCCCGCCAACGACGACTTCGCCGCTCCGGACGGGGAACTGCCGCCGTTGCTCGTGTACCCGCACGGCGGGCCGACCGGCCGGGACAGCGCGGTACTCGACTACGAGATCGCCTACTTCACCAGCCGCGGCATCGCCGTCGTCACGGTGAACTACGGCGGCTCGACCGGCTACGGACGCGCTTATCGCGAGCGGCTGCGGGAACAGTGGGGCGTCGTCGACGTGGCCGACTGTGTCACCGTCGCCGAAGCCCTCGCCGCCGAAGGCACCGTCGACGGCGACAGGCTGGCCATCCGCGGCGGCAGCGCGGGCGGGTACACCTCCGCCGCCTCGCTGACCACCACCACGACCTACCGCGCGGGCACCGTGATGTACCCGATCCTCGACCTCACGCAGTGGACCGGCGACGGCGGCGAGACGCACGACTTCGAGTCCCGCTACCTCGACGGGTTGATCGGGCCGCTGCCGGAGGCCGTACAGCGCTACCGGGACCGGTCGCCGATCAACAACGCGGGCACCCTCGCCGGCCCGCTGCTGTTCCTGCAGGGGCTGGAGGACGAGATCTGCCCGCCCGAACAGGCGGACCGCTTCGTGGCCGGGCTGGAAGGACGCGGCATCGAGCACGCCTACCTCAGGTTCGAGGGCGAGCAGCACGGTTTCCGGAAGGCGGAGACGATCGTGGCCGCGCTCGAAGCGGAGTTGTCGTTCTACGGTCAGGTCCTCGGCTTCGAGACACCCGGCGTGCCGAAACTCCGGCTGAGCCGATGAGGCCACCGAAGACACGGCCGGGTGACACGATCGCCCTTGTCGCCCCGGCGGGGCCGGTCCCGCCGGACCTCGTCGAGAAGGCGCTGCCGGTGCTCCGCGGCTGGGGCGTCGATGTCCATGTCGGTGAATGCGTCCGCGCGACCTCCACCGGCTATCTGTCCGCCTCCGACGAGGCGCGGGCCGCCGAGTTCACCCGCGCCTGGCTGGACCCGGGAGTCACCTGCGTCCTGGCCGCCCGTGGCGGCTACGGCTCGCAGCGCATGCTCGACCTGGTCGACTGGGCGGCCTTGAAGGCGGCCGGACCCACGATGTTCGCCGGATCGAGCGACGTCACCGCGCTGCACCGGGCGGTGAACGTCCACTTGGGACTGGAGACGCTGTTCTCCCCCATGCCCGCGACCACCCTGTTCGACGCGGTGGCCGCCGAACACCTGCGGCTGTCGTTGTTCGAACCGGAGAGTGTGCGGCTGATCACCTCACCGACGGCGTCGCCACTGGTGCCGGGCACCGCGACCGGGACGCTCATCGGCGGCAACCTCGCCCTCCTGACGTCGGGCCTCGGCACACCGGAGCAGGGCTCGGGGCGTGACGCGCTCGTACTGCTGGAGGACGTCACCGAGAGCCCCTACCGGATCGACCGGATGCTGACCCAGCTGCTGCGTTCCGGCTGGCTCGACGGGGTTCGCGGGTTCCTGCTGGGCTCGTGGAAGTCCTGTGGTGATCCGGAGGTGATCCGAGCCCTGATGCTCGAGCGCTTCGGCCCGCTCGGCGTGCCGATCGCCTGGGACTTCGGCGTCGGGCATGTCCCGGCGTCGCCGACCATCCCCCTCGGCGCACCGGCCACCCTCGACGCCGACGCGGGCACCCTGCTGATTTTGCCATAACAGCAACGGGACTTGCGGAACCGGCCGAGGCGGAGGCATCTTGCGGTCATGGATTCCACACAGCAGTTCTGGGAAGACTTCTACCGGGACAAGGATCAGGTCTGGAGCGGGAAGGCGAACCCGATCCTGGTGAACGAGGTCGCCGCGCTCACGCCGGGGACGGCGCTCGATCTCGGCTGCGGCGAGGGCGGCGACGCCATCTGGCTCACCCAGCAGGGCTGGCGGGTCACCGCCGTCGACATCTCGGAGGTCGCGCTCGAACGCGCCGCCGGGCACGCGGCCGAGGCCGGAGTCGAGGGCATCGTCTGGGAACGCCACGACCTGACGAAGTCGTTCCCGGCAGGACGCTTCGACCTCGTTTCCGCACAGTTCTTCCACTCCCCCGTCGCCGAGGACGGCGAGCGGGACAAGGCACTCCGCCGCGCCGCCGAAGCCGTCGCGCCGGGCGGCACGCTGGTGGTGGCAGGCCACGCGGGCTGGCCGACGTGGATGGAAGAGCCGCCGCACAAGGACGTCCATTTCCCGACGACCGCCGAGGTCCTCGAAGCGCTGGCCCTGGCCGACGGCGAATGGACCGTGGAGCGGCAGGATCTGATCGCGCACGACTTCCCCGGCCCGGAGGGACAACACGGAACGCGTTCGGACAACGTGCTCCGCGTGCGCCGCGCCTAGGTACCGTCTGCGACATGCGGATGACGCGTGCCGAAGCCAGGTCACGGTTCGAAGGCGAGCGGATAGCGAGGCTGGCGACGACGGGTTCGGACGGCGTGCCCCATGTGGTGCCGGTGACGTTCGTTCTCGAAGGCGACTCGGTGGCGTTCGCGATCGACCACAAGCCCAAGAGCACGACGGCGTTGCGGCGCCTGAAGAACATCGCGGAGAACCCCGCGGTCAGTTTTCTGACCGACCACTACGACGAGGACTGGGCAGGACTGTGGTGGGCTCGGGCCGACGGTGTCGCCCGGGCGCTGACCGATCCCGACGAGCAGGCGCTACCGGCGCGGCTGCTGCGGGACAAGTATCCGCAGTACGAGGCGCAGCCTGCACCGCATGCCGTGGTGAGCACCCTCGTTCACTCCTGGAGTGGGTGGCGCGCTTCCTGAGCTTTTGGCCTTGTTGCCGTTCTACGGCAACAAGGCCTTCGCCATGCCGTATAGGTCGTTATACATTTGATGAGATTCCTTGAAGGACTCTGGGTCCGTGAAGGGCCCTTCACGGACCGTTTGATCGTCTCAGGAGTCACAATCTTCACTCCAGAGCGCGTGAAGGCCCCCTTCACGCGGCTCAGCCGAGGAAACTCGCCCTTCGCGATCGCGAGGCTCTCACCAGAGGTCCGTGAAGGCCTCCTTCACTACCCTGAAGGTAGTGAAGGAGGCCTTCACGGACTGAAAAGTCAGGACGAGCGTGGAGCCTCGGCAGGCAGGAACTGCTCCACCGGCTTCCCCCGCCAAGCGGCGACGATCCCCAGCGGATCCGGCCGCAGCAGCGAAGCGGCCGCGTACACGCTCGCCGCGACGACGCCCGCCATGAACCACCAGTCGTACAGCGCCTGCTCCCCCGTCGGGTAGTAGACCAGCGTCACGAAAACCGACACCGCGACGACGACCGCGAGATTACGGCGGCGCCATTCGAACGCGGAAAGAACGACGAAACCCCAGGTCAGGTACCACGGCAACGAGGGCGGCGGGACGATCGCACCGGCCAGCAGCACGATCGCCATCCGGTGGATCGCCGGGTAGCCGCCGTCGCGGGCGAGCCACCACTGCCAGCCGGCGAAGACGAACAGGCCGACCATCGCGATCGCGCGGAACACCGTGACGAACGGCGAGACCTCGACGTCGATCACCAGGTCCACCAGCGAGTAGAAGATCTCGCCGATCCCCGTCGGGAAGTTCATCCAGTTCGCGATCAGCGTCGGCGCCTTGAGACCGGTCAGCCAGCCGAGGTTGACCGAGCCGAGCGACAGCCAGGTGCCGGCGACGAACACCGGCAGGAAGATCCCGACCGACGCGGCGCCCGCGCGGAAGAAGTTGACCACCTTCCGGTCGCCGGGCAGGTGGTTCGCCCACACCCAGACCAGGAACGGCAGCGCCCACGCCGCGGTGGGCTTGATCAGCATGCCGATGGTGACCAGGACGATCGCGACGACGTGCTTGCGCTCCAGCGCGGCCAGCACGCCGACGGTGAGGAAGCCCAGCATCAGCAGGTCGTTGTGCGGTCCGCCGACCAAGTGGATCACCGTCATCGGGCTGGCGATGGCGAGCCATAACGTGATCGGCAGTTTGCCACCGAGGTGCTTGACCAGCCGCGGCAGCGACCACAGCATCCCGACCAGGCCGAGCATCAGGACCAGCCGGGTCGCGATGACACCGGCGATCATGTCGTTGCCGGTGACCGAGACGATCCCCTTGGCGACCAGCAGGAACAGCGGGCCGTACGGCGCGGGCGTGGTCTGCCACAGCGGATGGACGTTCTGCACGACGTCCGGCAGCACGGCCAGTTCGGCCGGGCCGTTGGCGTACGGGTCGAGCCCGTTGAGCAGCTGCGCGCCCTGCGCGAGGTAGGAGAAGACGTCGCGGGTGAACAGCGGCGGCGAGACCAGCAGCGGCGCCATCCAGCAGGCGGCGGCGATGACGATCGGACGGCTGCCGATCCGGCCCGCGAGCGCGTAGCGACCCAAACGGACCCACGCCCAGATGATCAGCGCGAAGCCCGTGTAGAGCATCACGTTGGCCAGGATGCGGCCATGGCCGTAGCGGATCCACGACAGCGGTCCGTGCCCCAGGATCGGGTCACGGATGAGGATTCCACCGGCGCCGAGCGCCGCCAGCATCAGCAGCGTGCTGCCTATGGTTCCCATCGCGATGGTGCGGTACGGGAACCGGGAAGGCACCCGGAGCCGCTCGCCGAGGGAGCCGGCCGAGGGCGTCTGCTGGGGGTCTGTAGTGGTCGCCATTTCGAGATTGGAGGTTACACACCGCGCCTGTGCGAGTGCGCGGCAATGGGTGTTTCCCGCGCGGTGCCACCGGGCAACGCGGCGAGCAGCGACTTCGTGTAGTCGTGTTTCGGGTCCAGCAGGACCTCCTCCACGGTACCCACTTCCACCAGCTCCCCGCGATACATCACGGCGACCCGGTCGGCGATGTTCCAGGCCAGTCCGAGGTCGTGGGTGATCACCAGCCCGGCGAGACCCAGTTCACGCCGCAGGCGCAGCAGCAGCGCGAGGATCTCCCCCCGCACCGACGCGTCGAGTGACGCCACCGGTTCGTCCGCCACGATCACGCCGGGGTCCAGCGCGAGCGCGCCCGCGATGACGACCCGCTGCCGCTGCCCGCCGGACAGCTCGTGCGGGAGCCGGTCGAGGAACTTCTCCGCAGGCCGCAGTTCGGCCGCTTCCAGTGCCTTGACGACGATCTCGTGCTCGTTCGCGCCCATTCCGTGGATGCGCGGGCCTTCCGCAACGGCCTCGTACACCGTGTGATTCGGGTTCAGCGCGCTCGTCGGGTCCTGCAGCACCAGCTGGACCTGCCGCCGGTACGCCTTGAGCCCGGCGCCACCGAGCGGAACCGGCTTGCCGTCGTACCGCACCGCGCCGGAGTCGGGTTTCTGCAGCCCGAGCAGGGTCCGGGCGAGCGTCGTCTTGCCAGAACCGGACTGGCCGACGAGCGCGACGATCTCGTCCTTCCGCACCTGGAGGCTCACCCCGGCGACGGCGTTGATCCGCTTGCCCGTGCGGTCGCGGAAGCTGACGCGCAGATCCTCGGCCTCCAACAGCGCCGGCTGGTCACCGGTGCGTTCGGGCTCCGGTGGCAACGGCGTGCTGGTCGCGGGCGCGAACCGGGACGCAGGGTCGCCGACGGTCGGGAAAGCGGCCGCCAGCGCCTTGCTGTGCTCGTGGTGCGGCGCGCTCATCAACTCCGCGCTCGGCCGCTCCTCGACGATCTCGCCGTCGTACATCACCGCGATCCGGCGACAGGTCGCGGCGAGTACCGACAGATCGTGACTGATCATGATCAGCCCGATCCCCTGCTCGGTGACCAGCCTGCCCAGCAGGTCGAGCACCTGAGCCTGGACGACGACGTCGAGCGCGGTCGTCGGCTCGTCCGCGATGATCAGCCGCGGCGAACAGGCCAGCGCCATCGCGATCATGACGCGTTGCTTCTGCCCACCGGACAGTTCGTGCGGGTAGGCCCCGGCACGGCCGGGTGGCAGGTCGACCTGTTCGAGCAGCTCGGAGACCTTGGCCTGGATCTCGCCGTCCGAAAGCGCCTTGCCGCCGGGCGGGTGCAGGCGGATCGGCTCCGCGATCTGCTCGCCGATCTTCCGCACCGGGTTGAGCGCGTGCATCGCGCCCTGGAACACGACCGAGGCCTCGGCCCAGCGCACCGCGCGCAGCCTGCCCCATTTCATGGCCGTGACGTCTTCGCCGTCCAGCAGGATCTCCCCGCTGACCTTCGCCGACCGCGGGAGCAGCCGCAGCACACTCATCGCGACCGTCGACTTCCCCGATCCCGACTCCCCCGCGACCCCGAGGGTGTCGCCGGCTTCGAGGACAAGGTCGACGCCGCGGACGGCGGCGACCTCACCGCCTCCGGTGGCGTAGGTGACGCCGAGGTTCTTCAGTTCCAGCAAGGGGCTCATGAGTGCTGTCCCTTCAGGCGCGGGTTCAGCACGGTCTCCAGCGCGCGTCCGACGAGGGTGAAGGCGAGGACGACCACGACGATCGCGACACCCGGCGGCAGCAGGTTCCACCAGGCACCCTTGCTGATCGCGCCGTTGTTCAACGCGGTCTGCAGCATGGCTCCCCAGGAGACGGTGTTCGGGTTGCCGACGCCGAGGAACGCCAGCGTCGCGTCCGCGATGACCGCGTTGCCCACGACGAGCGTGGTGTTGGCCAGCACGAGCGGCATGACGCCGGGAAGGACGTGCTTGCCGACGATGTGCAGGTGACCGCCGCCGAGTGCCTTCGCGCGCTCGATGTACGGGCGGCCCTCGATCGTGAGGGTCTGCGCGCGGACCAGGCGCGCGGTGCTGGGCCAGGCGGTGACGCCGATGGCGATGATCACCGTCATCGTGCCCTGGTCCAGCACCGAGGCGAGCGCCACGGCGAGGACGAGCGACGGCAGCACCAGGAAGAAGTCCGTGAACCGCAGCAGCAGCCCGGACAGCCAGCCGCCGAAATGCGCGGCCGCGATCCCGATGAGGGTGCCGATCAGCACCGAGAGGAACGCCGCCGAGAAACCGGTGAGCAGCGAGATCCGCGCACCCCAGAACGTCATCAGCAGCACCGAACGGCCGTCGATGTCGGTGCCCAGCCAGAACTCCCCGCTGGGTGACTCCAGCGAACCGCCCTGGGCCTTGGTGACGTCGAGTCCGGATTCGTCCGAGATCACCGGCGCGAGGATGGCCAGCACCGTGATGACACCGAGGAAGGCCAGCCCGAAGACGCCCGCCTTGTTCGTCGTGAACTCGTGCCAGCGTTTCGCCACGGCCTCGCGGCGGCGGCGCCAGACGATCGAACCGGGTTTTTCCGCAGTGGTCATGCCGTCCGCACCCTGGGGTCGAGCACGCGGTAGAGCAACTCCGCGAGCAGGTTCATCAGCACCACCGCACCCGCGAGGGTGACGAAGACTCCTTGCAGGACAGGTAGATCAGGTCCGCGGAGCGCTTCGTAGAGCAGCTGCCCGAGCCCCGGCCAGCTGAACACGGCCTCGACCGAGACCGCACCCGAGACCACCATGCCGAACTGCATGAAGACCAGCGTCACCGTCGGCAGCAGGGCGTTGGGCACGGCGTGCCGCTTGCGGACGAGGTCGTCACGCAGGCCCTTGGCCCGCGCGGTGGTGAGGTAGTCCGAGTTCATCTCACCGATCAGGGACGAACGCATGACCAGCATGTACTGCGCGTAGAACACCACCAGCAGGGTCACGCATGGCAGCACCAGATGGTGGAGCACGTCGAGCCCTTCACTGAAGAAGCCCGGCGCGACATCCGGGGAATGCATGCCCCGGCTGGGAAAGAGTCCGTTGGTGGCCACCAGGAGCATCAGGCCGAGCCAGAACTGCGGCACCGACCACAGGGTCAGCGCGAGTCCTGTTTGGACCTTGTCGAACCTGCTCCCCCGGCGCCAGCCCGCGCGGATGCCGAGCCACAGGCCGAGCGCGACCGCGAGCACTGTCGCACTGCCGACGAGCAGGATCGTCGGCCACAACCGCTCGCCGACCATGTCCATGACCGGGCGCCGCTGCAGGTACGAGACCCCCATGTCGCCCTGGAGCAGGCCGGTGAGGTAGTCCCAGAACTGCTGCAGCAGCGGCTTGTCCACGCCCATCTGCGCCCGGAGCTCCGCCATCATCTTCGGATCGGTCGGCCGGTCGCGGACCATGAACCGCACGGGATCGCCGGGCAGCGTCCGGAACAGGAAGAACCCCAGCACGACGACGAGCGCGAGGCTCGCCAGCGCGCCGCCGATCTTGGAGAGCACGAACCGGGCGGTGCCGGTCCCGCCCCGGCGCTCGTCGGGATCGCCGAGCGCTGGGGGCTTTTCGAGGGAACTGAGTGCTTCGGTCAACGCGGTCCTTCTGATTTCGTCGGTGAACCCGCGTCCGCGAGCGGCCAGCCAGACTGGTTCACGCGTTGTGTCCCTTTCTCGGAGTAGATCTCAGCTCCGCCGACAGCTGCTTACTCCCGGTCGTCGGCCGACTTGCCGCGCCGCCCGAGCAGCACCCCGCCGCCGACGAGCACCACGAGCACGACCACGCCGATGCCGATCCACAATCCGGTGTTGCTGCTTTCCTCGGCGCCCGCCGCGGCGGCGTCGGCCGGAGTGGCGCCGTAGACGCCCCAGTAGCCGGACTGTTCGAGGATCGCGCCGTCGGGCTGCGGCTGCTTGGTGAACGAGGAGAACTTGTCCGAGCGGTAGGCCTCGAGCACGTTGTCGTAGTCCAGGACGACGTCGACGTACTCACCCGCCAGCACCGCCTGCGCCTGCTTGACGAGTTCGGCGCGCTTCGCCGGGTCGAACTCGGTCAGCTGCTTCTTGTACAGGTCTTCGTAGCGCGAGTCGCAGAAGAACGTCGCCGAGCTGCCGCCGTTGCCCTCCGCGTTCGGGCGGCCGGCGCAGGTGTTCAGGCTGAGGGCGTAGTCCGGGTCGGGTGAGGTGCCGTAGCCGGAGATCGCGAGGTCGTAATTGCCCGCGGTGGTGCGGTCGTCCAGTTCGTCGTCGGAGACGAGCTCCTGCTTGACACCGATGCCGACGTCCTTGAGCCAACCGCTGACGAACTGCGCGGTGCGCTGGTCGAACGGCCGGTTCGCGTGACCGGCGAGCCGGAACTCCAGCTTCGCGCCGCCGGGGGCGACGCGGATGCCGTCCGCACCCTTGGCGTAGCCGGCCTGATCGAGGGTGGCGTTCGCGGCCGCGATGTCGAACTTGGTCTTCTCGGCGTCCGACGGGCTCCAGGTGTAGGCCTTGTAGATCGCCGGAACGACACCGGTCCCCGGCTGGCCGTACCCGTTCATCACCTTGTCCACGATGGTCTTGGTGTCGATGGCCTGCGCGATCGCCTTGCGGACGCGGAGGTCCTTCAGGATCGGGTTGCCGTCACCGATCGGCTGGTCGAGGACGTTCTTGACGCCGAAGTTGATGATGAGCTCGTTGTACCGGCGGCCCGGCGCCTTGTTCGTGGTGATGTTCTTCTCGCCCTTGAGCGCGTCGAACTGCGTCGGCGTGAGCCGGTTGATGACGTCGACCTCGCCCTGCTTCAGCGCGTTGACCGCGGCCTCGGCGTCCTTGAACTGCAACAGTTGCAGCTCGTCGACCTTGGGCGCCCCACGCCAGTAGTCCTTGTTCGCCTTGAACTTCACGAATTCGTTCTTCTTGTACTCGGTCAGCAGATACGGTCCGCTGCCGACGCCGACCACGGCCATGTCGTCGGTCGAGGGGGCGTTGAGATCCTTGATCGGCTCCCAGATGTGCTTGGGCACGATCGGGACGTCGAGCGAGGTCATGCTCGACTGCGGGGCCTTGGTCTTGATGACCAGCGTCTTGTCGTCGGGTGCCGACACCGAGGCGAAGTTGGTCACGTAGCTGCCGTTCGCGGTGCGGGCGTTCTCGTCGTCGAGCATCCGCTGGAAGGTGTACGCGGGGTCCTGCGCGGTGATCGGCTTGCCGTCGGACCACTTCATCCCCTGGCGGATGGTGAAGGTCCAGGTGAGCTTGTCGTCGGAGGTCTTCCACGACTCCGCGATCCCGCCCGTGGGCTGGGTGTCCTCGGCCGAGGGCAGGGTCAGGAACTCGTAGTTGAACCGGCCGACCTGCGTCGACGCCGCCAGCTGGGCGGTGAAGGGGTTCAGGTGGTCGATGCCGGTCGTGAGCGCCACCCGGAGCACCTTGCCCTGTTGCTGCGCCGACGCGGCGGGCACGAAAGGCACCGTCGCGACCGCCGAAGCGGCGAGGACCGCGACCACGCGAAGACCGCGCCGTCGCTTCGGAAAACGCTCTGTGCGCACGAAGACCACCCCATCGAAACTCGCTGTAACCCAACCCCCGAGGCGGAAAAGTAACCACATGTCGCGGTAACCGCGCAATGACTCGCCAATACCGATCGTGCACAGCGGATGTCGTCGCGTGGTCGGCAGCTACTTTACGTCTCATCGACGTTGCGCTGTGTCACCATTTCGGCGCGCGAACGGGCAACACGTGCAGTGTCCTGGGTATTCAAGGGAAGCGGGCTTGCAAAAGCCTTGCGCGCGATGATGCCCAATCGATACGTGCGACGAAGTGAGAGCAAAGCGTTTCGTCCTCTGAATGCGGTAGTTGCACACGCAAGTACCGCATTCAGAGGACGAAACGCGAGGCGTCAGCCGACCGGGACCTCACGCCGCCGCGCGGTGGCCGCGGCCGCGTAGAGCCACGCGAACAGCGCCCACATACCGGCGAAGATGAGCCCCACGGTCACGTAAGCGACAGTCCACAGCACGGCGGGTGTGTCCGACTTCCGCTCCCGTTGCAGGAACTCGATCTCCGACATGAACGGGCGCGTGCCGGACTTCGCGTCGATCGACGGCGCGTTCGCGGCCGGGTCGGCGGGCGCGTAGATCGGGGCGAGCCCCATCACCCGGTTCGGGACGTGCACGCGGATCCCCGTCTTCCACTGGCCGAACACCGGCAACGGCTGGGCGGTGCGGTACACCCCGTCGCCGATCTTCTCCAGCGGCGCGGTGAAGAAGTCGCCGCCCTGCCAAGCGAAACCGTTGAGCCACACGGCATCGTCGGCCAGGTCGGGCCGCGAGATCGTCACGGTCGCGTCGACCCAGCGGGGTGTGCCGCCGCCGTGCGGATTCGAGATCGGCAGCCCGGTCGCGGCCTCGGTCAGCCGGACGTCGGCGGTGAACCCCGGTTCCGGATCCTGCGGGACGGCGACCGCCGACATCAGGGCGACCGCGCCCAGCGCGCCGACGAGTCCGACGGCGTGCCGGGGCCCCGCCGCGGGCACCCGCGTCGCCGTCTCTTCCACTCGCTGGTACTGCCAGACACCGATGAACGCACCCGCGAGCGCCGCGCCGGTCCCGAACAGGACGAACAGCGGCAGATGGGCGGCGGGCCACGGGTTCGGCATCAGCCAGTGGGTGAACGCCGCCTCGGCGAGCATCCCGGCGGTCCCCACGAGCAGACCGGCGACAGCGGCGAACGTGTAGCCCTGCCGGTTGCGCATCGCGAGGGCGACGACCTCGATGATCACCGCTTCGGCGACGTACGGCAGCAGCGAGGCCACGTGCAGGTCCGCGAACAGCGGGATGACGGCGAACGAAGCACGGGACGCGAGGAAGACCACGAGCACGATCAGCGCGCCGCCCGGCCCCCAGGACAGCCGCCCGTAGGTCAGCGTCCACGCGCCGATCAGACCGACGAGCACGACCTGCGACAGCATCGGGAACTGTGGGACGCCGAGGTCGAACTCCATGAGGAACGCCGAAGCACCCATCATCCAGGCACCGGCGAGCACCGGGCCGAGCAGGCGCACGACCGGCCCGGTCGCGCCGACCTGTCGGGCCTCGCCGAGCAGCAGTTGCAGGCCCAGCACGACACAGACGCCGCCGCCGATCATCAGGACGTGCGTCGGTCCCCATTCGGTGACGTCCTGGCCGAACAGGCGATGCCACACGTCGTCGAGCGGGAAGCCCGCGATGCCGACCAGGCCGGTCGCCATCATCTGGATGGACCCCATCGGCGCCCGCCAGTGCGGGCCGATCTTGAACGTGCGCTTGGGCAGGTCCTTCGTCGCGAGGGTCGCGCTGAGCACGCCGCTGGCGAAGATGCCCATCAGTCCGAAGTAGATCGGGTAATGCGAAGGGTTCGCGAGCGGGCCTTCGTCGCGGCCGAGTTCCATGTGGATCGGCACGTCCCAGTAGACGCCGATCAGCGCCGACATCCCGGAGAGGAAGGCGACGAACATCGGCAGCGCCGCCCAGCGCGGCAGACCGCTGAACCCGCCCATCCAGTCGGCGACGCGGCCGAAGACCGTCCGCTTCCCCGCGCGCTCGCGGAGCACGAAAAGGGCCAAGGGCAGGAAGACCGCGGTGAACATCAGGCCCGCGATGACGATCTGCCCGAATTGCGCGCCGCCGGCAGGCGGGCTCTCCTGAGCCATGAACACCGTGCTCGCCTTCCTGCTAACCTGAGTAACTGTTACCTTGGGGTAACACGATAGGCGCAAGGTCCCGGCCGGGCAAGCCGGGGCGTACGACTTGGAGGCACCTCGATGCGGAGGATCGGCGGGATCCGCGGGATCACCGTGGCCGCACTGCTGGCCGTGACCGGCTGTTCGGGAACGACCGGTTCCGAACAGGCGCCGGGCGCCGGCACCCGGACCGTCAAGTTCTCGATCACCGAGGGCAAGCGCACGGCGGGGCCGGAAGAGGTCGCGGTGCGCACGGGCGAGAACGTCGCGCTCGAAGTCACGTCGGACCAGCCGGACGAACTGCACGTCCACGGCTACGACAAGGCCGCCCAGCTGTCTCCCGGGGTTCCGGGGACGGTCGCCTTCACCGCGAACATCGACGGGATCTTCGAGGTGGAACTGCACAAGAGCGGCGCGGCGGTGACCAAGCTCCGGGTGAGCGGATGATCCTGGCGCACGGTCTCGGCGGCCGGTCCGATCTGCCGGTCCCGCTGTGGCTCGCGCTCTACGCGGGAGCGGCGGCCGTCGTGGTCTCCTTCTTCGCGCTCACCGTGCTTTGGAAGAAGCCCAAACTCCGCGGCGCCGACGCCGGCCGCCCCCTTCCCGAGGTCCTGCAACGGTTCGCCGATGGTGGGTTCTCGCGGATCGCGGCGCGCGTACTCGGCTTGGCGCTGTTCGCGGGCTTCCTCGCGATGGCATGGGCAGGCCCGGACAACTCGGCCGGCAACCCGGCTCCGGCGTGGTTCTACGTCTGGTTCTGGGTCGGGCTGGTCCCGCTTTCGCTCCTGCTCGGCCCGGTCTGGCCGCGGTTGAATCCACTGAGGACGATCGCGGCACTGATCCCCGCGCGACGGCGCGAACTCCCGGATCGACTGGGTTACCTGCCCGCGATCGTCGGCCTCCTGGCGTTTCTTTGGCTGGAACTGGTGTTTCCGCATTCGGACTCGCCCAGGGCGATCGCTCTTTTCGCCACCGTGTATGCCGTTATACACATCGCTCTCGGGGCGGTGTTCGGTCCGCGCTGGTTCGACCGCGGCGACGCTTTCGAGGTCTATGCGCGCCTGATCGCGGCCCTCTCCCCTTTCGGGAGGCGGACAGATGGGCGCCTGGTGATCCGGAATCCGCTGGACGGCCTGCTCACCGTCTCCCCCGCGCCTTGGCTGACCGCGCTGGTGCTGGTGGTGCTCGGCTCGACGGCGTTCGACGGCCTCACCCGGCTTCCGTTCTGGACGTCGCTGGACGCGGGCGTCTTCGGCGGCACCGCCGGGCTCGCGGTCTGTATCGCGCTCACCTACGGCGCCTACGCGGGCGCCATCAGCCTGACCAGGCCGTATCTGCGCCGAGGGTTCGACCCGTATCCCGCGTTCGCGCCGTCGTTGATCCCGATCATGGTCGGCTACACGGTCGCGCATTACTTCTCGTTCGCCGTGTTCTCGGGCCAGCAGGGATTCGGCCGCGCGATCGACTACACGGTCGTCTCGGCCGGGGTGATCGCGCTGGTGCAGATCGCCGGGATCGTCGCCGGGCACGTGCTGGCCGTAACCTCGGCGCATGACCGTTCCGTCGGCGTGCTGCGCTCGAACTACGTCAAGGTGGGCCAGTACCCCATGCTGGCGCTGATGATCGGCTACACCGCGCTCGGGATCGCGCTGGTCTCCGGCTCATGACCATCGCGGCGCGGGTGGTGATGATGCACCAGGGCGGCTGGGACGAGATCCTCATCTTCGCCGGCCCCGTGGTGATCATCGGGCTGCTCGTCTACGTCGCGCGCAAGCAGGTCCCGACGACACCCGAAGAAGACGACGATTAGTTTTCGCGCCGCCCCCGTCAGTACGTGTGAGATCGACTCACAGGAGGCTGACGCCATGCGGAAATTGACCTTCGGCATGAACCTGACCGTGGACGGCTACATCGCCGCGCCCGGCGACGACCTCGGCTGGAGCGGCGGTGACGGACCGGACTCGTCACCGAGCGACGAGCTGTTCGGGTGGTGGTCCGACCGGGTGGCGGCGACGGGCCTGGCGCTGTACGGACGCAAGCTGTGGGAGGCGATGAGTTCCCACTGGCCGACCGCCGGCCTGCAGCCCGGCGCCACCCCGGCGGAGACCGAGTTCGCCCGCCGCTGGCGGGACATGCCGAAGGTGGTGTTCTCCTCGACGACCGGCACGGTCGACTGGAACACCCGCCTGGTCACCGGCGACGCGGTCACCGAGATCACCCGGCTCAAGACCGAGGACGCCGGTCCGATGGACATCGGCGGCGCGACGCTCGCCGGGGCGGCCATGCGGGCCGGGCTGATCGACGAGTACGTGCTGGTCACCCATCCGGTCCTGGTGGGCGGCGGCACGCCGTTCTTCACCGCCCTGGACAACTGGGTGAACCTGGCCCTGGTGGAGACACGGACGTTTCCCGGCGGTGTGGTGCTGACCCGATACGAGACAAGGCGCTGAGTGGTCACAGTGCCGGGGGCACGTCCAGCCATGGTTTGCCGGCGGCGTCGAATCCGGTGAGCTCGGCGATCTTCCCGTCGACGACGCGCAGGACAGCGATGGCGAAGAGCCGGTACTCCGGATCGCCGGGGGTGCGCAGGTAGAGCGCGGCGGCCGGCATGCGGTTGACCGTCGTGGTGATACCGCGCCAGTCGTCGTGGCCGCGCTGGAAGAGCCCGCCGGAGACCCAGCCGTCCACCGCGTCCTTGGCCGTCCTGACCGCGGTGCCCGAATCGGGCAGCATCGCGAAGCGCAGGTCGGCCCGCAGCAGGGAGATCAGCCCGTCGAGGTCGTTGCGCTCATGGGCCTCGATGTACGACTTCACCACTCCGCGCTCGTCATCCGACAGCTCGTGGGTGGCGGGGCTCCGCCAATCGAGGCGGCTGCCGGGCAGCCGCTCCCGCATCGTCACGCGCGCCCGCTGCAGTGCGCTGGTCACCGACGCGACGGTCACCTCGAGGGCGTCGGCGGCCTTCGACGCCGGCCAGCCGAGGACGTCGCGCAGGATGAACACCGCCCGCTGGCGCGGCGGCAGATGCTGGACGGCGACGATGAACGCCAGCTCGATCGTCTCCCGCACCACCACCGATTCCTGCGGGTCCTCGGGGAGCATCCGGTCGGGGTACGGCTGCAGGTACAGCACCTCGGAGTCCGGCAGCTCGGACGGTGCGGGCGTGCGGTCGTCGCGCTTCTCCAGGAAGTCGAGGCAGACGTTGGTCGCGATCCGGTACAGCCAGGTCCGCAACGTGGCGTGGCCCTTGAAGGACTCCCGCTTGTTCCACGCCCGCAGGAACGTCTCCTGCGTCATGTCCTGGGCGTCCTCGTAGTTCGCGAGCATCCGGTAGCAGTGCACCTGCAGCTCACGCCGGTGGCGCTCCGTGATGAGCGCGAACCGCGCGGTATCGCTGGAGCGGGCCGCCGCGATGAACGTGGCCGCGTCGGCGCGCAGCGCTCCAGCGTCGGTCATCGTCATCAATCCTTCCACTGGATGCGAGGGCTACCGGAACTGACGACGTGGTGGCCCGCCTCAGCCGTCATGACCGGGCCGACCGCCGAGAAGCAGTGCTCCGGCCAGCTCGGTGACCTCGTCCCGGGTACGGCCACCGTGGTCGGCGGCCATGAAGTGCTTGCCGATCAGGAGTGAGAACGCGAGCAGGCAACGGGCCTCGACCTCGTCCTCGTCGGCGAAGATCTCGCGCATGAGGGAACGCAGGTAGTCCATTCGCTGGTTGTCGACCCTCCGGAGCCGCTCGGCCACGGCCGGATCGCGCCGGGCCCAATCCCGGATGGCGAGGTCGATCGGCAGCAGACGATCGCCGGCGAGCAGACCCGCGCGCCGGATCTTCGCCCTGGCGTCACCGCCTGTGCTCTCGACGCTTTCGAAGAGCAGGTCGGTGCTCATCCGCTCCCACGTGGCGAGCATTCCCTCCAATAGCGCCCCCCGGTCGGCGAAATGGCCGTAGAACCCGCCTTTGGTGACTCCCAGGGCTTTCGCGAGCGCCTCGACGCGCACGGCGTCGGGACCTCCGGCGGCGAGAGCGTGCAGCCCCGCGTCGATCCAGGCGCTCGGCGGGGTCCGGGTTGCGGCGGCCATGGGATCACCGTATCTCCCGTCACTCCGGCACCACTAGGACGATATATACGCTACCGTATAGATGGCGGAAGTCCACTGGGAGGAACAACGACGATGACTGTCGGATTCGTGGCCACGCATTACCCGCACACCGATCACCACGACGAATTCGTCGCGCGAGTCCGGCGAGTCGCCGACGTCTTGCGCTGCACGCCGGGCTGTCTCGCCGCCGAATGCCGGGTCACCACCGCGGGTGACGCCGTGGTGTCGATCGTGCGCCGGGAATCCGAGGCGGCCCAGGCGGCCTCGATGCAAGCTCTGGGGTTGGCGGACGTGGACGTCGCCTTCGACGACCGCGAGGTCCGTCCGCGCGAGATCGTCCAGTTGGTGTCGGCATGAAGCTCGCGAACACGGCCCACACCACACGTTCGTGGCGGATCCACGAAATCGCCGGGGACTTCGACCTCGAAGACGTCTGGGCGCTCGGAACACCCGGCGGGCCGGACGATTTCGGCAAGCTGGTGGTGCAGTTCTCGTCGGGGAATTTCCCGGACGGGGCGCCACCCCCCGTCCGGGCACTGTGGGCGCTGCGCTGGAAGCTCGGTCGCCTACTGGGGCTGGACAAACGGAATTCCGGCCTCGACACCCGAGTGGGATCGCTCCGCGGCAAGCTGCCGGAAGACCTTCGCGGCACACCCACCGGCCCGGACGAGGACTGGCTTCCGTTCACCCCGCTCTACCGGCTCGACGACGAATTCGCCGCCGAAATGGCGAACCGGACCATGCACGGCGTCCTGCACATCGCCTGGGTCGAAGACGGGCGTGGCGGGTATCGCGGTCAGATGGCGGTGCTGGTCAAACCCAACGGGTTGTTCGGCCGGGTGTACATGGAATTCATCAAGCCGTTCCGGTACCTGATCATCTATCCGGCGCTCATGCGGATGATCGCGCGGGAATGGACGAGCCACTCCTGAGACCAGCCTCGTGAGTGGTAAGGACGGTTAGAACCGTCCTTACCACTCACGAGGAAGTGGCGCGACGACTGCTCCGTACCAGCGTCATGTCCTTCTCCCGCACCGGTTCGCGGCAGTGCGCGCATACGGTCTCCGGGGCGAGGACCTCGCCGCACGAATGCCGCCACACCGTCGGCGGCGGCCCCTCCGTGACGTGCGCGTCGCCCCAAGCCATGAGGTTCAGCAGCACGTGATTGAGGGCGTGCCCGGCCTCGGTGAGCACGTACTCGTAGCGCGGCGGATGCTCCTCGTAGAGCCGCTTTTCGAGGATTCCCGTCTCGACGAGCTTCCGCAGCCGCGCGGTCAGGATGTCCCGGCTCGCCCCCGTGTTGCGGACGATCTGGTCGAACCGCCGCGCACCGAAGAACACTTCGCGCAGCGCGAGCAGGCTCCAGCGCTCCCCGATCACCTCCATCGCGTTGGCGATCGAGCAGTCCCTCGGTCCTTCGGTCATGCGACCAGCGTAAACCCAGTGAGTCTTGATTTCCAACCCACTCGATGCCACAGTGAGTTGGAGATACCAACTCACCCCTGGAGGCAGCCGTGCACGACGCGGTCATCGTCGACGCCGTCCGTACCCCGATCGGCAAGGGCAAACCCGGTGGCGCCCTGCACGGGGTCCATCCGGTCCAGCTGCTCGCCCATACGCTGCAGGCTCTCGTCCGACGCAACGGCCTCGATCCGGAGCTGATCGACGACGTCATCGGCGGCGCGGTCGACCAGGTCGGCGAACAGGCCCAGAACGTCACACGGTGGGCGGCGCTCGCGGCCGGGCTGCCGGAAACCGTGCCGGCGACCACCGTCGACAGGCAGTGCGGAAGCAGTCAGCAGGCCGTTCACTTCGCCGCGCAGGGCGTGATGGCCGGCGCGTACGACGTCGTCATCGCCTGCGGCGTCGAGTCCATGAGCCGCGTCCCGATGTGGTCGAACGTCCTCCCGGGCACCGATCCGCTCGGCCCGGGCGTCGCCGCCCGCTACCCGGAAGGCCTGGTGCCCCAAGGGATCAGTGCCGAACTCATCGCCGCGAAGTGGTCGCTCAGCCGCCAGGCCATGGACGAGTTCGCGATGTCCTCGCACCAGAAGGCGGCCAGGGCGCACCAACTCGGGCGGTTCGCGAGCCAGATCGTGCCGATCGAGACACCGTCGGGCCGGGTGTCCACCGACGAGTCCGTCCGGCCGGGGACCGACCTCGAAACGCTCGCCAAGCTGCGCCCGGCGTTCCAGGATCCGGCTGTCGCCGCGCGTTTCCCGCAGATCGACTGGTCGGTGACCGCTGGCAACAGCAGCCCGATCAACGACGGCGCCTCCGCCCTGCTCATCACCTCCAGCGCGACCGCGGCCCGGCTGGGCCTCCGCCCGCGCGCCCGCCTGCACAGCTTCGCCGTCACCGGATCCGACCCGCTGCTCATGCTCACCGGGGTCATCCCGGCGACCGAGAAGGTGCTGCGGCGTGCGGGGCTGAGCCTGGCGGACATCGACCTCTTCGAGATCAACGAAGCGTTCGCCAGTGTCGTACTGGCGTGGCAACAGGAAACCGGGGCCGACCCGGCCAAGGTCAACGTCCACGGCGGCGCGATCGCGCTGGGCCATCCGCTCGGCGCGAGCGGGACCCGCCTGATGGGCACCCTGGTCAACGCGCTGCACCACCACGGCGCCCGGTACGGCCTGCAGGCGATGTGCGAAGGCGGCGGCCAGGCCAACGCGACAATCCTGGAGGCGTTGTGACCGGCAGGCTCCCCAAGAAGCTGGCGGATCATCCGTCGGTGCGGGCGGTACTCGCCAAACCGCGGGACAAGCCGTCCCCGGTGATCGACGCCGCCTGGCTCAAGGAGATCTGTCTCGCCGCCGGCGCCGACGACGCGGCCGCGGTCTCGCTCGACCATCCTGATCTGGCGGGCGAACGCGAGCACGTCGAGCGCGCCCTTCCCGGCACGAAGACCCTCGTCTCGCTCGTGGTGCGGATGAACCGCGACGACGTCCGCTCCCCCGCCCGCAGCGTCGCCAACCAGGAGTTCCATCGCGCCGGAGAGATCATCAACGAGGCCGGACACAAGATCGTCCGGACGCTGCAGGACGCCGGATACCGCGCGATCAACCCGTCCGCGACGTTCCCGATGGAGATGGAGCACTATCCCGGCCGGATCTGGGTCGTCGCGCACAAGACTGTCGCCGTCGCGGCCGGTCTCGGCGCCATGGGACTGCATCGCAACGTCATCCACCCGAAGTTCGGCAACTTCGTGCTCCTCGCGACGTTGCTCGTCGATGCCGAGGTGTCCACCTACGGCGAGGCTCTCGACTATAACCCTTGCCTGGAGTGCAAGCTGTGCGTCGCCGCCTGTCCCATCGGGGCGATCTCGAAGACCGGCGAATTCGACTTCCTCGCCTGTTCGACGCACAACTACCGTGAGTTCATGAGCGGCTTCACCGACTGGGCGCAGACCGTGGCCGACAGCGAGGACGCCGCCGACTTCCGGTCCAGGGTGACCGACTCGGAGAACGTGTCGATGTGGCAGAGCCTCGCGTTCAAGCCGAACTACAAGGCCGCGTACTGCATGGCGGTCTGTCCGGCGGGCGAAGACGTGCTCGGCCCGTACCTCGAAGATCGGCGCGGCTTTCTCGGAAACGTCGTGAAGCCGTTGCAGGACAAAGTGGAGACGCTGTACGTGCGAGAAGGATCGGCAGCGAAGGCCTACGCCGAACGCCGTTTCCCCCACAAGCCGGTGAAGGAGGTCGACGGCGGCTACCCGCGACGGTAGGGCCGTCCCTACCCCGCGTCCGGGGGCCTGTCCCTGTCCGATGACGGCCGGCCTCGCGGCAAAGCCTGGGGAGGACCTTCCGTATGATCGCGACCGAGCTGGCGTTCTCGTCGCTCCGCCGTCGTACCACCGGATTCATCGCGAGCTTCGTCGCGCTGTTCTTCGGCGCCACGATCCTGATGACATTCACGTCCCTTTTGGACACTCGCACCGCCGCTGGGCCGGAGACCGCGAAGACGCTGCTGATCATGGCGGGCGTCGTCGGTGGCTGGGGCCTGGTGATCGTCCTGTTCGCGACGCTTTCGACGCTCTCACTACTGATCCGGCAACGCGCCCCGGAGATGGCGTTGCTGAAAAGTGTCGGCGCGACACCGGCCGCGTCCCGGCCGGGCTGGAGGCGCGGTTCGGCCCGATCGCGGTCTCGATGGGCACCGACATCACCCTTCTCGCGGCCCTGGCGGCGGGGACGGTCGCCGCGCGGCAGGTGCCCCGACGCGGAGCGGTGGAGGCGATTCGCGAAGCGGGCGTCGATACCTGGCGGACCAGCCCCTCCAGATGGCCGTCGCCGCGATCGTGCTGGCTGCCGGCTCGGCTGCGACGCGCGGGCGTCACCGGTCACCTCACGGTTGCGCACCTTCGGGTCCGAAGCCGCCAGATGGCCGGGGTGCTGGTGCCGATCATCCTGTTCACCGGGATCGCTACCGGGACGCTGCACATGCAGGCCATCGAGAACGCCGCAGTCACCGCACCGGTCGAGATCGCGAGCAGTACCGAGACCCTGAACTACGTCGTCGCCGGCATGATCGCGCTGTTCGCCGCCGTGATGCTGGTGAACACCGTCGCAGGTCCTGCGGCTCGTCGGTACCGAGGGCACCGTCCTGGTGGCGGTCGCGACGATCGGCACCTATCTCGCCATCGTCGCCGTCGCGGTGACCCTGACGCTCGGTTCACACCTGGGCGCGGCGGCGAAGGCGATGCGCACCCCGGCGATCCGAGCGGGTATCCGCGGCTGAAGACCTGTCACATCTCCGATCCCCCACGCGTCAGGGTTACGACTGATCGATGAAGGATGGGGACCGTGGACGAACACGACTGGTTGGCACGGCGCTTCGAAGGGCACCGGACGCATCTGAGGGCGGTGGCGTACCGGATGCTCGGTTCGCTGAGCGAAGCGGACGACGCCGTGCAGGAGGCCTGGCTGCGGCTGAGCCGGTCGGACTCCGGCGACGTGGACAACCTCGCCGGATGGTTGACCACCGTCGTCGGCCGGATCTGTCTCGACATGCTGCGCTCCCGCAAGTCGCGACCGGAGGAGCCGGTCGGCGCGCAGCTCCCCGACCCGATCATCGGCCGTGAGGGCGGGATCGACCCGGAACACCAAGCACTGCTGGCAGACTCGGTCGGGCTGGCGCTCCTGGTCGTGCTCGACACCCTGGACCCCGCCGAGCGGCTGGCGTTCGTCCTGCACGACATGTTCGCCCTGCCGTTCGACGAGATCGCGCCGATCGTGGGCCGGTCCTCCGCGGCGACCCGGCAGCTAGCCAGCCGCGCGCGCCGCCGTCTGCAGGGCTCGCCGACCGTCCCCGACGCGGATCTGAGCCGTCAGAGGGAAGTCGTCGACGCGTTCTTCGCCGCCGCCCGGGGCGGCAACTTCGACGCGCTGGTTTCGGTGCTCGACCCGGACGTCATCCTGCGCGCCGAGGGTGGCGTGGCTCCGGCGGGGACCTCGCGTTTCGTGCGCGGGGCGGCCACAGTGGCGAGCCAGGCGCTCATGTTCCGCTCGGCGGGCGACGGCGGAGTCCCGCGTCCCGCGCTGGTCAACGGCGCGGCCGGGATGGTGATCACCAAGGACGGCGTCCCGACGACGGTCTTCGCGTTCACCGTCGTGGGCGGCAAGATCGCGGCGATCGACATCCTGGCCGATCCGGACCGCCTGGCCGCGCTGGACTTCGAACCGCTCGGCTGAAATGTCAGGAAAGGGTCGTTCAGGACGGAAAACGTCCTGAACGACCCTTTCCTGACGTGCGCGCTGCCGGGATCAGGAGGTCGGGAAGTTGTCCGCGGTGCGGATGCGGTCCCGGATCCAGACACCGGCGGGCTTCAGCGGCGCCGTACCGGTGAACGAGCTGCCCGAGCAGGTTCCCGGCTTGAACACCGCGCCCGAACGGCTGTCGTCGGAGAAGTTCCAGTTGGTCCAGCTGATCTTCTTCGACGCGAGGAAGTCGAGGTACTTCTGCGAGTTGGTGAAGTCGTTCCCGCCGTCACCGCTGGCGGTCTGGGTGCCGAACTCGGTCACGAACAGCGGGATCTTGCTCGCGGCGCGGCTCAGCGCGTTGAAGTACTCGGTTTTGTGCGACGCGGCGTAGAAGTGGAACGTGTACATGAAGTTGCTGGCGCGCACCGGGTTGTTGATGATGTCGGTCTCGTCGCGGCCGTCGGAGATGCCGAGCGAGCCCCAGCCGTGCGTGCCCACGAGCACGACGCCGTCGGAGTCCTGAGCACGGATGACCGGGATCATCTGCTCCGCGTAACTGCGGACCCGGTCCCAGCTGACGTTGTTGGGCTCGTTGGCGATGTCGTAGATGATGTTGGTCTTGTCCTTGTGCCGCTGGGCGATCTCGGTGAAGAACGTCTTGGCGCGGCTGAGGTTCGCGTTCGGGTCGCCGGGGGTGAGCTGGTGCCAGTCGACCAGGGCGTACATCCCGCGTTTGGTGGCCTCTTCGATGTACCCGTGCACCATGTCGGTGAACTTGCGCGGGTCGGTCTCGTAGCCGCCTTCCTGGATGTACATCGAGATCCGGAGGACGTCGGCCTTCCAGTCGTTGGCCAGCGCGTCGAGTGAAGCGGTCTTCACGCACTGGCTGAACCACTGGATGCCGTGGGTACTCATGCCACGGAGCTGGATCGGCTTGCCTGCGGAGTTGCAGAGCTGGAGACCGCAGACCTTCAGCTGTCCGTTGATCGCCGCCGGACTGCCCGGCGGCAGCGCGGCGGCTGCCTGCGTTGCGGGCTCTGCCGCGGTCTCGGCCGCGGTCTCGGCCGCCGTCGACGTGCTCGCGGTCGCGACCGGGGCCAGCAGTCCGGCGGCCAGTGCGGCCGTCACCCGGAGGCGGATCTTGTCCCAACGCATTCGGCTTCTCCTCTCGCGTCGACGGCACCGACGTTGGCGCGCCGACGGTCAGGGCGGCGGAGTTAAATAAGAAACTTTCCTTACTATTGGAAAGTAAAGGGAAGATTACCCACAGGGTCGACGGACGGTCAAGAGTTCACCGCCGACCGGTCCGACGACCACTGACATGCTCGGAGCATGACGACCATCGTGGCCTTCCACGCCCATCCCGACGACGAAGCCCTGCTGACCGGCGGCCCCCTCGCCCGCGCCGCCGCGGACGGCCACCGTGTCGTCCTCGTCGTCGCCACCATCGGCATGCGGGGCGCGGACGCGTCGCGCCGGGCCGAACCCGAGGCGAGCGCGAAGGTGCTGGGCGTCGCGCGCGTCGTTCATCTCGGCTACGCCGGCAGCGGTCACGGCGCGATCCTCTATCCGGACCCGCCGGACTGGGTCCGCTTCGTCCGCGCGAGCACCGACGAAGCGGCGGCGCGGCTCGTGGCGATCCTGCGCGAAGAGGGGGCTTCGGTCCTATTGAGCTACGACCGCAACGGCGGCTACGGTCACCGCGACCACGTCAAGGTACACGGGGTCGGCAAGCGGGCGACGTCCGTCTACTGGAGGCCACGATCCCCCGCGACGTCGTCGACGCGCTTCTCCGCGCCTACAGCGCCAAGTCCGAGATCACGCACACCTTCGACGTCCGGCGCTTCGCGCGCCAGAAGCAGGCGGCGATCGCCGCCTATTCCTCGCAGGTGAGCGGCAACGGCAGGCTCGCTCCGCTGATGCGCGTGCTCACCCGGATTCCGGCGCCACTCTTCGGCTTCGTGTTCAACCGCGAGTGGTACGTCGACGCGACACCGCGCGGCGGATCCTGGGTCCACTGTGGACAGTGAGTGCCGGAGAGACTTGGGGCAGGTCTCGTGAGTGGTAAGGACGGTTCTAACCGTCCTTACCACTCACGAGGCCGAGCGGCCGCTCACCACCGAGGCGGACCGGCGTCCACGATCTTCTGCGAAAGCTCCAGCGGGTCCAGATGCATCAGCGACTCCATCCACCACGTCATCCCGGCCTGCCCCAGCGCGGGCAGGTCGACCTTGATCGGCTCCTCCCACGCCGGACTCGCGTTCCCGGCGACCGCGACGTCGAAGGGACGGCCCGGCTCCAGCCCGGCGAGGCCGAGCGCACGGTGCGTCTCCGCGATCTCCTCGGCGGTCGGCGTGTGGTCCTCCGGATTCGGGAAGATCCCGTCGCACAACGCCGCCCGCCGGACGACGCGCGGATTGTCGGTGGAGCTCGCCACCCAGATCGGGATCCGGAACGGCTCGGGCGGGGCCTCGGCGAGCGCGACCTGGTAGTGCGCGCCGTCGTGGTCGAAGCGCCTGCCGGACCAGATCGCGCGGATGACGTCGAGACCCTCGTCGAACATCGCCGACCGGGTCAGCAGGTCGGTCTGCTCGCCGAACCGGCTGAAGTCACCGGATTCGTCCGAACCGAGACCGGTGCCGAGGATCAGCCGCCCGCCGGAGAGCCTGCTGACCGTCGACGCGTGCCGCGCCACCACCCACGGCCGCCGCCGGGCGGGCGGGGTGATCATCGGACCGAACAGCAGCCGGCTGGTGGCGTGCGCGATGGCGCCGAGCGTCGTCCACGGATCCGCGATGGGCATGGTGTCCGCGACCACGTGGTCCCACAGGAAGAACCCGTCCCAGCCCGCCGCCTCGGCGCGCACGGCGAGGTCGACGAGCACCCCCGGCTCACCGAACGGGCCGAAAGGCGGCAGATAGACGGCGTGTCGGACCGTGCTGCCGGTCAAGTCGATCATCTCCCCAACGTCATCGTCGAAGTCCCCGGACGGCCGCTTGTTTACGCCGTTCACCCACGTTAGCGTCCCGAGGATGGCGGACGCTGGTGAACGATCGACGAAGTGGCCGGAGCATCGGGGAAGGTTACGCCGGGCGCTGTCCTCGGTGGTCGCCGTCTCACTATGCGCGACACTCTCCGCGGTGAACGCGTCCGCGTCGCAGGACGACGGCTGGTCCCGGGACTTCTACTGGGGCGTCGCGTCGTCGGGCTATCAGTCCGAGGGCAGCGCTCCGGACAGCAACTGGAAGCGGTTCGTGGACCGTTCCGCCGGCAAGGACGGCGTCGACGAATACCGCGACTCCGTGGACTTCCGGCATCGCTACGCCGCCGACATCCGCCTCGCGGCCGGGCTCGGCGTCAACACCTACCGTTTCGGCATCGAGTGGGCTCGCGTCGAGCCCTCGCCAGGACGGTGGGACGAAACCGAACTGGCCTTCTACGACGATGTGTTCCGGCAGGTCCGGGCCGCGGGTATGACCCCGATGATCACGCTCAACCATTGGGTCTACCCGGGCTGGGCGCTCGATCAGGGCGGCTGGGCGGAGACGCGGACGGCCGACGCGTGGCTGGAGTTCAGCCGGAAGATCGTCCAGCGCTATGCCGGTCAGGACGTCCTCTGGGTGACGTTCAACGAGCCGCTCATCTTCCTCAAGAACGAACAGAAGGTCGGGGCGCTGAACGCGACGCGGTACTTCGCGGCGCAGTCCAACATCGTCCAGGCGCACCGGCGCGCCTACGACCTGATCCACGAACTCGATCCGACCTCGAAGGTCACCAGCAACCAGGCCTACATCACCGGCGTCAACGGGATGGCCGACTGGTTCTTCCTCGACCAGGTCAAGGACAAGCTCGACTTCATCGGGATCGACTACTACTACGGCCTGAGCATCGACAACTGGACGGTGTTCGCCGCGGCGACCGACAAGTTCTGGGACGTGAAGCTCCAGCCCGAAGGCATCTACTACGCGCTGCGCGGCTACCACGACCGGTTCCCGCGGATGCCGCTCTACATCGTCGAAAACGGCATGGCGACCGACAACGGGAAGCTCCGCGACGCGGACTACACCCGCGGCGATCATGTCCGCGACACGGTGTACTGGCTCCAGCGAGCCAAGGCCGACGGGATGAACCTCATCGGCTACAACTACTGGAGCCTCACCGACAACTACGAATGGGGCAGCTATCGCGCCCGGTTCGGACTGTACACAGTGGACGCTCTCACCGATCCCGCGCTGACCCGGCGCCCCACGGACGCCGTTCCCGCGTACCAGGCTCTGGTGACGGCGGGTGGCGTGCCGCAGGGCTTCCGGCTCAAGCGCGGTCCGGGGACCTGTTCCCTCGTGGACGGGCTGAACAGCTGCCTCAACCCGGCCAAAGTGGACGGACCGCTCATGCCGCTGAAGTGACCAGCTCCAGTCGTCTGCCCTCGAACGTCCGCCGCATCCGCCGGTCGTGGGTGACGACCACGAGCGCGCCGGCGTACTCCGCGAGCGCCTGCTCCATCTCCTCCACGAGATCCGGGGCGAGATGGTTGGTCGGCTCGTCGAGCAGCAGCAGGTCGGTCCTGGCCGTCACGAGCCTGGCCAGTTCGAGCCTCCGCCGCTGCCCGATGGACAGCTCCCGCACCGGCTTGCGCAGATCCGGCGCCCGAAACAGGCCCAGCGACAGCAACCTCCCGGCCGCCTCGTCCTCGTCACCGTCCCCGGCGAAGACCGCCAGAACGGTTCGAGCGTCGGCGGCGAGTCCGCCATTCTGGTGCAGGAACCCGATCCGGCCCGTCCGCGCCGCCGACCCCGTCGACGGCGCCAGCTCGCCGGCGAGCACCCGCATCAGGGTCGTCTTGCCCGCCCCGTTGGGCCCGGTCACGAGGACCCGTTCGCCCGGCAGCACGCTGAGCGACGTCCGCGGAAGACGGCCGTCGACCGACACGTCGTCCACCTTCACCACGTACTGATCGGCCTCGGTCTCCCCCGCGGCGATCCGCGCGGTGAACCGGAGCGGCTCCGGCGGCGGCGAAACACGGTCCGCCTCGAGCCGCTGGATCCGCTCGCGTGCCGACCGGATCCGGCTCATCGCCCCGTGCGCCCGGGATCGGGCCCGGAACGCGCCGGCCCCGCTGAAGGCCGCCGGGGCCTTGCGCGGGATCGCCGAGAACCGGTCGATATTGACGTCCGCCATCCTTTCGTAACGGGCCTTCTCCAGCCGCCACTCCTCGTACTCACGGACCCATCGGGCCCGCGCGGCCTCCTTCGCCGCGAGGTAACCCGCGTAGCCGTTGCCGTGCCGCTGCACGGTCCGGCGGTCCGCGTCGACCTCGAGAATCGTGCTGGTGACCCGGCTGAGGAACATCCGGTCGTGGGTGATCGCGACTATCCGGCCGCGATGCCCGCGAAGGTGGTTCTCCAGCCAGGCGACGGCTTCGTCGTCGAGATCGTTGGTCGGCTCGTCCAGCAGCAACAGTTCCGGCGAAGCGGCCAGGGTGGCCGCGAGCGCCAGCCGGGACCGCTGACCGCCGGACAGGCTGCCCAGCACGCGGCCGCGATCGAGGCCCGGCTGCCCGAGACCGTGGAGGGCGACCTCCACTCTGGCGTCGGCCTCGTAACCGCCACGGGCTTCGTAGACGGTCATGAGGTCCCCGTAAGCGGCCAGGTCTTCCGCGGTTTCGAGCGCTGTTTCGGCTGCCCGCAGCCTCGACTCGAGGTCCCGGATGTCGGCCAGCGCGAGGTCGATCGCGTCGCCGACCGTGGCGGTGGCGGGCAGCTCCAGCGTCTGCGGGAGATAGCCGATGCCTCCGGGCGCGGTGACGGTCACCGTCCCGTTGTCCGCCCGGTCCCGGCCGGCGATCAGCCTTAGCAACGTGGACTTGCCCGAGCCGTTGTCGCCGATGACGCCCGCCTTCTCCCCCGGTTTGACGGTGAAGGAGACCTGGTCGAGTACGACATGGTCGTCGAAACGTTTGGTGACACCGGAGAGCACGAGTTGTGTTCCGGGATTCTGATGCGGGGTACGCACAGGGGCGTCCTCCTGATTCTCGCAAGGGAAAAAGAGCGCGTGCGGAAGGACGCGGCCCGGCGGAGCGAAGGCTCTACGCCAGGGCCGCGTCGAAGGCGAGAATCACAGAGTGAAGAAAATCCCCATGCCGAAGACGGTAGCGGTGGAACGCGGACGGGCAAAACGAATTAAAGGTTGTGTACGGGTTCACAGAGTGGTCTGTGTCCCCATACCGCGACAGCGGCGCCCCGGTGACCGAGAATCGAAGATGGAGGTTTTCGCGGTCTGAGGGAATGGGGTTCCTCGTGCACGGGTCAAGCGGTCCGATCGCCCGGTTCCGGCGACGGCTCTTCCCTGGTCACAATTCGCTGGCCCGCGGCTCCGACCGGTTCGAAGCCCTGGTGCTCAAGATCGTCATCCTCGCGGCATTGCTCGCCATCCCGGTCGCGGCCACCGTCGGCTCCGCCAACCACGGCAGGCAGGTCGCCGCGGCCGCCGCCGACGCCACCGGACGCCAGACCGCCACCGCGTACCTGCTGACGGCCGCGCCCGTCCGCATCGTCGACAGCGAGAGCGTCGGAACCGACAACTCCACCACCGCGGCGACCTGGACCGACTCGCGCGGCGCGCGGCACACCGGTGGTGTCCTCGCGACGCCGGGCAGCCCCGCCGGATCGGCCGTGCCGATCTGGATCGACGCCCGCGGTGAGCTCACCGCCGCCCCGAGGAACGCGTCGACGGCGGTATTCGATTCCGTGCTCGTGGGACTCTGGCTTTGGTTCGCCGTGGTCGGCGCGCTCGTCCTGTTCCACCGGATCGTCCGGCTGGTGCTCGACCGGCGGCGCGCGGCGGCCTGGGAGCGTGCCTGGGCGGTCTACCCGCGTTCCGGCTCCTGGCCCTGATCCCGGCGGCGAGGGCAAAGCGCCTCGGCTAGGGTGCCCCGCATGCGCATCATGATCTCGGCGGACATGGAGGGCGCCACCGGCGTCACCTGGACCGAGGACGTCATCCCCGGTACCGAGCAGTGGCAGCGATTCCGCCGCCTGTTCACCGGTGACGTCAACGCCACCGTCGCGGGCCTGTTCGACGCCGGCGCCACCGACGTGCTGGTCAACGAGGCGCACTCCTCTCAGCGGAACCTCCTGCTCGAAGACCTCGACGGCCGCGCGCGCATGCTCACCGGCAGGCACAAGCCGCTCTCGATGATGCAAGGCATCGAGACCGGCGTGGACGGCGTCGTCTTCCTCGGCTACCACGCCGGCGCGGGATTCGACGGCGTCCTGTCCCACACGTACCTCGAGAACCAGATCACCGGTGTGTGGCTCGACGACGTCCCCGCCAGCGAAGGCAGGCTGAACGCCGCGATGGCCGCCGAGTACGGCGTCCCGGTGCTCGTCGTCTCCGGTGACGACAAAGCCTGCGACGATGCCCAGGACTACGCGCCGGAGGCCGAACTGGTCACGGTGAAGGAGTGCGTCAGCCGCTACGCCGCGATCTGCCTGCCGCCCGCGAGGACGGCCGAACTGCTGAGCTCGGCCGCCGCGGACGCGATGAACCGGGCGGGCCGGGTCGAGCGATTCACCACGCCCCACCGGATCGAGGTCGAGTTCGACGCGAGCCACCTCGCGCAGGCTGCGGCGGTGATCCCGACGGTGGAACAGATCGGCGTGCGGCGGGTCGGCTTCGACGCGCCGGACATGACCGAAGCGATGAAGGCGTTCAAGATCGTCACGGCGATCGCGGCCGGGGCGGTGCAGGGTATCTATGGCTGAGCTGGAAACGCAGGGCGAACTTCCCGACCGTGTTGCCAACGCGGAACTCGCCCGGCCGCAGGCCCCGCTATCGCGGCGGCAGGGCGCCGTCGGCGACGACGTGCCGAGCAGTGAAAAGGTGCGCCCTGGCGACGCGATCGCGGACGCGGGTTCCCGAAACAACGCTGACCTGGATGTCGTCGAAATCTGCTCGCGGCTGATCCGGTTCGACACCACGAACCGGGGCAACGGGGACTCCGAGGGCGAGCGCGATGCGGCCGAGTACGTGGCATCGCTGCTTTCGGGACTCGGGATCGGCTCGAAGATCATCGAGTCCGCGCCCCGCCGCGCGAACGTGATCGCCCGGGTGCCCGGCACCGACCCGAATCTGCCCGCGCTGCTCGTACAGGGACATCTCGACGTCGTCCCGGCCGACGCCGCCGACTGGTCGGTGGATCCGTTCTCGGGCGAGATCCGCGACGGGTTCCTCTGGGGCCGCGGCGCGGTCGACATGAAGGACTTCTGCGCGATGGTGCTCGCCGCCCTTGCCACGGGTTTCCGGCCGCGGCGGGACATCGTCCTGGCGTTCGTGGCCGACGAGGAGGACAAGGGCGAGTACGGGGCACACTGGCTCGCCGCGACGCACCGGGACCTGTTCGACGGCTGCGCGGCAGCGATCAGCGAGTCGGGCGCGTACACCTACCACGTCCCCGCCGCCGACGGCCGCACCGTGCGGCTCTATCCGGTGGCGACGGCCGAACGCGGCACGGCGCACCTGCGCCTGACCGCCAAGGGCCGCGCGGGCCACGGATCGCGCCCCAACGACGAGAACGCGGTCACCCGGCTGGTCACCGCGCTCGGCAAGGTCGCCGCGCACCGGTGGCCGGTCCAGCTGACACCCACGGTGCAAGCGTTTCTGGAACGCACCGGGGAGGCGCTCGGCGTCCCGATCGATCTGTCCGATGTGGACGGAACGATCGCCCGCCTCGGGCCCGCCGGCGCGCTGGTGGTGCCGACCGTCCGCAACAGCACGACGCCGACCATGCTCGACGCCGGTTACAAGGTGAATGTGATCCCGACTTCGGCCGAGGCCCAGGTGGACGTCCGAGTCCTCCCCGGTACCGAGCCCGACCTGTTCGCCGAGCTCGACGCGATGCTCGGCGAGGGCGTCAGCCGCGAGTTCGTCGCACACCAGCCGCCGGTCCAAGCCCCGGTGGATTCGCCGTGGTTCGACGCGATGGCTGAGGCGCTGCGCTCCGAAGACCCCGAAGCCGTCGTCGTCCCCTACTGCATGGGCGGCGGCACGGACGCGAAGGCGTTCAGCCCGCTCGGGATCGACTGCTACGGCTTCGCTCCGTTGTGGCTGCCGGAAGGCTTCCCGTACCGCGCGATGGCGCACGGGGTGGACGAGCGCGTCCCGGTGGAGGGCCTGCGGTTCGGCACGCGGGTGCTGCGGCATTTCCTCGAGCACTGCTGAGGCACCGCAGCGTCATCTGTGCCGGCGAGCGAAACTGACTGTTCGGTACAGGGCGGGGAGCGGGGCGGTCTCGCGTCTATGAAGGATTTGGGACGTTGAGCCTGGATCCACCGGTGGGTTTGAGTGTTGGTCTTGCTTGCTGTTGTTGATCATGGTGTGGCGGGGTGGGCAGGGTGGGTTGCCGGTCGTCGCATC
>NZ_JBWKEC010000024.1:0-122742 GCF_056435645.1 Amycolatopsis sp. NPDC043889
GGCGTTTCGGGTTAGAACCCGAAACGCCACTCACGACCCCCCCTGCCCCTGCGCGAACCCGGCGATCATGTCGCGCAAGAACCCCGGTAGGTGGTGAAGGCCTCCTTGCCTACCTTCAGGGTAGGGAAGGAGGCCTTCACGGACTTCGCGTCGGGCGGCACCGGATTTCTACCCTCTTTTGTCGCCCGAAGGTGAATTCACGCGACCGAAAAGGGTAAGCGAGAGGGCTGAACGGCGCACGCCGAAAGGAGTGTTCAGCTCGGGTTCTTTTCCAGGTATTCCGTCCAGACCTTCTTCGGCACGCACATTCGCCACGAGTCGACGATCAGTTCTCGTAACTCTTCGTAATCGATCGCGGACAGCCGGACGCGGACCCACTGATAGCGCATATCGGACGGAATCGGCATCATGAACTTCTCCGGTTCGCCGGCCACCAGTGCTTCCCGCTCCTCTTTGGGATAGCCGAATCCCATCACGGTTTCGTCCGGCGAGAGCGAAAGGAACACGATTCGCCCCACGCGGAACTTCGCTCGGTCGCGGACCAGCGCTTCATAGGCGCGAGGCAGGTCCGAAACGATCCGTCTGACGTCATCCCCGGTTACCATTTTTCCACCATTCTCCACTGTCTGTTCCCCAGTCACCCTTGGCGCCCATGGTGAAGGCGACGTAAAGGTATTCGTCGAGGATCTTCGCCAGTGACACGGGCCTGCCCGCCAGTGCGGGGATTTCCGCCCCGTCGTCCCCCGCCTCGGCGATCACCGCGGCGGCCCACGCGCGGCCGAGCCGCAGGTGCGCGCCGAACGCGGCGCCGTCACGGGCACCGTGGAGGGTGGCTGCGATGGCAGCGTCCCACGGCATGATCGTGTTGGGCCGCAACGCATACAGCGCCTTGGCCGCGGCGGTCGGGCCCAGCGTACGCCTGGTCCGTCCCGCTGAGACGACGACACCTGACAGGTCCGCGTAGGCCTTCGCGGCGGTGTCGATCTCCGCGTCCGTCAAGCCGGCCAGGTCGGCCGACGGGAGAGTGGTCCCCCAGATCTCCCACCAGGTGCGGACACCGTCGTCGAAGGGGGCGGGTTCGCCGTCCCGTGGGTACCGGATACGGCATCCCCACGAGTTCAGCCAGCGAAGAAGAATTGTGCGATGCGCGGGCTGTGACAGGTCGATCGCGGACCGCGTTTCCTTCAGCAGCCGAAGCCAAGAGGCGTCCACATTCGTGAAGCCGTTGAACACTTCGGCGGCCCGCCGCAGTTCGGCGAGCGGGGGCAGGGGAGCAGACATGGGCGAACCCTATCCGGTGCCACCAAGGGGGTGAATTTCCGCGTCCAACTATTGGACTTTGTACATTGAGTCACCTATTTGTATCTGCTGCATCCTTCATTGGTCCTTTAGGGTTGTGGTCAGGAAGGTCACAAGGATGGCGGTCACGCAGCGCGATTGCGTTAACCCATCCAGGGGAGGAGAGGGCATGGGCAGACCCGAGCGACCGTTGGACGGCTCCACTGGTCCGATCGCCGCATTCGCTCACGATCTGCGCGTTTTGAGGAACCGGGCGGGAAACCCGAGTTACCGGGAACTCGCCAGGACCGCACTGTTCGCACCTTCCGTGCTGTCCAGCGCGGCGAGCGGCCACCGCTTGCCGACGCTCGCCGTGACGTTGGCGTTCGTCTCCGCGTGCGGTGGGGACCGTGCGGTGTGGGAACGACGTTGGCGGAGCGTCGCCGGGCAGCCGGGCGCCGGCGCCGAGGTACGGGAGGATCGTGCGCCCGCGCCGGCGGACACTCCGCCGGACGGCGCGCACGCGACGGCATCCGGCGTCATCCGCCTCGCCCGTCCGGCTCAGCTGCCCATGGCATCGAGGACTTTCGTCGGCAGGGAAAGGGATCTGGCCGACGCCGCCGAGATGATCGGCGCGAGCGGGCCGGTCAAGGTGCCGTTGCTCGTCAGCGGCCCGATCGGGGTGGGGAAGACGGCTTTCGCCCTGCGGCTGGCGGAAGAGGTCGCGGCGGACTTCCCGGACGGGCAGCTCTACGCCGAGCTGGGCGACAGCGGCTCCGGCGGCCGCTCGGCCAACGGGATCGTGCGCGGGTTCCTGCGCGCGCTCGGCGTGCCTGCCCATCTGGTGCCCGACGATCCGATGCAGCGGATCGGGCTGTACCGGTCCCTGCTGGCGGAACGCAGGTTGTTCGTGCTCCTGACGGGTGTCCGGGACGAGGGCCAGGTGCGGCCGCTGCTCGGGCAGACCCCGCACAGCCAGGTCGTGGTCACCAGCCGCGCCCGGCTGCTCGGCTTGGAGGACACGAACCGTATCGAGCTCGATACGTTCTCCCGCAAGGAATCGCTGGCCTTGATCGGCCGGATCGCCGGACCGGGCCGGGTACGGGCGGAGCACGACGCCACCGACACGATCGCCGAACTGTGCGGGGATCTTCCGCTGGCGGTCAACATCGTCGGCCGCAAGATCGCCGCGCGCCCGGAATGGGCGATCGCGTACACCGCGGGCCAGCTCGCCGATCGCGAACGGCTCATGGACAGTCTCTGTGTCGGTGACGTCAACGTGCGGGACCGGTTCTCCGCGGCGTACGACCATCTGTCGCCCACCGAACGGGAGGCCATCCGGCACTTCGGGCAGAGCGGCGCGGGCTGGACGACGTCGATCGGCATCGCCGCCGCGATGGGCATCATGATCGAGACCGCCGACGAACTCCTCGAATCCGTGGTGGACGCCGGACTTCTCCAGCGTGCCAACGTGGCCGGGCGCTACGCGGTGTCCCGGTTGGTCAGCGCGTTCGCCGCCGAGCGGCAACGCGAACCTGGCCCGTTCGCCGCCGCCGTCCCGATGGCGGGCCGCAGGACGCGCAAGAACGCTTTCGAATCGCTGCGCCACGAGGCGGTGCGCACGCTGCCGGGAGGCTCGTCCGAAGGTTGATTGTTCTCCCCGCGCGGCGCTTCCGGTCAACGGGCCGCGCGGCTTGAATGAGTCGACGAATGAAGGCGAGCGAAATTCGGTGACACAATGCTGATTCTGTCGATGAAAGAGGGTCACGATGGCGGGATCGTGGCGATCGAGGACGGCAAGCTGCTGTTCGCGCTGGAGTCGGAAAAGGACAACTACCCGCGCTACGACCGGATCACCGGCGAGCTGATGGCGCGCGCGGCGGGCATGCTCGACAAGCAGCCCGACGTGGTCGCGCTCGGCGGCTGGGTCAAGGGGGAGTTCTCGGTGGAACCGCCGTCCCGCACCGGATACTTCGGTGTCGGCGAAGGCGCGATCTCCGATGAGGCGGGCAAGTTCTTCGGCAAGGACGTGCGGTACTTCTCCTCGACCCACGAACGCTCGCATATCTACACCTCCCTCGGGATGGCCCCCGCGGCGCCCGGCCAGGCGTACTACTCCCTGGTGTGGGAAGGGAACATCGGTGACTTCTACCGGATCGACGAGCGCGGCGAGGCCACGCACCTGCAGCATGTCCTGACCGACCCCGGCGCGAAGTACGCGTATCTCTTCGCGCTGGCCGACCCGGGTTTCCCACTGGGCAAGGGGAAGTTCCGGTTCAACGACGCCGGCAAGCAGATGGCGCTGACCGGGTTCGCCGAGCCGGGCCCGCTCACGCCGGACGAGCAGAAGACGATCGACTTCATCCTCGACCGCGACGGCATCATCCTCGGTCTGTCCAAAGAGGAGATGTCCTGGTCCCATCTGTACAACGCCGGTGTCTGGTCGCAGGAATACCGCAACGCGGCGGCGAAGCACTCGCAGGCGATCTTCAACCGGTTCTACGACTACGCCGAAAAGAACCTGACCGAAGGCCTGCCACTGCTGATCTCCGGTGGCTGCGGCCTGAACTGCGACTGGAACCGCTTGTGGCGGGAGAGCGGCCTGTTCTCGTCGGTGTTCGTACCGCCGTGCCCCAACGACAGCGGTTCCGCACTGGGCACGGCCATCGACGCGCAATGGTTCTACACCGGGCAGGCGACCATCGAATGGGACGTCTACGCGGGGGAGAACTTCGTCGAGGACGTCGTCCCGGATCCCGCCAAGTACGAGACACGGCCGCTCGTGGCGAGTGAGGTCGCGAAGTATCTCAAGGACGGCAACATCATCGGCTGGGCGCGCGGCCGGTACGAGATGGGCCCGCGGGCGCTGGGCAACCGGTCGATCCTCGCCGCGCCGTTCACCGTGGACACCACCGTGCGGCTCAACAAGATCAAGCGTCGCGAGGACTACCGCCCGATCGCCCCGATCGCGCTGGAATCCGACGCTCCCCAGTGGTTCGTCGGCTCGGTGCAGGACCCGTACATGCTGTACTTCAACCACGTCACCTCCGACGAGTTGAAGGCCATCACGCATGTCGACGGCACCGCGCGCACCCAGACGGTGACGCGCGAGCGCAACGCCGGTATCACCGACCTGCTCGAGGCGTTCCGTGAGCAGACCGGGTTCAGCGTGCTGTGCAACACCTCGCTGAACAACAACGGGCGCGGTTTCCTCAACCGCACCAGCGATCTCATCGAGTACGGGGAGACGTACGGCCTCGACGGCTACGTCATCAACGACACGTTCGTGACCCCGCGCGCCTCCTGAAATCCTTGCCCGACGGGGGCAAGGCCCGGATGCCACCACCCAGCAGTGGCATCCGGGTACCTCGTGGTGCCCGAACGAAGTCTCGCCCGGAGGGGGAAGACCATGCGAGTCGTGTTCGCGGGCGGTGGTGTCATCGCGCTGCTGACCGCGCTGGAGTGTGTGTCGGCCGGGCACGAAGTGGTGATCGCCGACCAGGCGGACATCCCGTTCTCCGGCGCGACCTCGTTCGACCGGCACCGCGTGCTGCGCGCGTTGCATACCGGTGACCCGGCCACCACGGCGGCCGCCGTCGGCGCGCATCACGCGTGGATCGAGCTCGAACACCTGCTGTCCACGTCTTTCTACGAACAGGTCGGCGCGCTCACCGCGCTTTCGGCGGACGCGGCGACGGCGGCGCGGGAATTGCTCACCGCGGCCGGATCGAAGGCCGAAGTGCTCGGCGCCGACGAACTCGCCGCGGAATTCCCGCACGCCGGGTTCGTCCCCGGGACGGGCGCGATCTTCGAGTCGCACGCGGGGGTTCTGCTCGCCGATCGCGTACTGACCGCGTGCGCCACGCGGCTGCGGTGGCACGCGAACGCGGAACTCCATCCGCATCGCAAGGTGGCCGGGATCGACGCAGACCGGGCCGAGGTCCGGCTGGCCGACGGGGGGACCCTCCGCGGTGACGCCGTCCTGGTGGCGGCGGGCCCGTGGTCCCGGGAGCTGCTGGCCCCCGCGCTGTCCAGGGAACTCGTGCTGCACCGGCAGACGATGCTCTACTGCGACGTCCCGCCCGCCGACGCCGCCGCGTGGGCCGCGACCCCGGCGATCACGTCGCTCGGCTCCGACGGGGGCGCGTGGCTGGTGCCGCCCGTGGCCGGGACGCCGTTGAAGCTCAGCGCCGCGAGCGCGTGCCGCGTCGTCGACGAGATCGGCGGCGCCACGGTGCCCTCGTGGTGGCGTGAACACCTGATCGACACGTTCGCCACGCTGATCCCTGGCTTCCGCCGGGACTGGCTGGTCGACACCCGGGACTGCCACTACCTCGCCCGGCGCTCCACCCTCGGCCCGATGCTCGCCGTCCTCGGCGACCGGGTCCTGACCTACGCGGCGTGCGGCGGCTCGTCGTTCAAGTTCGCCCCGCTGATCGCCCGGTCCCTGGCCGCGCGCCTGACCGGCGCCGACCCGGTCAAGACCGGACTCGAACCGCTCGACCGGCCGCTCGCGCGAGCGGGCGGTGTCCACCCGATCCGTCCTGCTCTGCGAGGTGTGTCGTGAAACTGCTCGCGCTGGAAGCCAGCCAGAACTCCTACTACTACCTGCCCCGGTATCAGCAGATCGAGGACTTCGGTGGCGTGCTGTACGTGCTCAACGGGATCGGGACCGAGGATCTCTGGCCGTCCGAGCGCTACCGGATCGCCGGCAGCAACCACATCGACGACCTGATCCGGCACGCCAAGGCCTGGCACGCGGAAGAGTCCTTCGACGGCGTGCTCACCTTCTCCGAATCCGGCGTGGTCCTGGTCGCCGCGGTCGCGGAAGCGCTCGGCCTGCCCGGTATCGGCGTCGACGCGGCGCGGACGAGCCGGAACAAGCTGATCATGCGGCAGGCGCACGAAAAGGGCGGTGCCGCGCATCCGGACTACCGGTTCGTCGAAGACCTCGATTCGGCTCTTCGAGCGGCCGAGGACTTCGGCTATCCGGTGATCCTCAAGCCGACACTCGGCGCGGCCAGCAACTTCGTCTTCCGGGTCGACGACGAAGAGAAGATGCGGGAGCGCTACGCGCAGGCGCGCGAAGGCATCGACGGGATGTCCTGGTACAACATGGAGGCCGAAGGGCTGGACCTCGGCCCGCACGGCCTGCTCGTCGAGTCCTTTCTGGACGGTCATGAACACCTCATCGAAGCGGTGGCATGGGAAGACGAGGTCTACCTCGGGTCCATTGTGGACCGGGTCACTTCGGAGGGCGAGACGTTCGACGACGACGTGCACCACGCGCCCACGTCGCTCACCGCAGAGCAGGTGGCCGAAGTGCACGCGGTGGTGGCCGCCGGAGTGCGGGCGCAGGGGCTCACCCGCGGCGCGCTGCACGCCGAGGTCCGATTCCACCAAGGCAAACCGTTCCTGCTGGAGATCGCCGTCCGGCCCGGCGGCGGGGGACTCGACCACATGGCGCGGCTTTCGGCGGGATACGACCCGATCAAGGGACTCATGGACGTCTCTCGCGGCGTACGGCCGGACGTCGGGCACTTCAGCCCGACCGGGCTGCACACCGCCGCGATGTGCCTGATCTGCCCCGGCGGCGTGATCGCCTCGATCGACGTCCCGCCCGCGGTGAACGAATCGGATTCCCTGTACTACCTGAAGATCTTCGCCAAGCCGGGTGACCTGATCAAGCGCCCGCCGCTCGGCAACAACATCTTCGGCGGCATCGGCGCGCTCGGCTCGTCCTTCGACGAAGCCATGCGCAATGCCAACGACCTCGCCGGGAAGATCGAGGTCAAACTCTCCGAAACCCAGAAGTAGCAACGGATTCTGTTAGGCGAAACCGGGCCCTTACCCAGGGCCCGGTGGCGGAAGACGCCCAAAACCGCGTGGAGGAAGCGTGTCACGGACTGCCACCCAACGGCACTACCTGATGGTCAGACCGACGTATTTCGACGTCGAGTACTCGATCAATCCCTGGATGGACCCGAAGAAACCGACGGACACCGAGCTGGCCATCGCGCAGTGGGAATGGCTGCGTGACCTGTACGTCGACCTGGGGCATCGTGTCGAGCTGCTCGATCCGCTGCCCGGTCTGCCCGACATGGTGTTCGCGGCCAACGGCGCCACCGTGGTCGACGGGCAGGTGCTCGTCGCGCGTTTCCACCACGTGCAACGCGCCGGCGAGTCCGCCGCGTACCTGGAATGGTTCCGGGACAACGGATACCGCTACGTACGGCAGGCGCAGTGGGTCAACGAGGGGGAGGGCGACTACCTCGTCGCCGGGAATACGATCCTCGCCGGGACCGGGTTCCGCACGAACCCGGAGGCGCACAACGAATCGCGCGAGTTCTTCGGCCGCCCGGTGACCCGGCTGACGCTGATCGACCCGCGGTACTACCACCTCGACACGGCGCTCGCCGTCCTCGACGACGACATGGTCATGTACTACCCGGGCGCGTTCTCCGAGGAGAGTCGTCTGCTGCTGAAAGAGCTGTATCCCGACGCGATCCTGGCGTCCGAAGACGACGCCGCCGTCTTCGGCCTCAACGCCGTCTCCGACGGCAAGCACGTCGTGCTGCCGCAGGCGGCCACCGCGCTGACCGCCCAACTGCGGGAACGCGGCTTCGAGCCGATCGGTGCCGACCTGTCCGAATTGCTGAAGGCGGGCGGCAGTGTCAAGTGCTGCACGCTGGAACTGCGTGCCGGTTAGGGAGAGAGAATCGATGGATTCGGCTGTGCGGGACCGGGGCGGGCGCACCACGCTGCGCCGGATCGTCGTCGGGACGGCGTTGATCGCGGTTCCGGCGGTGGTCGTCGTCGTGGTGCTCGGCCTGGGGTCGGCCTACGCGCCTGTCGCGAGCACGGGCGCCAAGGCCGCGGGCGGCGGGCCCGACACCTACGCACGCCTCCTGGTCGCGCTGCCGGTGATCCTGGGCGCCTGCTACCTGGCGGGCGTCCTGGCCCGGCGGCTCGGCCAGCCCGCGGTGATCGGCGAGATCGTCGCCGGCATCCTGCTGGGGCCATCGCTGTTCGGGCTCGTCTGGCCCGGCGCGTTCGGCTGGCTGTTCCCCGGCGGGGTGGTCTCGGCGATCAACATCCTTTCGCAGCTGGGCCTGATCTTCTTCATGTACCTGGTCGGTTCGGAGATCGATCTCGGCGCGGTGCGGAGGCGCGGGTTCACCGCCGTGACGGTCAGCCAGGTCAGCATCGCGCTGCCGATGGTCTGCGGCATCGTGCTCGCGCTCGGCATGTACCCGACCTTCGGCGGTGACGTCGGCTTCCTCGCTTTCGGACTGTTCATCGCGGTCTCGATGAGCGTGACCGCGTTCCCGGTACTGGCGCGGATCCTGACCGATCGTGGCTTGTCCAAGACGCCGCTGGGGGCGCTGGCGCTCACCTGCGCCGCCGTCGACGACGTCGCCGCGTGGTGCCTGCTGGCCGTCGTGGTCGCCGTCAGCCAGGGCGGAACTCCGTCCGAGGTCTTCCTGACCGTCGGGCTGACCCTGGTGTTCGTCGTGGTCATGCTCTCCGTCGTCCGGCCGTTGCTGGCGAAGGCGCTCGCCCGCGTGCCGGAGTCCGCGGTGCTGGCCATCCTGCTCGGCGGGATCATGCTGTCGGCGCTGGCCACCAACGAGATCGGCATCCACGCGATCTTCGGCGCCTTCCTCTTCGGGGTGATCGCGCCGAGGAACGAGCCGGTCGTCACCCGCGCGGCCGGGAAGCTCGGCAGCGTGACCCTGACGTTGCTGCTGCCGCTGTTCTTCGCCTACACCGGGCTGCACACCGAGTTCAGCCTGCTCGGCTCCGGATCGCTGTGGCTGTGGACCGTGGTGATCACGGCGGTGGCGGTGTTCGGGAAATGGGCGGGCAGCACCACGGCGGCTCGGCTGACCGGCGTCGGCTGGCGCGAATCGCTGTCACTCGGGGCGCTCATGAACTGCCGGGGACTGACGGAACTGGTGGTGCTCAACGTCGGCCTCCAGCTGAAGGTGATCAGCCCGGCGGTGTTCGCGATGCTCGTGATCATGACGCTCGTGTCGACGATCGCGACCGCCCCGGCGCTCACCTACATCGCCAAGTTCGGGAAGAAGTCCGGAAAGGACTCGGACAAGACCGCCGGTCCAGCGGCGGCGGAAAGTAGATAGGACACCATGACCAGCAAGCAGGAAACCCTAGTCAGCACCTTCGCCGAGGTCGCGCTCACCGACGAGGTCCGGGACACCATCGGGAGCGAGCTGCGGTCCTTCCCGAACCCTGTCGACGATATCGACCGCTCGCTGGCGATGCTCCGTGTCGCGTTCTCGAAGCTGCCGATCGACCAGTTGCAGACGATCCTGGACTTCGGCAGACACGTCGACACCCCCGGCGTCGCGCTCGTGCGCAATCTGCCGGTGGACCCGGAGCTCCCCGAGACGCCGATCGACGGGGAACCCAGCAAGGACAAGAAGACGTTCGTCGCCGAGACCGTCCTTTTGGGACTGAGCCAGCTACTCGGCGAGCCGGTCGGGTTCACCACCGAGAAGAGCGGGCGGCTCGTGCACGACGTCGTCCCGGTGTCGGCGGGGGCGCGGAGCCAGACCAACCAGAGCTCGCACGTGTTCCTGAACTTCCACAACGACATCGTGCACGACGAGGTCGGCCGCTACGACGTGTCCAATCCGGACTTCCTGGTGCTGAACTGCGTCCGCCAGGACGGGAACAAGGAAGCCGTCACCTACTACGCCGACGGCAGGGACATCTCGGCCGCCCTGGCCCCGGAGGTGCTCGACATCCTGCGCCGCCCGCTCTTCCGGCTCAACGCGCCCGGCAGCTACGTGCGTGACGTGGCCAAGGGGGCCGACGTGCTCTCCGATCCCGTGGCTGTCATCTCCGGGCCGGCGGAATCCCCGGAAGTGGCGATCTCGGCCAACGGCGTGGTGGGGGAGACCGTCGAGGCGGAGCAGGCGCTGGAGGAGCTGCAGCGAGTCTGCCGTGAGGTCGCGCATCAGGTCAAGCTGGAGCCGGGGACCGCGCTGCTGATCAACAACCGGAAGGGCCTGCACGCGCGGTCGCAGTTCTTCGCGCGGCACAACGGGCGGGACCGGTGGTTGCAGCGGACGTACATCCGGCGCAGCCTGTGGACGATCCGGTACCGGGGGACGGCGGAGGACCGGCGGGTGCACTGAGGGTTCCGGACCGGCATGCCTGGTGCCCTTTCACACCTGCCTCACAAGCCCCGACCGGCTCTGGACCAGGTCTTTGCCCGGCCTAGTACATGAAGGCCTCCTTCACTGCGCCAGGCGCAAGGAAGGACGCGCGGCCGTGGTGATGCGAAGAAAGCTTTCGCGACACCGCCGTCAGGCACGAGAGCGGGCATGTTCGAGAAAGCGGCCATCCGGGTAACCGTCGGCGAAAGCATCCGACGGGAGGGAACCCGATGGCAGACAGGTTACGGCCGCCGCAGCAGCAGGAACCACCGGGCGTGACGTCGAAAATGGACCCGCCGCCTCGTGATTCCATGGAGGACTACGAGGGGCGCGAGCTGCTGGCAGGCAAGCGCGCGTTGATCACGGGCGGTGACTCCGGGATCGGCCGCGCGGTCGCCATCGCCTTCGCGAAGGAGGGCGCCGACGTGGCGATCGCCTACCTCAACGAGCACGAAGACGCGAAGTACACCGAGGAACGCGTACGCGCTGAAGGGCGCGAATGTCTCCTCCTACCGGGTGACCTCGCCGAGGCGGCGCAGTGCCGCGAGATCGTGGACCGGACCGTGAAGGAGCTCGGCGGCCTGGACATCCTGGTCAACAACGTCGCCACGCAGTGGCCGGTCGACTCTCCGGAGGAGCTCACCGACGAGCAGTGGACGCATACCTTCGACGTGAACATCCACAGCTTCTTCCGGGTGACCAACGCCGCGTTGCCCCATCTGGGTGAGGGCTCGGTCATCATCAACACCGGCTCGGTGAACGGCTTGCGGGGCAACAAATCACTCATCGACTACTCCGCGACCAAGGGTGCCGTGCACGCCTGGACGTACGCGATGGCGCAGGCACTGGCCGATCGCGGCGTCCGGATCAACTGTGTCGCGCCCGGTCCGGTGTGGACACCGCTGATCCCGTCGACCTTCCCGCCCGAGAAGGTGGAGAAGTTCGGCCTCCAGGTCCCGTTCGAGCGGGCGGCGCATCCCGACGACCTCGCGCCGTCGTACGTCTTCCTGGCGTCCAACCGGCTTTCGTCGTACTACAGCGGCGAGGTCATCGCCGCGCTGGGTGGCGAGACGACACCCGGCTGAGGCGCGCCACGGCGTCGACGACGGCTTCGGGCGCGAGGCGGTCCAGGCACGGGTGGCCGGGCACGGGGCAGACCCGGGCCCGGCTGTCCCTGCACGCCGCGTGCTGGTCGCCGAGCACTTCGGACGGCACTCCGTACGGCGCCCAGCGCGAAGCCGGCACGACCGGCGCGAACAGCGAGACGACTGGCGTCCCGACGGCGGCCGCGAGATGGGCGGGGCCGGTGTTCGGCGCCACCACGACGTCCGCCTCGGCGAGCACGGCCGCCAGTTCGGACAGTCCCGTGCGGCCGCCCAGATCGAGCGCGTCTCCGGCCACTTCCTTGGTCAGCGTGCTTTCCGACGGGGACCCGGTCACGACCACGAGGTGCCCGGCGTCCGACAGCGCCCGCACGATGGCGGCCGAGCGCTCGGCCGACGGTTGCCTGGCCGGAACCGACGCGGCCGGATGGAAGACCACGTAGCCCTCATCGCCGACGAGCCCGTCCACGGGCGGCAGCGGTTCACGGATCGCGAGACCGCCGTCGTCGCCGGGTGACAACGAGAATCCCGCTTCCTCGGCCAGGGAAAGCATCCGGACCGGCTCCGGCGGATCACCGGGAACGCGATGCCGCAGATCCAGCAGCGATCCGGGGTAGTCCTCGCAGACCGCGCCGATCCACGGCACGCCCGCCATCCTCAGCAGTAGCGCCAGCGGGAGCGGGGACTGATGGAACGACGTCAAGATCAAGGCCGCGTCGAAGGAGAACGCGCGCAAGCGCCGGACGAGCGCGTCGGTGTCCTCTTGGGTGACGGGCGGGGGCTCGGGGTCGATCCACGGGGCGCACCAGCTGATGACCTCGTCCACTCCGGGCAGCAGTTCGCCCGCGGCACGGCCCCGGAGCCCGGTCAGCAGGACCACCCGTTCCGCCCCGGCCGCGACCGCGCGGACGCAGGGACCGGCCAGCAGGACGTCGCCGAGGTTGTCCATCCTCGCGACCAGGACGTTCATCGAGTACCCGCGACGGCCAGATGCACGGCTTCGGCGAGGTCCCGCGCGACGGTCGCCCGGCGACGGGCGCGGGCGATCTCCTCCGGCCGGGTCCGCGCGGTCGGGATGAGGATCCCGCGGGCTCCGGCCGCGAGGGCGGCGTCCACGTCGGCACCGGTGTCGCCGATGACCACACAGCGGCGGACGTCCACGCCGAGCGCCTCCGCGGCCTGGCGCACCAGGCCCGGCGCGGGTTTGCGGCAGGCGCAGCCGTCGCCGTCGTCGTGCACGCAGACCTGCCAGGTGCCGAACGGGCCGAGGACCTGTTCGACGCGGGCGTTCACGGCGGCCAGCCGATCCGGGGTGATCAGTCCTTTCGCCACCCCGGACTGGTTGCTGACCACACCGATCCTGATCCCCGCTGCCCGTATGCCGTGCAGGAGTTCCCTGGCGCCGGGCACGGGACGGACGCCGCCGGGATCGTCGAGGTAGGGCACGTCGACGATGAGGGTGTCGTCCCGGTCGAACAGCAGGGCCTGCGGCCGCCGTGAGAGCCGGTGCCGCAGTTCCCCGCGGAGCCGGTGATAGCAGGCCGCGGGCGGGATGAGGACGCTGGTCAGGAGCATCCGCGACACCTCGCCTGGGGTGAGCGGCCCCGGCGCGATCCGGCGCGCGGCGAACTCGGCGGTCAGCCCCGCCCACACTCCGGCCGCCGCGGTGGCGGCCTTACGGCGTCCCAGCGCGAACAGCGCCACGGCGCCCGCCGCGCTCACGATGGCCAGCGCGTGCCGTTCGAGCCGTCCGTGTCCGGCTCCGGTCTGCTGTCGCCAGAGGACACCGTGCTTGTGCCGCATGAGCGCGTCGTCGGCGTTGCCCCGCTGGGCGCGGAGGCTGGCCAGCGGACCCGATCGTTTGGGCGGATGGACGGTGACGCGTTCACCCCGTGCGATGCGGTGACCCACCTTGGCGACCTGCAAGGCCAGATCCGAGTCCTCCCGGTAAGCACGGGTAAACCGTTCGTCGAATCCGCCGACGTCGGCGAGCACGGACCGGCGGTAGGCCATGTCGGCGGTGATCCACCTGGCCGTCTCCAGCCCGGCGGTTCCGCGTTCGTCGTCGGTCGGACGACGGTCCGGCGGCAGCGGTACGACGAGCCGCGCCTGCGACGCCGCCGTCTCCGGCCCGAGGGGCAGGAGGTCTTCGGCGAGTTTCCGCGGCCAGTCCAAGCCGATCACCACGTCGTCGTCGAGAAAGGCGATCCACTCGGTCTCCGCGCGCCGCCAGCCCGCGTTACGGGCCGCGGCGGGACCGCGTCCGCCGGAGCGGACCACATCGATTTCCGTACTGGACGGGGGAAGCCGCAGCTCATCGCCGCCGGGCCGGTCGTCGGCGACGATGATCCGCGCGGGCCGGGGTTCCCCGGCGGCTTCGATCCCGGCCAGGAGCGTATGGAGATTCTCCCGCCCGGTCGTCGGGATCACGATCGTGTAGTCGAGGTCGCTCACCCTCTTCCGGTACCCGGGTGCCACGGCCGCAAACTCCGGTCACGCCGGGATCGCGTCGGTCTTCCGCCGCCACGAGCGATGTTCGCCCAGCTGCGTGAGGAAGGAGGCGAAGAAGCCGTCGGGCAGGGTCGCCTCGGCCGCCGTGGTGGTCACCACGCCCTGGTCGATCAGGGTTTCGGTGTCGTCGGCCAGCTTCGAGGTCACCCCGGCGCGGCGCAGCAGGTCCACACCCGAACCGAAGGCGGCCACCGGTTTGCCGTGCTTGTACGCCTCGGCGACGAAATGCACCGCGTACCCATCGCGTTCGAGGATGTCGATCGCGCCCGGGCCACACGGGACGGCCACCGCGTCGTAGAGCACCGAAGCCATGGTGTTGAGCTGCCTGTCCGGCCACAGCGGGTCTCCTTCACCACCTGGCCGGAGTTCGGCCTCGGCCGGCGCGAGGACTTCGGCGATCGCGCCCTGCTCGGCCAGCGCCTCGACCAGGCGGCCGACGCCGATCGTGTCGACGCCGTCGGCGGCGAGCACCGCGACCTTCCGGCTGGTCGGAGCGACGGGGGGCTGGTTGAGCTGGGAAAGCGTGGGGGAGGAGCGGTCATGGTGTGGCATGGCCGGAGCGGCGGGCACGGTCACGCCGATCCCCTCGGCCACCCGGGCCGCCAGGCCGTGGTCGACGTTGTTGAGCTCGGCGACGGTCCGCGCCCGGACCTCCCGGTCCTCGACCTTGCCGAGTTCGAACCGGAACGCGGCGACGATATGCTCGCGTTCGACCGGGGACATGCTGTTCCAGAACAGCGTCGCCTGACTGTAGAAGTCCTTGAAGCTCTCGCTGCGTTCCCGGATCTTGTGGCCGGCCACGGCTTCGGTGTAGTGCCGGAAGACGCCGGAATCGGCGATCGCCGGGCAGCCACCGCCGAGCGAGTTCGGGAAGTAGCTCGTCCGTCCTTTGTGGATACTCTGCTGCCCGTAACCGTCGCGCTGGTTCGTGTGCACCGGGGCGATCGGCCGGTTCACCGGGAGCTGGGAGAAGTTGGGGCCGCCGAGCCGGATCAGCTGAGTGTCGAGATACGAGAAGTTCCGTGCCTGCAGCAGCGGATCGTTGGTGAAGTCGATGCCGGGTACCACGTTCGCGGTGTGGAAGGCGATCTGCTCGGTCTCGGCGAAGAAGTCGTCGGGGTTGCGGTCCAGGACCATCCGCCCGACCGGCCGCACCGGCACCTGCTCCTCGGGGATGATCTTCGTCGCGTCCAGCAGATCGAAGTCGAACTCGTGTTCGGAGTCCTCGTCCACCAGCTGGACGCCCAGCTCCCATTCCGGGTACTGCCCGGCCTCGATGGCGTCCCACAGGTCGCGCCGGTTGAAGTCGGGGTCCTTGCCCGCGATCTTCTGGCATTCGTCCCAAACCAGGGAATGCGTGCCGAGCACGGGTTTCCAGTGGAACTTCACGAAGGTGCCCTCGCCGGCGGCGTTGACGAGCCGGAACGTGTGGACGCCGAAGCCCTGCATCATCCGATAGCTGCGCGGCAGCGCGCGGTCGGACATCAGCCAGAGCACCATGTGCAGGCTTTCCGGTTGCAGCGAAACGAAGTCCCAGAAGGTGTCGTGCGCCGACTGCGCCTGTGGGATCTCGTTGCGCGGCTCGGGTTTGACCGCGTGCACGAAGTCGGGGAACTTGATGCCGTCCTGGATGAAGAACACCGGCATGTTGTTGCCCACGAGGTCGTAATTGCCCTGACGGGTGTAGAACTTGGTCGCGAAGCCGCGGACGTCACGCACGGTGTCGGCCGAGCCCCGCGACCCCGCGACGGTGGAGAACCGCACGAACACGGGGATCTTCTCGCCGCTGGTGAGGAATTCCGTGACCGTGTAGTCGGCCAGCGCGTCGTCGTAGGCCTCGAAGAAGCCGTAGGCACCCGCGCCGCGCGCGTGCACGACCCGTTCGGGGATGCGCTCGTGGTCGAAATGCGTGATCTTCTCGCGTGCGTGGAAGTCCTCCAGCAGTGTCGGGCCCCGGGCTCCGGCGGTCAGGGAGTCGTTCGTGTGATCGACGCGGACACCCTGCTGGGTGGTCAGCGCGGACTGCCCGGGATCCACACGGCTTCCGCCCAGCTGTTCGTCCTTCGCGTCTTCTCGATGCTGTGCCACTGGTGTCGCCCCTTTGCGGTGGTGGTTTCCCTCGCGGCTACCCCGGCACTGTTTCGGCAAAACGACACCGGGTAACCGGCGCAGGAAACTTCGTGGAGGTGCGAATGACGACGGTGGACCGGCCGACCGTGCTGGAGATCCGCGACCCCGCCGACGACAGGCTCGTCGGCAGCGTCAAGGCGGCGACCCCCGATGGCGTCGAAACGGCGATCGCCACGGCGAAACGGCGAGCCCCGGGCTGGGCCGCCACACCGGCGGCCGAACGCGGGATCGCGCTGAAGGACGCGGCCAGGTCGCTCCAGGCGCGGGCGGGTGAACTCGCCGTCCTCATCGAGAGCGAGACCGGGAAGCCCCGCGACGAAGCCGAGGAAGGTGTTCTCGCCGGAGCCGGGACCTTGGAGCAGTACGCCGAACTGGGTCCGGTGCACCGCGGGCGGTCCCTGCTGGGTGATCGGTCGGCCACCGACCTGATGGTGCCCGAACCGCGGGGCGTGGTCGTGGCACTGACGCCGTGGAACGACCCCGTCGCCGTGGCCTGCGGGCTGCTGGGTGCCGCGGTGGTCACGGGGAACACGGTGGTGCACAAGCCGAGTGAACGCTGCCCGCACACCGGCGCCTGGCTGGGGAACGTGCTGTCCGAGGCGTTTCCCGAGGGAGTGCTCCAGACCGTGCAGGGTGACGGGACCGTCGGCGCCGAACTCGCGGCCCATGCGGATGTCGACGTCATCGCGCATGTCGGCAGTAGCGTCGCGGGTCGTTCGATCGCGGCGAGCGCGGCGAAGACCGGCGCCAAGGCGTTACTGGAGAACGGTGGCAACGATCCGCTCGTCGTCGACGCCGGCGTGGACCCGGTCTGGGCGGCCGGTCAGGCGGCGACCGGGGCGTTCGCCAACTCAGGGCAGATCTGTGTCTCGGTCGAACGGATCCTGGTGCACCAGGACGTCGCGGACGCCTTCATCACCGCGCTGGTCGCCGAAGCGGGCCGGCGCGTACTGGCCCCGCTCGTCGACCGGCGTCACCGCGAGGGGGTGCACGCCCAGGTCGCGGAAGCGATCGCGCAAGGCGCCGATCCGCTCGTCGGCGGCGTCGTGCCGGACGGTCCCGGCGCCTTCTACCCGGCGACCGTCCTCACCGGATGTACCTCCGGGATGCGGATTCTCCGCGAGGAGACGTTCGGCCCGGTCGCGCCGGTGACGGTGGTCGCGGACTTCGAGCAGGCACTCGGCCAGGCCGCCGACGGCGAGTACGGGCTCGCCGCCACGGTGCTGACCTCCTCGATGGCGCACGCGCAGCGGGCATGGCGCGAACTCCCGGTCGGGACCGTGAAGATCAACAACGTCTTCGGTGGCGCGCCCGGCGGAGCCGCCCATCCGCGAGGTGCCAGCGGCAGCGGTTACGGCTACGGGCCCGAACTGCTCGACGAGATGACGCAGACGAAGGTCGTCCACCTGGCGCCTCCGGGGCCGTGATGGGCGCCCGGCACCCATGGACGGCGCCGTTCGCCTGGGCCGGCCGGGCGTTCCGGGTTCCGGGGGAGGAACGCCGGAGTCTCATCCAGACCACGAAGGCCACGGCCGCGGCGGTGATCGCGTGGATCGTGGCGACCTCGGTGCTGCGGCTGCCGCAACCCTTCCTCGCGCCGTACGCCGCGGTGTTCCTGGTGCAGGCCACCGTTTACCGCTCCCTGCGCGGCTGGGCGCAGCAGGTCGGCGCGGTCGGCGTGGGGGTGTTGCTCGCGGCGGGCGCGGGCCAGGTCATCCCGTCCGTCACGGTCGCGCTCGGACTGGTCGTCTTCACCGGGTTGCTGCTCGGCTCGTGGCGGGGGTTCGGTGATTCCGGGGTGTGGGTCGGGATCACCGGCATGCTCCTGGTCTCCTACGGCAGCGCGACCGAACCGGTCCTGCTCGCCGACCGGCTGCTGGAGACCGCGCTGGGTGCGGCGATCGGCGCGGTGCTCAACGCGGTGATCCTGCCGCCGCTGCACGGCGAACGCCTGCGGGAGGCGACCTCCAGGCTGGCCGGGGCGATCGCCGACGTCCTCGACGAGACCGCGGAACTGGTCCGCGGCGGCGATTCGGCCGACGGTCTCGACGACCGGCTGCGGGACGTCCGCAGCCTGGCCGCGGAGGCGGAAGACGCGATCGGCTGGACCCGGGAGGGCCGGTACCTGAACCTCCGCGGACAGCGTGAGATCCGCGAGGAGCCCTTGTCGAACCTCATTTCCCTGTGGCAGCCGCTCGCCCAGCTGATCGACGCCGTGAGCGAGGCCGCCCGGAGTGAGCAGCCGTTCCGGCATCCCGGTGAGCACGCGCGCGGGATCGTCGCCGACCTGCTCGAAGCACTCGCCGAGGTTGCCCGTTCGGGTGACCCGGACAAACTCGATCGGTGCCGCAGGCTGCTCGACGAGATCGACCACCTGCTCGTCACGCCCACGGACGAGGTCGCGACGTCGATCGGCCTGGGGGCGATGGCGTTGCCTGCTCGCCGTCTCGTCCAGCGGCTCCGCGCCGATTAAGCCAGAGCGACGGTGGGTACCGTACCCATGAGCAGCAATGGCAAGCGGATCGTGGTCACCGGCGCCACCGGTAACGTCGGGACGGCGGTGGTGCGCGCGCTGGGTGCGGACCCCGAGGTCGGCTCGATCGTCGGGCTGGCGAGGCGCCCCAGCCGCTGGGAGAGCCCGAAGACCGAGTTCGTCACCGCCGACGTGGCCCGCGACGACCTCCGGGCCGTGTTCGACGGCGCCGACGTGGTGATCCACCTGGCCTGGCTCTTCCAGCCCACCCACCGGCCCGAGGTCACCTGGCGGGCCAACGTGCTGGGTTCGATCCGGGTGTTCGAAGCCGCGCAGGCGATGCGGGTGCCGTCGCTGGTGTACGCGTCGTCGATCGGGGCGTACTCGCCGAGGGACGACGACCACCCGGTGACCGAGGACTGGCCGACGCACGGCTCGCCCAAGGCGGCGTACACCCGGGAAAAGGCTTATGTGGAAAGGGTTCTCGAGGCCTTCGACCGCGGTCATCCACGGCTGCGGGTAGTACGGGTGCGCCCGGGATTCCTGTTCCAGAAGGCCGCGGCGCCCGGACAGCGCCGCCTTTTCGGTGGGCCTCTCGTTCCGGGCAAACTGCTGAGGCCGTCGCTCGTCCCGATCCTTCCGGACATCCCGCAACTGAGGATCCAGACCGCGCACACCGAAGACGTGGCCGACGCTTACCGGCGTTGCGCGCTTCAGGACGTCAAGGGCGCCTTCAACATCGCCGCCGACCCGGTACTGGACACCCGCGCGCTGGCACGGATCTTCGGCGCCAGGCCGGTGAAGGTTCCGGCTGCCTTCGTCCGGCACGCGCTCGCCGCGGCCTGGTCGCTGCACCTGATTCCGGCCACGCCAGGGCTCTTCGAAGCCGTGCTGCGTCTCCCGGTGATGGACTGCACGCGCGCCAGGGAAGAGCTGGGCTGGACGCCGCGATACTCGTCGGAGGACGCGATCGAAGCGTTCCTCAAAGGATTGCGGGAAGGCGAAGGGTTCCCGACCGAACCCCTGAAACCGGACGTCGGCCGGGGGCACGAACTGGCCACCGGGGTGGGGGAGCGGCCGTGAACGAGAAGGAGCTGCTGCACACGCTGACCAAGGTGGTGTCCACTTTGGACGGCACGTCGGTGCGGTTCGCCATCGCGGGCGGTCTCGCCGTGTACGCGCGGGGCGGCCCGCCGTCCGATCACGACGTCGACCTCTTCCTCAAGCACGAGGACATCGAGGAAGCGGCGGACGCGCTGGAAGCCGCGGGGCTGAGACGGGTGCGTCCGCCGGAGGACTGGCTCACCAAGGTCTACGACGGCGACTGTCTCGTGGACCTCATCTTCCGGCCCAACCATCGGCCGGTCACCGACGAGATGCTCGACCGCGCTTCGCTGATGCGGGTCGGGGCGACCGCCGCTCCCGTGCTCAACGGCACCGATCTGCTCGTCGACAAGATACTCGTGCTCAGCCCGCACCGGTGCGATTTCGGGCCGCTGCTGCGGATCGCCCGTGACCTCCGCGAGCAGGTCGACTGGCACCGCGTGGCCGAGGAGACCGCCGAATCGCCGTACGCCTGGTCGTTCCTGACCCTGCTCGCGGCACTGTCCATCATCGACGGAAAGGAGCTTCCGATGCCCGAGGAAGCGCCCCAGTACCTGGTCGCCAGGCTGACCAAGGCGCTGGCGGAGGATCCGAGGACCGCCGAACTCGGCGTGCACGTCACCGTGCGCGGTGACCAGGTCCGGCTCAGCGGCGAGGTCCCCTGTGCCAACCGCAAGGCCGACATCGAGGCGGTGGTCTGCGAACACATCGCGGCCGAGCTGGTGCACAACGACGTCCGGACGGCGGACGTCCGCGAGCCGTCGCACGCCGAGGAGATCCGGTGATCCGGGTCGCCGCGGTCGGGGACGTCCACCTCGGGGAGGACAACCGGGGCCTGCTGCGGCCGGCATTGGACAACATCGCCGAACACGCCGAGGTGCTGCTGCTCGCGGGCGACCTCACCCGGCACGGCAGCGTCGAAGAGGCCAGGGTGGTGGCCGACGAGTTCGCCGGGCTCGACGTCCCCGTGGTGGCGGTGCTCGGCAACCACGACTACCACTCGGACGAGGCGGAAGCGGTCAGCGGGCTGCTGGAGGAAAGCGGGATCACGGTTCTGGAGGGTTCGGCCACCACCGTGGACCTGGACGGCGGAAAGCTCGGCGTCGCCGGGGTGAAAGGCTTCGGCGGCGGGTTCGCGGGCAAATGCGCCAGCCGGTTCGGCGAACGCGAGATGAAGGACTTCGTCGAACACACCATGGCGGCCGCTAAACGGCTGCGCACCGCGCTGGAAGGGCTCGAACACGAGGAGCCAGACGTGACCGTCGCGCTGACGCACTACTCGCCGATCCCCGGCACCCTGCACGGCGAACCGCCGGAAATCCACCCGTTCCTGGGGTCGTACCTGCTGTGCGAGCCGATCGACGACGCCCAGGTGGCGCTCGCCGTGCACGGACACGCGCACTACGGCAGCGAACAAGGCGTCAGCCCGGGCGGTGTCCCCGTGCGCAACGTCGCCCAGCCGGTGATCCGCGCGGCGTACGCCACGTACGTCCTCGAACCTGCGAAAGTGCTGACATGAGGGATCGATTCCATGGTCAACTGAGCGTTCTCGGCGAGCTCCTGTCGAGCATGTGCGGGATGGCTTGCGAGGAACTACGGCTCGCGAACCGGGTCTTACTCGACCGGGACGCCGAAGCCGCCGCCGAACTCGCGGCCGTCGAGGCGAAACTGAACGCGGCACGGACCACATGCGAGGAGACCGCCCAGAAGCTGCTCGCCCTGCAGGCGCCGGTCGCGCGCGACCTGCGGACCGTGCTCGCGGCGGTGTACTGCGCCGACCGGCTGGAGCGGATGGGCGACCTCGCCCAGCACATCGCGGACCAGGCCGCGCGAGCGCCGGAATTCGCCGTCCCCGACGCGCTCGCCGGCCGGTTCGGCGAGATGGCCGGGCTCGTCTGCTCGATGGCGGAAGACCTCGGCGCGGCGATCGAGGGACCGACCGCGGAGGTGTTCCACTCGCTCGCCCGGTCCGATCAGCGTGTGGACGCGCTGTACGAGGAACTGATGACGCTGGTCACCGAGCCGGACTGGCCGCACGGCATCGAGTCCGCGATCTCGGTGGCGTTGCTGGCGCGGTTCTACGAGCGGTTCGCGGACCAGGCCGTTTCGGTGGCGCGGCGGGTGGACTTCGCGCTCACGGGGGAGCTGCCCGAGTCCTCGGTGCGGGATGTTCCTGCCGAGCCTTGAGGTTGCGAAGGCCACTTTCGCAACATCCCTCCCCACCGGAACCGACACACCACCGGCAAACGCCGTGAAGGCCTCCTTCCCTACCTTGAGAGTAGGGAAGGAGGCCTTCACGGACATCTGCTGGCGTCAAGCTCAGGTGGCGCGGTCCGTCAGCGCGTCCCGGATCTTGTCGATGAACGCCGTCCCCGGCGCCAGGATCCGGTTCGCCGGCGGCCGGTCCGGGGCGGCGGGATGCGGCCGTGTCGGGGCGATCTCCTTGGCCCGCAACACTTTCTCGCCCAGTTCCTGCAATTCTCCCGGCGAGCAGGCGGCCTGCAGTTTCGGCAGCAGGTCGCTTTCCTCCTCCTCGATGTGGTGCCGGACGTCCTCGATCAGCTTCCCGACCAGTTGGTCGAACCGCTTGTCGGTCGGCTCCAGGCCGATGAGGTCGTTCATCACGCGTTCTGCTTCGGCGTGCTCCTCGATCTCGTGGTCGGCGACCTCGTCGCCGTTGGGGAGCTTCTTCCGCGCGGCGGGGTACGTATGTTGCTCTTCGGCGATCGAATGCCGCACGAGTTCGGCGATCACGTGGTCCGCGAGGTCCTTGCGGTGCCGATCACCGCCCTTGCCGGATTCGAGCTCCTTGAAGATCCGTTCGAAGGCGCGGTGGTCTTCGGTGATCACCGAGACGAGGTCGTGTTTCGTGGTGGTGGTCATGGACACTCCTGTCCGTGGTCGTCAGTCCGACGCCGCACGGATACCCGTTTCCCGCGGTTCAATCACCCGGATTCGTCGGTGACGTGGTGCGGCGCGCCCACGGGTTTGGATTCCGGGGAGCCGCGCTGGCGCAGGTACACGCTGAACACCGCCATCGAGCCGATGGCGAGGAATTCCGATTGCCAGTTCTGGAGTGTGCGGTTCCAGAAGTCCGACGACGCCAGATAGCCGAACCACGACTCCGGATCACCGAATTCGGTGAGCTGCTCGGCGTTGTAGGCGCTCATCCCGGCCACGGACTGGGCCAGCCAGGACAGCAGGAACAGTCCCAGCATCACCAGCCCGAGTGACATCGAGAAGATCCCCGTGCGCCAGCCTCCCGCTCTGGCCCATTTCGGTGAGTCGGCCGTCGAATGCCGCCCGACCTGCTGCTCCTTGTCGGTTTCCAGGCCGACCCGGCGGGCCGGTTTCGATTCGGGGGAGCCGCGTTGCAGCAGCCACACGGTCGCGAACACGTACAGGAAGAACTGCAGGTACTCCGATTGCCAGTTTTCGGCGACGTCGACGGCGAAGTCCGCGGACGCCAGGTAGTCGAGCAGGCCGATCGGTTCGGCGGCGTGGCTGAGCCGCCGGTCGTTGTAGTCGGCGAGGCCCGCGAACGCCTGTCCCGCGAGGCTCAGCAGGAACAGCAGCCCGAACGCCAGCGAGAGGGCGTTGTCCCGGAGAAAGCGCCGCATCGTCCGCCTCCTTCACCGGTGGAGCAGGCCCAGTAGGACGCAGTAGCCGAGGACGGCCACGACGAAGACGAGGTAGACGGTGAACACCGGGCGCGCTTTCACGGTCCGCCCACCGAGCAGTCGTAGACCTGTTCGTTCCGATGGCGGCAGCCCGCGCCCGTGATCACCCATCCGGTGGACGATTCGTGCAGGAAAAGCGTGTCGCGGCCGGTCTTCACCTGGGCTTCCTCGCTCCAGATCGAGACCGTTTCGGGCGTTCCGCCCGGGACGTCCGCCCTCGCGAGGCCACGTTCGCAGCTCTCCGGCGCCCAGGACTCCTGTGCCCGGGGCGCCAGCAGCGCGCACGCCGAGCGGTGATCACCCGACGCGAGCGCGCCGATGAACCGCGCGGCTGCCTCTTTCACCGGCTCTTGCCCGCTCGCTCCGGTGCAGCCGGCGAGCAGCAGGCAAACACCGAACGCCAGCGTTTTGACGATCACGGAACCGGGGTACCCGGCCGTGGCGTCGTTCACACCTGGTGTCAGGAAGCGGGGTACTGCGTCTCCCGCAACAGATTCGCCAAGTGGACGGCGTTGCGCGCGAGGGTCGCGTTGGTCGAGGCGACCGCTTCGGGCGTCTCGACGAGGTCGTTGTAGTCCCCGCCCTTCATCGCCTCGCCGTTCCAATACGTTCCGCCCTGGGCGGGTACGGTGAAACCGACGTCGTTGAGGGCCTGGAACAGGTCGGCGGTGATCTTGTGCGCGCCGTCCTCGTTGCCGACGACGGCGGTGACACCGACCTTGCCGAACATCGCGGGCCTGCCTTCGTCGTCCGTTTCGGACAGTTCGGCGTCGAGCCGTTCCAGCACGCGCTGGGCCACACTGGACATGTGGCCGACCCAGGTCGGCGTCGAGATCAGCAGGATGTCGGCCGCGGCGATCTTCCGGCGGATCCCGGGCCAGGCGTCGCCGTCGCCCATGTCGCCTTCCACGCCGGCTTTGACGTCGTGGTCGACCACACGCACGAGTTCACCGGTGGCGCCGCGTCCGGCCAGTTCGTCGAGCAGCTGCTGGGCGATCAGCGCGCTGCTCGACGGCGCGGGGGACGGTTTGAGCGAGCACACCAGTGCGAGGGCCTTCAACGGCTGGGTCATCCTGTCCTCCTGTTCGGATCGGTACCGATCCCCGTATGGGTGAAGCCCGCTTCGCCGACGGTCGCCGGGTCCAGGAGATTCCTGGCGTCGACGACGACGGCGCGTTCGGTGGCGGCGGCGAGCCGGTCCCAGTCGAGCTCGCGGAACTCGGGCCACTCGGTGAGCACCACCAGCGCCGCCGCGTCCTTCGCGACCAGGTACGGGTCGTCGACGACCTGGACGATGTCCGGTTCGACGGACTCGACGCCGGGGTCGTACGCGGTCAGCACCGCGCCGCTCCTGGCGAGCTCCCGCGCGACCGCGAGCGCGGGGGAATCGCGCAGATCCCCGGTCCCCGCTTTGAACGCCAAACCGAGCAGCCCGATACGGATGCCCGAGAGCGAACCGTCCGAAACACCGGTGATCGCGAGGCGGATCTTCCGCACCACGGCCGCCCGCTGGCGGGCGTTGGCCTTCATGGCGTCGCGCAGGAGGCCGAAGTCGACGCCCGCGTGTTCGGCGGTCCGCAGCAGCGCGGCGGTGTCCTTGGGCAGGCACGAGCCGCCCCAGCCGGGACCGGGCACGAGGAAGGCGGGGCCGATCCGGGAATCGAGCCCCATGAGCCGCCCGACGTCGCGGATGTCGGCGCCGTAGTGCTCGCACAGTTCGGCGAGGACGTTCACATAGGACACTTTCAGCGCCAGGAACGCGTTGCTGGCGTATTTCGCCAGCTCGGCACTGGCCGGATCGGTGAACCACACCGGCGCGTTCGTCTCGCCGTACAACGCGGCCACCCGTTCGGCGGGCGCCCGGTTCTCCGGCACCGAGCCGAGGACGATCCGGTCGGGCGTCAGGAAGTCCTCGACGGCGTGCCCCTCACGGAGGAACTCGGGATTGCTCACCACGGGCAGATCCGGCCGTCCGAGCAGTTCCGCCAGCCGGGTCCCGGTGCCGACCGGGACGGTGGACTTGGTGACGACGACACAGCCGGACCGCAGCAGGCCGGGGAGCGTGGCCACGACCTCTTCCAGCACCCGGACGTCGGCGGCGCCGTCCTTTCCTTCCGGAGTGGGCAGGCAGAGGAAGACGAAGTCCACATCGGACAGCTCGTCCGGCGCGGTGGTGAACCGGAGCCGGCCGCTGCCCAGCCCGTCCCGGACGAGTTCCGTGAGCCCCGGCTCGACGATCGTGACCTCGCCGCGCCGCAACGTGTCCACTTTGGACGGATTGTTGTCGACGCAGGCCACCTGATGTCCCAGATGCGTGAAGCACGCGGCGCTCGTGAGCCCGACGTAGCCGGCGCCGATCACGCCCACCCGCTCACCCACGGGAAGCCCCCGTCGCCAGCAGTTCTTCGGCCGCCGCGAGGACGCGTTCTTCGCGCAACAGCAGCAAGCCGGGATCCGGGGCTTCGCCGTGTGGATCGCCGACGTCGCCCACCCAGAGGACCGTGTGCTGCCGGGCGTCGGCAGGCGGGCCCCAGAGCCGCGGCGGGGTCGGCCCGAACAGCAGGACCGACGGCGTCCCATAGGCGGTGGCGAGGTGCCCGACGCCGGTGTCACCGCAGATCACCAGCCGAGCTTCGGCCACGGTCGCGGCCAGTTCGGCGAGATCGCCACCGGTGAGCATCGCCTCGCCGGGAAGCCCGGCCGCCTCGGTGACGTCGCGGACGAGGGGCGCTTCCGGCGCGCTTCCCGTGACGACCACCCGGTGCCGTCCGGAGAGTGCCCGCGCCACTCGCGCGTACCGGTCCGGCGGCCAGCGCCGGGCGGCGAACGCGGCACCAGGATGGATCACCACCGCGCCCGCCGCCGGGCTGGGGCCGGGCGGCGGTGGCAGCGCGAGATCGGTGCGGTCGGCCGGGATGCGGGCGGCCTCGAGCAGACGGCACCAGCGGTCGACTTCGTGCGCTTCGGCAGGCCAGTCCGGGCCGTCGACGCCGGGGAAGTCCGGATGCCGGTACGTGATCAGTTCGAGCGGGTCCTGGGCGAGCAGGTCGTGGATGCTCTCCGGGCCGCGGCCGTGCAGGTTGACCGCCAGCCGCGGCGGCTCGCCGGGCCAGGACAGCTCGCCGAGCCCGGCCGTCGGGAGCAGCTCGTCCACCGCGTCGATCAGTTCGACGATGTCGCGCAGGTTCTCGGGCGCGGCGAGCACCAGCCGCTCGCCGTCGAAGGCGCGGCGCAGTGCCCGCAGCGCGGGAACCGCGGTGAGCAGATCACCCAGACCGAGCGCGCGCAGCACGAGGATGCCACCGGTCACGGCCAGGACCCTTCTTCCGAAGCGCACACCACGAGTTCGCGGATCTCGCAGCCGGGCGGCTGGGAGAGGGCGAACACCACCGACGCCGCGACGTGCTCGGGCTGGTTGAGTTTCGCGTCCGGCGGCGGCTTGTACTGCTCGGCCCGATCGTCGAAGAACGCGGTGTGCATGCCGCCGGGGACGAGCAGCGTCACCCCGACCCGGCCCGCCAGCTCCATGGCGAGTGCCCTGGTGAAGCCGACGACGCCGAATTTCGAGGCGCAGTAGGCGCTCGCGTCCCCGGCCACCCGCAGCCCCAGCGTCGACGCGCAGGTCACCACCGTGCCGTGGCTCAGCCGCAGATGGGGCAGCGCCGCGCGGACGACCGCGGCCGTACCGAGCAGGTTGACCCGGACCACGCGTTCCCATTCCTCTGTGGACACTTCGTCGAGCGCGCCGCACGCGTCGGTCCCCGCCGCGGTGAAGACGCCGTCGATCCCGCCCGCCCGTTCGGCGAGTGCGTTCACGGCGCTCGCGGCCGCGGCGGAATCGGCCAGGTCGGCCTGGACGAAGGCGACGTCGGCCGCAGGTTCGACGCGGTCGACGACGAGGGGTGTACCACCCGCTTCACGGACGGCTTCGACGGTCGCGGCACCGAGTCCGGAGGCGCCGCCGGTGATCAGGACGTTGCCGAGAGGGCGCATCATGCTCCTTCCGCCGCGGCCAGCAGCCGGGAGGTGGAATAGCCGCGGATGGTCGGGATCAGGACGATCTCGCCGCCGTGCCTGCGCACGACGGCGCTTTCGGGGAGCTCCGTGTCCGCGTAGTCGCCACCCTTGACCCAGACGTCCGGGCGGAGGCGGTCCAGCACCGCGGCGGGATCGGGCTCGTCGAACACCACGACGGCGTCGACCGAGGCGAGTTCGGTGAGCAACCTGGCGCGGTCCCGCGCGGTCACGATCGGCCGTCCCGGTCCTTTCAGGCCGCGCACGGAGGCGTCGGAATTGAGGCATACGACGAGGGCGTCACCCAACGCACGTGCCTGCCGGAGCAGGCTGGCGTGGCCGGGGTGCAGCAGGTCGAAACAGCCACCGGTGGCGACGAGCCTGCCGCCTCGCGCGCGGACCCGCGCGGCCACGTCGAACGCCGAAGCACCGTGGTGCGTGGTCTCCGGCCGCGGTTCGCTGTCCACAGTGGACAAGGTGGCGGCGCCGCCGGTGGCGACGAAGCGTGCGGCCGTCTCGACCCCGGTGGCCACCGCGTCGGCGGTGGACGCCCCGTCGAGGAGCGCGGCGGTGACCGCGGACGCGAAGCGGTCACCCGCGCCGCAAGTGTCCTTGGCGACGACGCCCGACGGCGGCCGGAACGTCGTGCACGGGCCGCCCTCGGTCAGCACCGCGCCGCGGGAGCCCGTGGTGACGCAGACCGCGGCGGCCTTCCAGAGCGAGTGCACCTGCTTCGCCAGTTCCTCGGCGCCGGCGCGGGCTTCGGTGAGCTGCTCGGCTTCGGCGAGATTCGGGGTGACGAGCCGGATTCCCGCCACGGGCTCCGCTCCGCGCGGATGCGGATCCCAGACGATCGGGATCGTGCCCGCCAGTTCGGCGAGTAGCCTGCGGACCTCCGGATGGCCGGTGACGCCGCGGCCGTAGTCGGCGACTAGGATCGCGCCCGCCGAGCGCAGCGCTTCACGGACGCCGGCGGTGAGCGGCGAGTACTCCGCCCTCCCGTCACCGCTGTCGAGGCGGACCAGCGACTGCCCCGCGGCGCGGACGCGGGTTTTGGTGACGGTGGTGCCGCACAACGGCATCGGCACCACCCGGACCTCGCGCTCCAGGAGTCCGGACAGGGTCCGGCCTCCTTGGTCGTCCCCCAGCGGGGCGACGAGGACGACCTCGGCGGTGGACCGCGCCGCGAGCAACGCGGCCAGCCCGGCGCCGCCCGGCCGCCGCCATTCGCGGGCGAGGTCGACCACGGGGACGGGCGCGTCCGGGCAGAGCCGGTCCGACGTGCCGTCGACGTCGACGTCCAGCAGGGCGTCGCCCAGCACGACCAGCGGCCTCACGTGGGCACCCCGAGCGCGTGGTCGAACGCGGTGCACAGGGCGTGCACCAGCGCGAGGTGGACCTCCTGCACGGTGGCCATCGACGGCGCCTCCACCGGGATCGCGTCGGCGCACAGCGCGGCCAGCGGGTTGGGGGAGGGGCCGGTGATCGCCCAGGTGGTCACGCCGAGTTCGTGGGCGGCCTTCGCGGCCGCGACGACGTTCTGGCTCCCCCCGCTGGTGGAAAGGCAGACGAGGACGTCGCCGGGACGGCCGTGCGCGCGCACCTGCCGGGCGAACACCTCCTGCTCGCCGTAGTCGTTGACGATGGCCGTCACGGCGGAGGTGTCCGCGTGCAGGGCGATCGCCGAAAACGGCTGCCGGTCGTTGCGGAACCGGCCCACCAGCTCACCGGTGAGGTGCTGCGCCTCGGCGGCGCTCCCGCCGTTGCCGCACGCGAGCAGCCGTCCGCCGGACGACAGCACGGTGGCCAGATGGTCACCCCAGTCACGGATCTTCGGCGACCAGGAAGCGGACTTCCCGGCGGCCTCGCTCAATGCTGCGAAGTGTTCTTCGATCACGACACACCTCCGAGGTCAGGGACGGCGGACCACGAAAGGTCCGAGGGCGAGCAGGTCGATGGGGGCCGAACCGAAGCACTCCAGCGCGTCCCGCGGGGAATCGACCATCGGCCTGCCCGCGGTGTTGAGGCTGGTGTTGACCACGGCGGGCACGCCGGTACGCCGTTCGAACGCGCCGAGCATTCTCGCCACGAGCGGTTCGCCGTCGGCGTCGACGGTCTGCACGCGGGCGGTGCCGTCGACGTGGGTGACGGCGGGGAGGCGATCCCGCCACTCCTGCGCGACGTCGTGCACGAAAAGCATGTACGGACTGGGAAGCGGGCCGCGGGAGAAGATGTCGCCCGCGCGTTCCGCGAGCACCATCGGGGCGACCGGGCGGAACTGTTCGCGGCCCTTCACGTCGTTCAGCCGTTCCAGATTGGCCTCGTACCCGGGATGCGCGAGCAGCGACCGGTGGCCGAGCGCGCGCGGGCCGAATTCGGACCGGCCATGGAACCAGGCCACGATCCGGTCTTCGGCCAGGGCTTCGGCGACCGCGTCGGCGACGTCGTCCGGCCGTTCGTAGCGCACGTTCGCGGTCTTGAGAGCGTTCTCCAGCTGGTCGTCCGTCCAGCCTCGGCCCAGGTCCACGCCGGCCATCGGGCCGCCGCGTTCGCCGAAGTCGGCCGCGAGTTGCAGCGCCGCCCCGAGCGCGGTGCCGGCGTCACCGGCGGCGGGCTGGACCCAGATGCGCTCGAACGGTCCTTCGGCGTGCAGCCGGGTGTTGGCCACGCAGTTGAGTGCGATCCCGCCCGCCATCGCGAGGTCCGTGTGCCCGGTGTGTTCATGGATCTTGGCCGCGAGTTCGAGCAGCACGTCCTCCAGGCAGCGCTGCACGCTCGCGGTCAGGTCGGCGTGGACCTGCCCGGGCTCCTGCCCCGGCTCGACGGCGGGCGCGAACGAGGTCCAGTCGATCTCGTCGGTACGGAACCCCATCCCGTTGGTGTGCACGCTTTCCGCGATCCGGTCGAGGAACCGGGGCTTCCCGTAGGAGGCCAGCGCCATCACCTTGTACTCGTCACTGGACCGGGCGAATCCGAGGTGCTCGGTCAGGTCCTCGTACATCAGCCCGAGCGAATGGGGGAGCCGCTGCTCGGCGAGCTCCTCGAACTTGCCGTCGCGGTACTCACCCGCGAGGTAGGACGTGCTCTCGCCGCGGCCGTCGGCCACCAGCACCGCGCAGTCCTCGAACGGCGCGGCGAGCGCGGCCGAGGCGGCGTGCGCGACGTGGTGCCGGACGAACCGGACGGTCGCGGGATCCAGCCCCGGCAAGGCCGCCTTGAGGAACGCGGGAGCCCGGCGGGCGAAGTCGGTGCGGAGACCTTCGCTCTTCCCATCGTGCCCCGCCAGACCCGGCTCGACGAGCGCCGGATTGTACGAATAGCCGACGGCGTCGAGATCCTGCGCGGAGATTCCCGCCTCCGCCAGGCACCACGCGGCGGCTTCGGCGGGCTGTTCCCAAGCGGAGAACGGCACCGGCCGCTTGCCGTGCTTGCGACGGCTGAACCGTTCTTCCTCCGCCGCGGCCACGATCTCGCCGTCGACCACGAGGGCCGCGGCCGGGTCGTGGAAAACGGCGTTGATACCGAGTATGCGCACCGGGCCACCTCTCCGGTCGGGGGATGCGGGCCGTGACCCGCGCTTACTCCTGTAGCGCTACCCGGTGCAGTCGGTGATAAACGACGCGGCGCAAAAGCCCAGGACGTCGCTACGGAGTGAAGCGTCTCTCGGCGGATCTGGGGTGCCCGGCGTCCGGCCCGTCATTCGCGTGTCCAGGCACGGAACTCGCGTGCTCGGAGGCGTAACTCGCGTGCGTGAAGCCGGAACTCGCGTGCTTGGAGGCGGTCCGGCTTCAAGCACGCGTGTTCCGGCTTGGATCACGTGAGTTACGGGTTCAGGCTCCGGCGGCCGGGTATGGGCCGGACCGCGGCCGCGCGAACCAGGCGACGGTGCGCGGAAGCCCTTCCGTCATCGGGATTTCCGGCTCCCAGCCGAGTTCCCGGCGGGCGCGGGAGATATCCGGGCATCGGCGGGCCGGATCGTCGACGGCCGCGTCGATGTGCTCGATCGGCGACGCGCTGCCGGTGACGGCCAAGATCTCCTCCGCGATCCGCAGCACGGTGAGTTCGTGCGGATTGCCCAGATTCACCGGGCCGGGCACGTCGGAGTCCGCCAGCGCGATCAGACCGCGGACCGTGTCGTCGACGTAGCAGAGGGAACGGGTCTGGTCGCCGCTGCCGGTCACGGTGAGCGGTTCGCCCGCCAGCGCCTGGCCGATGAACGTCGGGATCATGCGGCCGTCGTCGGGGCGCATACGCGGGCCGTAGGTGTTGAAGATCCGGGCTATACCGGTGTTCGCGTCCCGTTCCCGGCGCATGGCCGAAGTGAGCGCTTCGGCGTACCGCTTGGCCTCGTCGTAGACGCTGCGCGGTCCGATCGGGTTCACGTGCCCCCAGTATTCCTCGCGCTGCGGGTGCTCCTGCGGATCGCCGTAGACCTCGCTCGTCGAGGCGAGGACGAACCGGGCGCCGTCGCGTTCGGCGATGTCCAGCGCCCGCTCGGTGCCGTGCGAGCCCGCGCGCAGCGTCTCGAGTGGAAGGCGGAAGTAGTCACGGGGCGAGGCGGCGGAAGCGAGGTGGAAGACTACGTCGAACGGGCCCGGCGCGCTCATCGGCCCGGTGACGTCACGGGAGAGGAGCCGGAAACCCGGACGGTCGAGGAGATGCGCCACGTTGGCCATGACGGCCGTGGCGAAATTGTCCACCGCGACGACCTCCGTGCCCGCGTCCAGCAAGCGTTCGCACAGATGCGAGCCGACGAAACCCGCGCCTCCGGTCACCAGCACTCTGTTCATGGCGACTGGCTACCCGCGGTGAGGGCGGGAAAAACCGTGTGAATCGGGAGATGCCGGGTAAGCATCGGATATGCGTGCATTGGTGATCGGCTGGGCGAGCTTCCGGCACGGCGAGGCGACGGCAGGGGACGTACTCAGTATGCGCAGGGTCGACGAAGCGCTGTCGACCATGGGGCTTCCGCACGACCTGGCGTGGAGCCCGGTGTACCGGCCGAACGACGTGAACTACGAAGAGGTGGATCCGGCACGGTACAGTCACGTGGTGTTCGTCTGCGGGCCCGCGCACGGCAGGCAGGTGCGCGAAGTGCACCGCAGGTTCGCCCATTGCCATCGGATCGCCGTCGGGGTCTCGGTGATCGATCCGGAGGACGACACGGTCACGGGTTTCGATCAGGTCTTCGCGCGGGACCACGACGGGGTCGGCGCGCCGGATCTCTCCCTCGGCGTGCCGACCGACACGGTGCTGGTGACGGGGGTGATCCTGGCGCCGGAACAACGGGAGTACGGCGACTCCGGCCGCCATACGGCGGTGCACGCCTCGGTGAAGGACTGGATCGCCGGGGTCGACTGCGCCCGAGTGCCGCTCGACACGCGGCTGGCGGCGTCGGATTGGGAACGCTGTGAGACACCGGACCAGTTCACGTCGATCCTGTCGCATCTGGACGTCGTGGTCACGACGCGGCTGCACGGGCTGGTGCTGAGTCTTCAGGCGGGAGTGCCCGCTCTGGCCATCGACCCGGTCGAGGGCGGTGGCAAGGTCACCGCACAGGCCGACGCGCTCGGCTGGCCCGCCCTCGTCCCGGCCGAGGAGGCGGGCAACCGGGACGTGCTCGACTCCTGGTGGCGCTGGTGCTCCTCGGTGCAGGGCCGGGCGGTGGCCGCGTTGCGCGCGCTGCCCGGTGACGACGGGCTCGTGCGGGACATGGTGAAGGCGCTCAAGACCCGGCCGGTGCGATGAGCGCGGCCGCGACGACGGTGGTGATCGCCACCCGCGATCGGGCGCCGGAACTGGAACGGACGTTGCGGCGGCTCACGGCGTTGCGGCCGCCTCCGCCGATCGTGGTGGTGGACAACGGCTCCTCCGATGGCACCGCGGCCATGGCCGCCGCGTTCCCGGGCGTGCGCGTCGTCCGGTTGCCGCGCAACATCGGCGTGTCCGCGCGGAATCTCGGGGTCGCCGTGGCGCGGACGCCTTATGTCGCCTTCAGTGACGACGATTCCTGGTGGGCCGAGGATGCGCTCGCCGAGGCCGAGCGCATCCTCGACGCTCACGACGACGTCGGCCTCCTCGCCGCGAAAACCCTGGTAGGGGAGGAAGAACGGGAGGACCCGGTCGTCTCGCTGATGGCCGCCAGCCCCCTCGGCAGACCTGATGGGCTTCCCGGACCGGCCGTGCTCGGGTTCCTCGCCTGCTCCGCGGTCGTCCGGCGGACCGCCTATCTGCAGGCCGCGGGTTTCCATCCGCTGCTGCATTTCGGTGCCGAGGAGCGGCTGCTGTCCTACGACCTGGCGGCGCGCGGCTGGTGGCTCTGCTACGCGGAGGACGTGCGGGCGCATCACCACCCGTCGCCGATGCGGCCGTCGCCGTCGTGGCGTGAGCGTGCCGAACTCCGCAACCGGATGCTGATCACGGTGATGAGACGGCCCGTGCGCCGCTGTCTTGCCGAAGGATTTCGTGCGCTGGCCAGGGTTCTCCGGGAGCCACACGTGCTCGGCGCGCTCGCCGGGGTGCTCCGGCGGCTGCCCCGCGCGCTCGCCGACCGGCAACGGCTGCCCGCTTCGGTGGAGCGCCGCATCCGCGCTCTGGAACACGCCCATGGAGGATGAAGTGACGGACCGGATCACGGTCGTGGTGATCACGCACAACCGGCGCGCGCAACTGCTGGAGACCCTCGACTCGATGACCGCGCTGCCCGACGCGGCGCCGATCGTGGTGGTGGACAACGCTTCCGGCGACGGCACGGCGGACGCCGTCGAAGAACGGTTCCCGTCGATCCGGGTGATCCGCTCGCCGCGGAACCTCGGCGCCGTCGCGCGCAATCTCGCCGTCCGTGAGGTGGAGACGCCGTATGTCGCGTTCTGCGACGACGACACCCGGTGGCAGCCGGGGTCTCTGCGGCGCGCCGTCGAGCAGCTCGATGCCTACCCCGGACTCGGTGTGGTGACCGGGCGGTGCCTGGTGGAGCCTGCGCTGACCGAGGACCCGATCACCCCGGAACTGCGACACTCCCCGGTCCCCGGCCCGGACTGGCTGCCCGGGCCGGCGCTGCTGGGCGTCATGGCGGGCCTCTCGGCCGTCCGCGTCCGCGCCTTCCACGACGTCGGCGGCTTCTCCGACCGCATGTGGCTCGGGGGAGAGGAAGAGCTGTTCGCCCTCGACCTCGCGGCCAAGGGCTGGTGGATGTGCTGGGACGAGGAGATGGTGATCCACCACGCCCCCTCGGCCGTCCGCGATCCGCGGCGGCGACGGCAGCTCGGCATCCGGAACACGCTGTGGACGCTGTGGTTGCGGCGTCCGCTCGGCAGCATCGTGCGCCGGATGGCCGCGGTGCTGCGTTCTGCGCCCTTCGACCGGGCCACGTTCGCGGCGGTGGCGGAAGCGGTGCGGGGGATCCCGTGGGTGCTGCGGGAGCGGGCGGTGGTTCCGGCCGGAGTGGAGCGCGGGCTGGTGCTGCTGGAGGAGTCGCAGCGGAACTCGGTCGCGCGACGGTATGTGGGGTGAGAAGACGGACGAGGACGACTCAGCGCACCGCAAAGATCCAGCTGAGTGACCCAGTGTGACGGGTGTGTGGAAATAGAGACGTTTCAGTGTCTCTATTTCCACACACCTTCCGGTCGGCGTCGCGAAAGCATCTTCCGGGACATCAGGTGCGGGATCCAGGCTCCGAGGGAACGCACGCGGCACCGATCACGGACGAAACAACTCGGTCACCGCACGGCGGGTCAGGAAGGCGAAGCGGCAGCCGCCGCCACTTCCGTCTCCTCGCTCACAACGCGCCCATAAGCGCGCAAGGTGTCCGCGGCCACCCGGTCCCACGAGTACCGTGCCCGCACCCGGTCGGTCCCGGCGATCCCGAACGACTCGCGCGCCGAAGAGTCACCGAGGAGCCGTCGCAACGCTCCCGCCAAGTCCTTCGGGCTGCGAGGCGGGACCAGCAGGCCCGTGACGCCGTCGACGACGGTGTCGGTCAGCCCGCCGACGGCGGTCGCCACGACCGGGACACCGCAAGCCATCGCCTCCAGCGGCACGATGCCGAACGGTTCGTACCAAGGTGTGCAGACGACCGCGTCGGCGGAACGCAGGAGCGCGGGCATGTTCTCGCGGGACACCAGCCCCGGCATGTGCACGCGGTCGGCGACGCCGGCCCGATCGGCGATCGCCTGGAGCCGCCGCACTTCCGGAGCCTCGGCGAGCGGGCCCGAGTCCGGGCCGCCCGCGATGACCAGTTCCGTGTCCGGGAGCGAGGGCAGCGCGGCGATGGCGAGGTCGAAACCCTTGCGCGGCACCAGCCTGCCGACGCTGACGATCCGCTGCCGAGCCGTGCGGGGAGCGCACTCGCCGTCCGGGGTGAACTCGGTCAAGTCCACTCCACAGGGGACGACCGAGGCGCGTGAGCGCGGCAGGCCCATCCGCACGAGTTCGAAGACTTCGTCCGAACAGGTCGCGATCACCCTGTCGGCCTGTTTGGCGATCATCCGTTCGAGCCGGCTCCGGTCGGGCGGACTCGTGTCCTTTTTGCCCTGATAGCGCCGTTTCACCACGCCCAGCGCGTGAAAGGTCTGGGTCACCGGGATACCGAGATCCTTCGCCGCGAGAATCGAAGCCAGGCCGGACATCCAGAAATGCGCGTGGACGACGTCCGGCCGGTCCTTGGCCCAGCGGGAGCGCAGCACCCGGCCGAACTCTCCCATATACGGCAGCAGTTCGTCCTTCGGCAGCTTCCTCGCCGGGCCCGCCGGGACGTGGACGACGCGGTAGCCGTCCGGCGTCTCGACCGTCGCGGCGACGCGCCGGTTCTCGCGGCGCGTGTAGACGGTGACGTCGTGGCCCCGCCTGCTCAGCGCGGCGGAGAGTTCGGCGACGTGGACGTTCTGGCCCCCGGCGTCGGCTCCGCCGAGCGCGACGAGCGGGCTGGCGTGTTCGGAAACCATCGCGATCCTCATCGGGGGCTCCTTCCCACCGCGGTCGGCGTGGTCAAGCGGTCACCTCGGTCAGCAGGGCGTCCCAGCGTTCGAGGAACGCGTCGAGCCCGTAGTGGCTCAACGCGAACTCGCGCGCGGATTTCCCTGCCAGTACGGCGAAATCTGGTTCATGGATCAATTCGCGGTAGGCCCTCGCCAGCACTTCGACATCCGTCGAGACGGCGCCTGCGTCGGGCGGGACCGCGAGAACGGCTTCGGTGGTCGCCAGTGCGACGACCGGCATGCCGAGGTGCATCGCTTCGAGCAACGAGAGCCCCAGCGACGTCCACCGGGCGGTGTGCAGGTGGACGCGGCGCCGGGCGACCTCGGCGTGCAGTTCCCGGCTGCGCAGGTCGCCGCCTGGACGGAGCGCGGGGTGGCGGCCTTCGAGATCTTCGCTGCCGATCCCGTACACGTCGACCGGCGCGATCTCCGCGAAACCGGGCAGCAGATCGGTTCCGGTGATCCGCCCACGCCTCGCCGGTTCGTTGATCAGGGCCGCGCCGTGGGCGAGTTCCCCGGTGTAGCGCTCACCCGGGTCGGGGATCCCGTGCGGGACGACCACCGTGGGTGCGAGACCGGAGTCCCACATCAATTCGTTGAAGTGGGTCACGTGGACCAGCGGGATGTCGTCCCGCTCGGCCAGTGGGTGCCGGGTGGTGGCCGCGTGTTCCCGAGGCGTGTTGTGCTCGACGTAGACGGCGGGTACTTCCTTGCCGGGGCGGCGGCGCAGCCACCGCGCCGCCAGCTGGATCTCCTCGGGCCGCTGAAGAACGACGACATCGACGTCGAGGTCTTTCAGCTCGTCGACCGGGATCTCCTCGGCGGAGGGCCAGTCACGGCCGCTGAGGCCGCGTCCCCAAGGCCCGCCCTCGGCGAGCAGCGGCAGGTAGTAACGATGGCCGCCCTGCACGAAGGATTCGGTCCAGGACCCGTGGACGTGCCACAGGAGGATCCGGAGCGGGGCCTTTTTCGTCATACCCGCCAGGTTGCCGGTTGTGGACGGACTAAACGTTTTCCCTTGCCTCACTTTGCTTCCGCTGGGAAACACGCGTGGCGGCGATGCCCACCGCGAGTGCCGCGAGCGAGGTCAGCGCGTGGAGGGCGTTGTCGGCCCAGCTGAAGTTGACGGCGTCACCGGACGTGTCGGTCCCCGCCGAGAGCACCCCGAACGCGGTCAAACCCGCGAAGGCCACGAAAGCCAGCCAGCAGTAGGCCGGGATCGCGGACGGCTTGAGCACCGCGACCAGGCCGAGCACGCCGAGCACGGTGCGGATGACGTCGAGCATCCCGGTCGCGCTGAAGATCCACAGTGTGTTCTCGCCCGCCTGGTTCGCTTCGGGAAGGAAGAAGAAGCCGAGCACCCCCAAGACGAGATGGACCAGTGCGATGATCAGCACCGCCGGTCGCAGAAGAAAGCCTGTCGTACGCGGATTCATCGGAAACGCCTCCGTTTCGCCAGAAGACCCGTCGGGTACCCCGTGGAGACGCCGTGAAACTCCCCCGGGCCGGGCGAGCCGGGGGAGTTCCGCGCCCCGGCTCAGCCGGATTGCGGGTCGGTGTCGTCGTGGGGATCACCGGATGACGTGCCCTGCTCCCCTCGGACCTCCTCGCGTTCTTCCTCGTCCCGTTTCTCGCCGGTGTTGGCCTTTCTCTCCATCGGGGCCTCCTTCGGTCATTTTCCTGCGGCTACCCCGTTCCGAGCGCGTCCAACCCTCCGGTCGCAGGCCATTGTGGACGTTTGGCACCGTGCGGCCGGGGTAGCCGGGAGCAACATCGGCGAACCCGGAGGGGACATGACCGCGATCTCCAACGCAGCAGCGATTCCACTTGCCCCGGCGCGGCCACGGCTGCTGCGGCCCCCGGGGGTGTACCGCCCGCAACACGACACCTGGATGCTGGCGAGCGCGTTGAGCACGTCAGGAATGCCCGCCGGGGCAAGAGTTCTCGACCTCTGTACCGGGACCGGCGCTCTCGCGCTGGCGGCCGCGGCGCACGGCGTGGGGTCCGTGACCGCGGTGGACATCTCCCGGCGGGCGCTGGCCGCGGTCTGGGTCAATGCGCGGCTGCGCCGGCTCCCGGTCCGGCCGCTTCGGGGCGGCCTGGCCGAAGCGGCGCGCGGTGGGCCGTTCGACGTCGTGCTGGCGAACCCGCCGTATGTCCCGTCCCCGGTGCCCGCGGCCGGGGCCGCGCGGGCGTGGGACGCCGGGCCGGACGGCCGGATCGTGCTCGACCAGGTGTGCGCCGGGGCGTCGTCCCTGGTGGCGCCGGGCGGTTACCTGATGATGGTCCATTCCGCGGTCGCCGGACCCGACAAGTCGCTGGAGCAGCTGCGGGCGGCGGGAATGACGCCTTCGGTGGTCGCCACCCGGTCGATCCCCTTCGGGCCCGTCATGCGGGCACGGGCGGCCTTCCTCGAAGCGGCGGGCCTGATCGGCGCCGAGCAGCGGCACGAGGAACTGGTGGTGATCCGTGCCGACCGGCCGTGAGACCAGGGTCCGGATCGAGCCCGGCGGGCCCCTCCTGGTGGAGGGGCCGGTCGAGATCGTCACCGAAGACGGCGAGACGGTGACCTCGGATCGCTTCGTGGTCGCCCTCTGCGCTTGCCGCCGCAGCAAGCGCTACCCGTTCTGCGACACCAGCCACCGCCGCCGTTCACGGCAAGGGGTGCAGCGGCCTCAGGAGTGAGCTCTCCCCGGCTGACCACGCGTCGAGCAGGTGCCTGGTCAGCCGGCCCTCCAGAAGATCGGTGGCCTGGATGCCGAGCGCGATGTCCGCCGCCAGTTCCGGTTCGCGGTCGAGCAGGTCGCCGACGACGTCGTGCCGCAGCACCTGTTCGTGCACCGCGTCGGCCTCGATGTGCTCGGTGTAGAAGTACCGGCATTCGGCCGGCCCGCCGAGGCGTTCCAAGGCCTGGTCCAGCCGCCTGGCGGCGGGCGCGGTGGTGATCTCGGCGGTGGCGAAGTGCCCGACGAGCGCACCGCGCAGGCTTCGGTGCAGGCCGAACAGCGACATCATGTTCACCGTCGCGAGCATCTGGGCCGGGACGTGGTCGAGGTAGGCGAGGTACCCGGAGGACAGGCCCGCCGCGGTCAGCAGATCCGCGAACAGGCGGGAATGCGCCTGCTCGGCCCGCCCGCCGCCGAACTCGTCGAACTCCACCGCGACCAGCGCCGCCTTGGCCCTGCCGCGCAGCCGGGGAATCACCCAGGCGTGGGGGTCCGCCTCTTTGAGGTGATAGATCGACCGATGCGCGAAGTACTCCTCGACGTGCCACCATTCGCCCTCGTCACGCAGGAAGTGCGAAACGCCGCCGCCGTCGACCGGTTCGACGAGCAATTCGTCCAGCAGCCCGCTTACGTCGTCCCCGCCGGGGACGGCGGCGCGGATCCCGTCGAGGAACGCGTGCTCCAGGACGGATCGGAAGCCCAGCAGGCGGGAGTCCCATTCCCATTCGGAGTCGACACCGTCGAAGCCCTGGTAGTGCAGCTCGTAGCAGACGTACAGGGCCAATTGCAGGTCCTCGCCGAACGGGTCGGCGTCGGTCGCCGCCTCGAGGTCGAAGTCGTCACGGCGTCCGCCCGCCAGGGTGTCCACCACGGCGGCCGAGAGCGGGCCGCGGATCTCGGGCAGCCTCGCGGCCACCGCACGGTCGATCGTCGTCATGCCCCGGGAGTACCCGATCTAGCCGTGCGGAACCGTCTCTTCGGTGAGCATCCGCAAGACCGCGACCTCTCCGTCGGCGGCGGCCCGGCGCTGCCGTTCGGCGCCCGTGCCCTCCCGCTCCAGTTGCCCGAGCAGGGTGCGGACCAGGTCCGCGTCGCCGCTGTCCTCCAGCGCCTGTTTGGTGTGCGCCAGCAGTGCGGCGACCCGGTCGCCGACGGGAACCGGCTTTCCCGCCACCGGATCGACGGCCGGTCCCGAAAGTCCGTGGCGCGCGGCCGCCCACACCGCGGCGGCGGCGATCTGCGGATCCAGCGGAGTGGCCTCCACCCCATGCTCCAGATCGGTGAGGGCGGTGCGCACCAGCGCGCGGGTCAGCAGCCCCTGCAAGACGGCCTCGTCCACGGTGGACGCGGTGTCGGCGGCGCGGACCTCGACCGTCGGCCACCGCGCGGACGGCCTCGCGAGCCAGAAGGTCTGGTTCTCGTCCACGAGGACACCGCAGTCCACCAGCCGTCCGACCTGCTCCTCGTAGGCGGCGGCGTCGGCGAAGTACGGTGCGACGCCCGAGCCGGGGAAACGGCTCTGCTCGACCATCCGCCAGCTCTCGTAACCGGTGTCGCGGCCGTCCTCGAAGGGCGAGTTGCCCGACAGCGCCAGCAACGTGGGCAGCCATTCACCCAGGTGGTTGACGACGGCGACCGCGGTCTCCCGGTCGGGCACGCCGACGTGCACGTGACATCCACAGGCCTCGTACGCCTTGATCACGCCCGCGTACAGCGCGTCGACCTTGCCGAACCGGTCGTCGGCACCGTGGTCGCGTTCGGGTGAGGGACGCGGGGGAGTGCCGGCGGCGATGATGGCGCAATCCTCGCCCGCGGCCGCTTCGGCGAGCGTGCGGCGCCCGGCGGTCAGGTGCTCGTACAGCTCGTCGGCGGTTTCGCAGACACCCGTGGCGGCCTCGATCTGGGTCGGCCGCAGTTCGCGGTGGACCGCGGCGCCGTCCGGCAGCGGACAGCAGATCCGGTGCCGTTCGAGCACCGCCTCGGCCCGGGGACAGCTCACCCCGGTCCGGGGATCGACCAGCAGGAACTCCTCTTCGATACCGATACCGGTCATCAGCGCTCCCGCTTCTTCGGCAGCGCCCGCACGGCCGGCCCCTGGAGCACCGACCCGTCCAGGCCGAACCGCGAACCGTGGCAAGGGCAGTCCCAGGTCTTCTCCGCGTTGTTGAACGCGACGAGGCAGCCCAGATGGGTGCAGTGGGCGCCGACGGCGTGCAGTTCGCCGCCCGGATCGCGGTAGGCGGCGACGAGTTCACCGCCGTCACGGGTCACCTTCGCCTCACCGGGCAGGATTTCGTCCACGGAGGCGGGTTTGCGCAGCGCGCTGAGATGGTCGCCGACCAGGAACTTCGCCACGGTGGCGTTGTTCTCCACGGACGAGATCGCGGACCGGAGGTCGAAGCGGTTCGGGTCGTACAGACCCGCGGACGGGTTTTCGCGTCCGGTGAGGAGATCCGCGAGCAGCAGCCCGGCCGCGGTGCCGCCGGTCATGCCCCACTGGCCGAACCCGGTGGCGACCCAGAGATGGCGGCTCGCCGGGTGATAACGCCCGACGTACGGCACGGAGTCCAAAGTGGACAGGTCATGAGCGGACCACCGGTGGGTGACCCGGTGCACGGCCGCGTGCTCGCTCGCCCAGCTCGCCAGCCGTTCGTAGCGCCTTTCGACGTCGACGGAGCCGCCGACACGGTAGTGCTCGCCGCCGACGACCGCGTACGGGACACCGTCCTTGAGGTAGCTCCGCACGGAGTGGTGAGTGTCCGCGTCGAGGTACATCCCTTCCGGCGGCCGGTTGCCTTCGACCGGCCCGGCGACCACCAGATCGCGGACCGGGTCGAGCCGGGCGAAGAACAGGCCGCGGTCGAACACGGGGTAATGGGTCGTCACCACGACTTCGCTCGCACGCACGTCGCCGGAACTGGTGCGCACGGTGGTGCCGCCGAGTTCGTCGACGCCTTCCGCCCGCACCCCCTCGACGATTGTCCCTCCCGCGCGTTCGATCTCGCCTGCCAGGGCGAGCAACCATTGGCGCGGGTGGAAATGCGCCTGCGACGCGAACTTCACCGCGCCGAGGGCGGGTACGTCGAGATCGACCTCGGTGACATAGGAGGCCGGGAGACCGGCCTCGGCGGCCGCTTCCGCCTCACGTTCGAGGCTTTCGACGGTTCCGGGGTGGGTCGTGTAGACGAAACTGGCGGCGCGGGTGAACCCGCAGTCGATGCCGAGTTCGGCCGTGGCCGCGGCGATCCAGTCCAACGCGGCCGCCTGCGTGTACGCGTACGTCGCGGCGGCTTCGGAGCCCTTGGTCTTGGCCAGCGTGGCGTACTTGAGCCCGTGCTGGGCGCTGATCTTCGCCGTGGTGTGGCCGGAAACCCCCGCCGCGAGGCGGCCGGCTTCCAGCACCAGGACCGAGCGCCCGGCCCTGGCCAGCCGGTACGCTGTCGTGAGTCCGGCGATACCGCCGCCGAGCACGGCGACGTCGATCTCCGGCGGCAACGGCGTTCCGGTGCGGTCGGGAGCGGGCGCGGTGTCGAGCCACAGTGAACGCGTTCCGGGCAACTCCGTCATGACGGCCGGATTCCCAGGTGACCACGGGGGCAAACCAGGGTTTTCCGGAACTTCGGAGCGGGTAGCACTGCCCTATGACCACATCCTCCAGGCCCCCTATGACCACATCCTCCAGGCCCCCAGAGGAAAACAACACAGAGGAAAACAACACAGAGGAAAAGAACATCTTCGTCATCGGTCTCGACGACGGCAATGACGAGGTGCTGAGACGAATCCCCGGTGCCGACCGGTATCGCTTCCATGCCTTGCTGTCGCCCGGGGAACTCCAGCACGGCGAGATCCCGATCGTGGAACTCGTGGAGAAGGCGGTGGCGCAGTTGGACACCTTCGACTGCTCTGTCGACGCGATCGTCAGCTACTGGGATTTCCCGTCCTCGACGATGGTCGCCATGCTGTGCGAAAAGTACGGTCTTCCCGGTGTTTCGCTCGAGGCCGTGCTGAAGTGCGAGCACAAGTACTGGAGCCGCCTCGAACAGTCGAAGGTGATCGACGAGGTACCGGCGTTCGGCATCGTCGACCTGGATGAGGACGATCCCCGGCCGCCGGAGGGCGTCGGCTACCCCATGTGGCTCAAGCCGGTGAAGTCCTTCTCGTCGGAGCTGGCCTTCCACGTCGCCGACGAAGACGAGTTCGACAAGGCGGTCGCCGAGATCCGGGCGGGTGTCGACAGGGTCGGCAAGCCCTTCGAGCGTGTGCTCGCCACGGTCGACCTCCCCGCCGAGGTGGCCGACGCCGGTGGAGCGGCGTGCCTCGCGGAAGGTGAGCTCAACGGCGTCCAGGCCGCGACCGAAGGCTATGTCTACAAAGGACAAGTCACGGTCTACGGTGTCCTCGATTCGATCAATTACCCCGATACCGCCTCGTTCCAGCGGCATCAGTACCCGTCGCAGCTGCCCGAGGACGCCGTCGAGCGGATGAAGGAGATCTCCGCCCGCGTGATGGAGCAGATCGGCTTCGACAACGCCACGTTCAGCATCGAGTTCTTCTGCCACCCCGAATCCGGGCAGGTCTGCCTGCTGGAGATCAACCCGCGGCATTCGCAGTCCCACGCGGAGCTGTTCGAATACGTCGACGGCGTGGCGAACCACCAGATCATGGTCCAGCTGGGCCTCGGCCAGGATCCCCGGACGCGGCGGAACCGGGGCGACTACCGGATCGCGGGCAAGTGGTACTACCGCCGCTTCAGCGACGGGCTGGTCACCCGGGTGCCCACCCGCGGCGAGATCGCGGACCTGGAGGCGGAGATCCCCGGGGTGAAGATCGAGCCGGTGGCCGAAAAGGGCATCCGGCTCTCCGACCTGCCCGAACAGGACAGCTACAGCTACGAGCTCGCGCATGTCTTCGTCGCGGCGCAGACCGAACGGGAGATGGAGAGCAAGTACCGCCGGTGCGTCGAGGCGCTGCGGTTCGACTTCGAGGAGGGATAGCCCATGCGGACGGTGGCTTCGCTGCCGTACGAGATCACCGAGGAGGACCACGTCTGGATCCCGGTCTCCGACGGCGTCCGGCTGTCGGCCCGGATCTGGCGGCCGGTCGCTTCGGACGGTGAGCCGGTCCCCGCGATCCTGGAGTACATCCCGTACCGCCACCGCGACCTGACCTCGGTGCGGGACTCCGTGCACCATCCGTACCTCGCGGGGCACGGCTACGCCTGTGTCCGCGTCGACATCCGCGGCTCGGGGGAGTCGGAGGGCGTTCTCGCCGACGAGTACCTCGAACGGGAGCAACTCGACGCGGAGGACGTCCTGGAGTGGATCGCCGCGCAGCCGTGGTGCTCCGGCCGGACCGGCATGATGGGGATCTCGTGGGGCGGGTTCGCGGCGTTGCAGGTGGCGGCGCGCAAACCGCCGAGCCTGACCGCGATCGCGATCTCGTCGTTCACCGACGACCGCTACTCCGACGACATGCACTACATGGGCGGTTGCCTGCTCTCGGACAACGTCGCTGAAGCCTCCACGATGTTCGCCTACGCCACGTTGCCGCCCGACCCCGCGTTGGCGGGTGAGCGGTGGCGCGAGCTGTGGCACGAACGGCTGGAGAATTGCAGCCTCTGGGCCGGTGAATGGCTGAGCCACCAGCGCCGGGACGACTACTGGCGGCACGCGTCGGTCTGCGAGAACTACAGCGACGTCCAGGTGCCGGTCCTCGCCTCCAGCGGCTGGGCGGACGGGTACTCGAACGCGGTCTCGCGGCTGCTGTCGAATCTCGACGTGCCCCGGCGCGGGCTGATCGGGCCGTGGTCCCACAAGTATCCGCATCTCGGACGGCCCGGCCCCGCCATCGGGTATCTGCAGGAACTGGTCCGCTGGTGGGACCACTGGCTGAAGGACGTCGAGAACGGTGTCATGGACGGGCCGATGCTCCAGACCTGGATGCAGGACAGCGTGCCACCGTCGACTTCGTACGAGGACCGTCCCGGCCGCTGGGTGGGCGAGCCGACCTGGCCTTCGCCGCATGTGCGCCCGTCCGAGCACCGGCTCGCCCGGCACCGGATCGCCCGTCCTGGCGAGGAGGTCCCGGTGGAGAACCTGTCGGTGGAGTCGCCGCTTTCGGTCGGCCAGTTCGCCGGGAAGTGGGCTTCCTACAGCGCTCCACCCGACCTTCCGTACGACCAGCGGGAGGAGGACGGCGGCTCGCTCGTCTTCGACACCGACGAACTCACCGAGCCGTGTGAAATCCTCGGCTCACCGGTGGTGGACCTGGAGGTCTCCGCGGACAAACCGGTGGCACAGGTCGCCGTCCGGCTGTCCGACGTCGCCCCGGACGGCAGGGCCACGCGCGTGACCTACGGGCTGCTGAACCTGACCCACCGGGACGGGCACGACGAGCCGGAGCCGCTCGAACCGGGCAAGCGGTACCGGGTGCGCGTCGAGCTCAACGCCGTCGCACAGGCGTTCCCCGCCGGGCACCGCATCCGGCTGTCGATCTCGTCGTCGTACTGGCCGCTGGCGTGGCCGCCGCCGGAACCGGCGATGGTGACCGTCCACACCGGACAGAGCACGCTCACGCTGCCGGTGCGGCCGATGGCGGAGGCGGACGAGGTCCCGGCACGGCCGTTCGGCGAACCCGAAGGGGCCGAACCGTTGCCCGCGACCCAGATCGAGCCCGGTGAGCAGCGCTGGACCGTCTCCCGGGACCTGATCGACTACCGGTCCGCGCTCGACATCGTCAAGAACGAGGGCAAGGTGCGGTTCGACGACATCGATCTCGACGTCACCAGGAACGTCTTCGAACGCTACTCGTGGGTGGCCGACGACTTCTGTTCCCCGGTGGCGGAGACGGCCTGGTCGATGACCTTCGCCCGCGGTGACTGGGAAGCGAGGTCCGAAACCCGCACCCGGGTGTCCTGCACTCCCACCGAGTTCGTGATCGACGCACAGCTCGACGCATACGAAGGGGAGCGAAGGACGTTCTCCCGAAACTGGTATCGGACGGTTCCCCGTGATCAAGTCTAAGCTGAGTCTTCCGGCGAAGTCGCTGCTCGCGTGGCTGCGCCTCACTGGCCGGAAGCGCACCTACGCCGACCTCGACCGCTTCCGGCGGAGCATCGAAAGCAGCCAGGCGAAGGGGGATCGGGGGCCGATCCGCTCGATCAGGCGCCGGTTCGACGTCAGCCGGTCCGAAGTGGACGGACGACCCTGCTACACCATCAAGCCGCGCGTCCGCGGGGACGGCAGGAAGGTGCTGTACTTCCACGGTGGTGCCTATGTGCACCAGATCCAGCACGATCACTGGCGGTTCTTCGGACGGCTGATCGACCGCACCGGCTGCTCGGTCACCGTGCCGATCTACCCGCTGGCCCCGGAGCACCAGTGCCCCGAGACCATCGCGTTCGTCCGTCGCGCGTACGACGAGTTCTCCACGGGAGTCGACCCGGAGGAGCAGATCGTGATGGGGGACTCCGCCGGTGCGGGGGTCGCGCTCGCCCTCACCAAGGCGCTGCGGGACGAAGACAGGCCGGTGCCCAAGGAGACGGTCCTGTTGTCGCCGTGGCTGGACCTGACGATGAGCCATCCGGCGCAACCCGCGCTGGACGAGCGCGACCCGTATCTCGCGCTCACCGGCCTCACCGAGGCCGCCAGGCTCTACAGTGGCCAGTTGCCGCGTACCGATCCCAGGCTCAGCCCGGTGTTCGGCGACCTTTCCGGGCTCGGGGCGCTGACCGTCTACATCGGAACCAAGGACGTCCTTCTTTCCGACGCCCGGCGCCTCCACACGTTGTGCACCGAGCAAGGTGTACCGCTGAGCTATCACGAGTACGAGGGCATGATCCACGCGTGGATGCTGGCCTCGATCCCGGAAGCGAGGCTGGCGCTGGAGGAGATCGCGCATCTCGTAGACCGGGCTCTGGTGAAATCGGTGTAGCCGCGTGAAGAGCGGGTAACCGGAAGGCAACGGCCGGCGCAGCGAGGTTGTACGTCCGCCGGCCGTGAGGTGGACCGGCGTGGGCAACCCCGGCGGGGCAGGGACGCCGGCGCGCCGGTCACCGTGTCCACCCGTCGCACAGGAGCGCCCGATGCAGCAGCTGGAATCACTGGGGGAACTCGCCGCGCTGGTCCGGCGGTGGCAAGGCCTGTACGTCCGGTGGGCGCCGACTCCCGAACATCGCCCCGGCACGAGCCGGGACGAACTCACCGGCGCGGAACTGCCGGGACTCTCGGTGAACCCCCTCGATCCCGAACCATGGTTGCGCGATCAGCCACTCGAACTCTGGCTGGCCAGGCGGCTTTACGACTACTGCCACCTCCGGCACGAACGCCGTCGCGAGACCAAGCCCTGGGTACTGGCGGGCCGGATCGTGGGCTCCGGTCCGGACAACGAGCCTCTGCTGACCGACCCCGAACCGGTCGGAAGGATCTCCACCGCCGTCCTCGGCGAAGCTCGCGATCTGTTGCGGGACAGGGCCCGGCACGACGCGGACTGGGGCCCCTTGCGCCGCCCGCCTGAACTGGGCCGGACCTGACGCCGTAACTCTCGTGATTGGAGCCGTAACACGCGTGCGTACAGCCGTAACTCGTGAGTTCCGCCTCCAATCACGCGAGTTACGGCTCCAATCACGCGAGTTCGGGGTGGATTGCGAGGAGGTCCACGACGTCCTCCGCGCGTTGCCGTTTCTCGAACCGGTCCCGTTGCCGGTCCGCCCCGCTGCCTTCGGCGACGAGCCGGGCGCAGCCGTCGCGGACGAAATCGAGGTCACCCGTCTCTTCGAGGGCACCGGCCGCGAAGGTGACGACCTCGTCGAGCACGTCGCTCGCCGGGGCGAGGTCGCCGGTCCGGAAATGCGGGCAGCGGCCGGAGAGTCCTTCCCGCGACGCGCGCCAGATCTGCGCCCGAAGGACCTCGTTGGACAGGTTCGGCGGGTGCTCCTCCGTCGCGAGGATCGTGCCGACCAGCCCGCGGATCAGCACCCCGAACAGGACCGCTTCGCCGGCCGTGGCCGCGACGTCGCCGAGCCGGAACTCCACGGTCGGCTGCTTCTCGGAAAGCCGCACGTCCCAATAGACCATCGCGCGATCGAGGATGGCGCCCGCCCGGAGCCAGGCGTCGACGACGCTTTCGTAGTGGTCCAGCGAGGTGAACAGCGGCGGCGAGCCTGCCGAGGGCCAGCGGTTCCACTGCTGATACCGCCAGCTGGCGTACCCGGTGTCGTACCCGTCGCAGATCGCGGAATTGGCGGTCACGGTCAGCAGCGCGGGCAGGAAGGGCCGGACGCGGTTGATCACCCGGATCCCGGTTTCCCGGTCGGGGACGGCGATGTGGACGTGACAGCCGCAGGTGTGCGACGTCCGGGCGGTCGCCCCGAAATGTTCGGACATCCGTTCGTAACGCGGATTCGGGGTGATGGCGGGCAAGGCCGTCTCCGCGAGCGGTGCGCTGCCGCTGGGCAGCAGGCGGCAGCTCCGCCGGGCGGCGGCCTCGGCCAGTTCCGCCCGCATCGTCGACAGCTGTCGCTCCGCCTCGTCATGGGTCGTGCAGATGCCGGTGGCCGATTCGGCCTGGGAGCGGGTGAGCTCCTGCTGGAGTTCGCCCTGTTCTTCGTCCGCGGCGTCGACGACGGCGCCGCCTGTCGGGGAAAGGTGACCGGCCCGGTCCACTACGAAGAATTCTTCCTCGACTCCGAAGGTGAGTACGTCCTTGTTCACAGCCGCTGATACCCCCGGCTCGTTCGGCACAAACTTGTTTTCGCAGGTCGTGGACGGGGTACTTCAGGGCATGAGTCCGAAGTCGGAAGAGCCGCCGTACCTGCTGGCCGCACAGGCCGGGACGGTCGTGCGCCGCCTGTACACCAGGCTGCGGGACGACGAGCCCGCCTCGCCCGCCGACCTCTGCCGCACCATCGGGGCGTTGCAGCGGCTCGCCGACGACCTCGCCAACGTCCTGCCGGGCTTGCAGGAACAGCTCGAAGAGAGCCTCCTGGCCGGCCGGGTGGGTGCGGGTGACACGCCGCGGCAGGCTTGGGACAAGGTCTCCGAGGTCGGCTACGCGCTCGCGCAGGCTCGTACGGGCGGCCTCTTGCTGGCCGCTGAACTGCGAGTTTCCCAGCGAACACTCGGAGAACTGACCTCTTCGTGACACTCGGTGCTCAGCCGACCGGCTGGGCGCGGACCACCGCCACCGGGCAGTGCGCGTGATGCAACGCGTCGTCACTGACCGATCCCAGCAGCAGGCGCCGGAGATCGCCGTGATCGCTCCGGCCGAGCACCAGCAGCGCGGCCTCACTGGACTGCAAGGTCAGCGCCTGCGCGGCGGGACCGACGCCGTGCACCATCTCCACGGCGACGTCCGGATAGCGCTCCCGCCACGGTTCGAGCTGCCGGGCGACGAGTTCGTCGGCGACCTCCTGGGGAAGGCCGGGCGCCGGGTCCAGTACCGGACCGCCGAGCAGGGGTTCGCTCGCGGGCCCCCAGATCGGCATCCGCGCGACGTGGACGGCGTGCACGGTGAGCCCGTGACGAGCCGCGAAGTCGAACGCGAACCCCGCCGCCTGAGCGCTCTGTGCGGAGCCGTCGGTACCGAGGATCACCGGTCCGCCCCGCGGCGGCTCGTCCCCGCGCACCACCACGACGGGACGGCCGGCGGTCTTGGTCACGCCGGATTCGGTCGAGCCGAGGACCGCCTTGGTGAACAACCCGGTGTGGGATTCACCCAGAACGATCATCGCCGCGTCCACCTCGTCCGCGACCGAGGTCAGGACCTCCTCCGGAATGCCGCCGCGGACGACCGTGCGGACGTCGAGCCCGGGGTCGGAGCGCTTAAGGGCTTCAGCCATCGAAGCGAGTTGCCGACGGGCAGGTTCCACGTCGGCCGCTTCGTCGGCGGCCTGGGGAACCGCTTCGTTCAGCGGCGTCGCGACAGGGTCCGAGCCGGGTGGGGGAAGCCGGTCATGGGTGCAGTACGCGAGGACCAGGCCGAGGCCGCGGGTCTTCGCCTCGGCGACCGCCCAGCGGACGGCGCGGCGTGCTTCGGGCGACCCGTCGAAACCGGTCACGACCGGCCCGGTGCCAGTCTGTGCAGCGGACATGGAACATCACCTCCGACACGCTGGTGATACCCGCTTTCCCCGGCCTTCAAGCGCGGCGTTTCCCCGGTCGCTCGCCGGGTACGCGGAGTGGACAATCCATCGGAAGCGAGGAGAAACCGTGAGCGACGCGAACCCGATCGAAATCCAGAAGTGCCTCTCTGGCGTCGACTACCCGGCGGGCAGGGACGATCTCGTCCGGGCCGCCGAGGGCAACGGCGCCGACGACCGGACGCTCGACCTGCTGCGGAACCTTCCCGACCGGGAGTACGAAGGCCCGAGCGGCGTGAACAAGGAGATCGCGAAGGGGTAGGCCGGTTTCACCTGGTGACGCGCCTGGGTACTTCCATATATGACTTCCTTGTCGACACCCCGCGCGCTTGACCGCAAGCGCGCAGTCTCAGCCTCCCGCGCACCGCGGGCGCTCGAGGAATCTCGGGGACGTCTCCGACTGCACGTGAGCAGGCCGACCAGGAGGACCGCCGTGGTCAAGGCGAATGGCGAGGTCGATCTCGGCACCGCGCCGAGGCTGTGGGACATGCTGAGCCAGCGGCTCAACGGCTGCGGTACCAGGGTGATCCTCAACCTGTCCGAACTCGAGTTCTTCGGCACGACCGGCATGCGGGTGCTCGAACGAGCGCATCTGCTCGCCGAGGAAACGCACACGCTCCTCTTCATCTTCCCTGGTGAGTGCCGTTCCGCCCGTCGGCTGCTCGACCTCCGCGACAGCGAGGACCTTCACGTTTTGTAGGGTCGTTGGTGACGTGTCACAAGAGGCTCAAGAACGGCCTCGGGTCGCGCGAGCGGCGAGCGCCGCGCTCACCAGGGCGACGTGTTCGAGCCTCGTGGGATCCAGCCCGGTGAGGTCCGCGATCCGGCGCAGCCGGTAATCGACCGTGTTGGGGTGGACGTGCAGGGCCGCGGCGGTCTGCCGTCGCCCTCCCCGGCGGAGGAAGGTCTCCAGCGTCAGCAGGAGTTCCTCGTTGCCGTCGAGCGGCGCCAGCCTGGAGGCCAGCCGGTCGAGTGCGGGTCCGGGACGGGAAAGCTGGTATTCGAGCAGGACGTCGTCGAGGCGGTACAGGCCCGGCGGCCGTCCGGCTCCGATGGCGACCGCGAGCACGTCCTGCGCGAGCTTCGCCGCGTCGGGCACCTCGGCCGGTTTAGCGGCGGCCACCCCGGCGATGACCTCGGCACCCGCCGTCCTGGCGACGTCGACGAGGACACGCTCCAGCCGGGCCCAGTCGCGAGTGGACAGTTCGCCGGCCGGGGTTTCGTGCGGTAGCAAGGCGATGCCGCCTTCGGGAGTGAGCGAGGTCAGGACGGTGTCCCGGATCTGGCGCTCGAGTTCGACCCGCAGCCGCCGGAGCTTTCGTCGCCCGGCGACCAGCGGGTCGACCCCGTCGATCTCCTCGTCCGGATGCGCCCCGACCGACGCCGCGAGGACGAGGTAGCACGGCGGCAGCCGCAATCCGGCCTGTCCCGCCGCGACCTCCGCGGGTTCGCCGTCGAGCAGCGCGGAAAGCACGGTGTGCCGCGCCGACCGCTCGTCGTCGAACATCGTCTGTCGCTCATCGAGGTACCCGGCGCCGACCGCGGGCGTGACCACCTCCAGGTAACGCAGGGTCAGCGCGTTGACGGCCAGGACGTCGGCGACCTCCTCCGGACGCGCGTCCGGCGTCAGTGACGCCCAGACCACCTGGATGCCAATGTGGTACGCGGTGAGCACGACGTCGAGCGGGATGCCTTCCTCCGCGCGCCGGGCCGCCGACTCGCGGAGGAAGTCGAGTTCCTCGCGCGCCGGTGTGGACCCGGTGCGCAGAGTGTCGATGAACGAGCGCAGGTTCTGCTCGATCACCTGCGTGATGTCGCCGCTGAGTTCCTCGGCGGGGAGCAGGCCGTACTCCGGGATCCGGGAGACGATCTCGGCCAGCACCGTCTTCGCGAGCGATGGCAGGACTTCGGTCAGCCGTTCCGCCAGTGGACGGCCGCCGATACGGAAGCCCGAACCCTTGTCACTCGTCACAACCGCCCATCATGGCAGCCGGTCAGCGAGTGAGCATGTCCCGTGCCGAATCGAGGGTCGGGTGCACGGTGAAGACGGCGTCGAGGCCGAGCAGCGCCATCGGACGCAGCAAGGCCCGTTCCTGGGTGACCATGATGAACGGGACGCCTGCTTCCTCGGCCTTCGCCCGGATCTGGACGAGAACGGTGAAGCCGGACGAATCGCAGAAGCTGACCGCGGACAGATCGGCGATCAGCGCCGACGGCTGGAATCGGAGTTCCTCGTCCAGCGCCCGTCGCAGGTCGTCCGAGACACCGAGGTCGATCTCACCGGATACGGTGACCACCGTGTCATCGGCGGAAGCGATGATCGAAATGTCGAGAGAGGAAACGAATCTCCGAGTCGAAGGTGCTGGATGAGAAGCGGGAGCGCGGTAGTCGGTCAAGTTGACTCCTTGCCGGTACGGGGGCCGGCCGCTGCCCGGTGGACAGGCCGAACCCGGAAGAAGGGATCCGGCGGCTGGTGTCTGAACCGCGACGGGTCAACCGTAGCAGCCCCGTGACTCGGTACGCCGGGTGAGCGGTGCCCGGCAGGCCGTCACGCCCTGGCTTCGCCGACCACCACCTGGCTGAGGTCGGGGTGCATCTCGTCGGCGCGAGTTCGGCGACCGGGCGATCGGCACCCTGCCGGCGAGCGGTTTCCCCGTTCCCGACCGGCTCCTCCACCCGGCACGCCTCGTAGGCTGAACGTCGGGAGGCCGAGATGACGACAGCCGAGGTGATGGCCGAACTGGCCGCGCTCGAGGACCCGCGCGCACGGCAGGTGAACGAGAAGCATGGCGACGACCACGGGGTGAACCTCGGCAAGCTGCGTGCGCTCGCGAAGCGGCTGAAAACCCAGCAGGAGCTCGCGCGCGAGCTCTGGGAAACGGACGACACGGCGGCGAAACTGCTCGCGCTCCTGATCTGCCGCCCGAAGGCGTTCGACCGCGCCGAGCTGGACCGCATGGTGCGTGAGGCGCGTACCCCGAAGGTGCACGACTGGCTCGTGAACTATGTGGTCAAGAAGAGCCCGCACGCCGAAGAGCTGCGCCTGGCGTGGTCGGCCGATCCGGACCCCGTGGTCGCGAGCGCCGGCTGGGCCCTGACGACCGAACGCGTGGCGAAGAAGCCCGAGGGCCTCGACCTCACCCGGCTGCTCGACGTCATCGAAGCGGAGATGAAGACCGCGCCGGATCGCCTGCAGTGGGCGATGAACCACTGCCTGGCGCAGATCGGGATCGAGCACGCGGAGCAACGTGCCCGGGCGATCGGCATCGGGGAGCGCCTCGAAGTGCTCAAGGACTATCCGACCCCGCCGAACTGCACGTCGCCGTTCGCTCCCGTCTGGATCGCCGAGATGGTGCGACGGCAGTCGTGACGCGCCGTCCACGAGGGACGCCCGTTCGAGGCGAAGTGTCCAATTCGGGCGATTCGGGCGAATGTGCGCGGGGTCGTGAGTGGTAAAGATCGTTCTAACCCAATGCCGCGTAGCTTAAGTTGATCTTGGATGGGGGTCTTGATCGTAAGCGGTGAGGATTGCCGCAGGTCACGCGCTCGGTTGCCCTGGCTGGCAGGAGCCGACCGCGCCCCCTGAGTGTCCACTAAGGACACTTTTCGCTGGCTCAATGTCCGATTGATGCCCGGATGGGCGATTGCGCGAGGGGGTCGTGAGTGGCGTTTCGGGTTAGAACCCGAAACGCCACTCACGACCAACCCGACCCATGACCGGCCCTTCGTCGCATCAGGCGCAGCGAAGGGAGCCTTAACCCCACCTGTCAGCCCCGCCCAAGATCAACTTAAGCTACGTGGCATTGGGGTTCTAACCCTCTTTATCGCTCACGACCTCGCCCCAATCCCCGCAAAGTACTCCAATCGGGCGCTCATATCGCGAAAAGTGTCCCTTGGGGACAGTTGAGAAGTGGCGGCTGGGCAGTGCGACGGCAGGACGCCGCGCGTGATCGCCGCTCTTGGCCCAAGTGCGGGAAGCCTCAGCCGAGCGCGTCCGCCTTGATGGCCTCGAACTGGGCGCCCATCCGTGCCGCGAGCGCCTCGGCCGCGCGCAGCGGCCGGACCATCACCTTGAAATCGGTGATCTTGCCGTCGGCGCCGAAGGTCAGGAGGTCGCAGCCGTTGATCTTCAGCCCGTCGACCGTCGCTTCGAACTCGTAAACATGGTGCGCGTCGTCGTGGATCTCGCGGACGTAGCGGAAGTCCTCGAACACGCGCAGCACGCCGCGCAGGATCGCCGCGGTGATCGCCTTCCCCTGGTAGGGCTTGAACGCCACCGGACTGGTGAAGACCACGTCGTCGGCGAGCAATGCCTCGAGCGCGGCGGCGTCCTTCGCTTCGACTGCTTCACGGAACGTGAGCATGGCGATCTCCTCATAGTCAACTTGTTGAGTAGATGCCGCCGAGCGTAGGTGATCATCGCGCCACTGTCCATCAAAGTGACTAATCAACTTTGCGACTAATCCGCGTGGCACTATCATCGCGCCATGGCGCTGCGGAACGCGATCCTCGCGACGCTCCTGGACGGCGAGTCCTCGGGCTACGACCTGGCGAAGAGCTTCAACGCGTCGGTCGCCAACTTCTGGACCGCGACACCACAGCAGCTCTACCGCGAACTGGACAAAATGGAGTCGCAGGGCCTGGTGGCGGCGCGAGTCGTCGAACAGCGACGGCGTCCCAACAAGCGGCTCTTCTCCTTGACCGACGCGGGCGCGGCCGAGCTCGCCGCATTCACCACCCGGGTGCCGAAGCCGACCGCGATCCGCGACGAGCTGCTGGTCCAGGTCCAAGCCCTCGAGGCAGGTGACGACAAGGAGGTCCGGCGCGCCGTCGCGGACAGGAAGGCCATCGCCGAGACGAAGCTCAAACGCTTCGAGCGCCTTCGTGAGCGTCTGCTCGGCGAGTCCGCCGAAGCGGAGTTCCTCGCCACCGCTCCCCGTGTCGGGCCGTATCTGACCCTCGCCCGCGGGATCGCGTTCGAACAGGAGAACATTCGTTGGTGTGAAACGGTTCTCGCGGTACTCGATCGGCGTGATGGAGGTGATCGGCTTGGTTGACCGGAAAACGGGTCCGAAGTTCCGTCAGGTGGTCTTGGACTGCACGGACGCCCGTGGGCTGGCGGAGTTCTACCGGCGCCTGCTGGTGTGGACATTCCAGCAGGTCGACCGGCTGGACGAAGCGAGCTGGCCGGACGCCGAACCGGTGCCTCAGCAACTGCGCCTGGACCTGACCGTGGACTCGGTCGAGGAGCTCGAGGCGCAGCACACCCGCGTCCTCGAACTCGGCGGGCGGCTCCGGTACGACCGCAGCGAAGACCCGGAAGAACCCTTGCGCGTCTACGCGGATCCGGCGGGGCATCCGTTCTGCATCTTGGTAGCCTGAACGCGTCAGGCGCGGCAGAGCAGCGCGTCGGGAGTGCGATTCGAGCCGACGCGCCCGGTGTACGCGACACCGGCGACGTATTCGCCCGGAGCGCATTGGCCCTTGTAGTGGCCCGACGCGAAGTCGCCGCCGGGGCTCCCGGACGGCCGGTTGTCACCGCGGTCGAACCAGACGGTCCGGCCGGTCCGGCCGAGCGGAGTGGTGGATCCGCCGCACAGGAGTGCGGAGAACGCCGCGCCGGTGACGCTGTAGCCGACCGCGGCGTGATCGGGCGGGCACTGCACCTTGGTGTAGCCGGACGCCCAGTCGATGTCCACATAGGTCTCCCCGCGGACCACGACGTAACCCGCCGGGGCGGCGAGCCTGCCGGTGCAGAGGCCCCGGTTCCCGGTATGGGAAAGACCGGTGAGGCGCTGGCCGTCGGGACAGGCTCCCTTGCGCGCGCCCGGATTCCAGTCCGTCATCGCGCGAACCTTGCGCGAGGCCTGGAAATCCGCGTAGTCGAGGTTCAGCATCGACCAGCGTTCGGTCTCGGGGATCCGTCCGGAGCGGGTTGGCGCGTTCACCAGCCGTCGCCACGCGGGGCCACGCCAGTCCGTGCCGTCGAGCACGTCGACGCGTCGGCCGGCCGCGTCCCACGAGAGCAAGGACCAGCCGTTGCCCGTGCTGCCTTCGTGGAAGCCGACAGCGGGCCAGTAGGCGAAGTCGGTGTCGGTCTCCGCGAGGTAGCCGACGAAGTTTTCGAACCAGGCTCGGCTCGCCGCGTCGGTGGTGTGACGTCCTTCGCCGAACTCACTGATCCAGAGCGGCGCGGTGTAGTGCTTGCCGGTCTCCGCCGAGACGAAGAACGCCTGCCGGTAAAGGACATCACGGAGTTCCTGCGGCGAGAGGTCGCGGTAGCGCGGGTCGTGGGTCTCGCCGGTGCCGGTCGCCCCGGAATGGTTCGGACCGGTGTACCCGTAGAAGTGTGCGGCGTAGACCAGTTTCCCGGAGTCCACGAGCGTATGCGAGAGCGTGCGGGCAGGCTCCAGCGTCGGCCTTCCGTGGGGAAGGCCGTCCACGGGCAGGCCGGTCCAGTTGATGCCCTCGACGATGAGCAGCAGGTCGGGATTGGCCTCGGTCAGGATGCGGTCGGCCACCCGCTGGCTCGCGCGCTGCCAGTCCGTGCCGTTTCCCCAGCCCCAATTGGGATCGTCGAAGACGTTGCGGCGGACCTCGTTGTACAGATCGGCGCCGGCCACCCGTTTGTTCGCGGCGTAGCGGCGCGCCATGAACAGCCAGTCGTCCTGCCACTGCTGTTCGGTCTGCGCGGTGTTCCAGCGCTCGTTGCCGTCGAGGCCACAGCACCAGCGGGAGGTCGTGGTGTGGTTGTTGAGGATCACCGCGAACCCGCGCGTGGTCAGCCGCGCGACGACGCGATCGTAGACCCGCAGCGGAGTGAGGCCGCGCAACTCCGGGTTCGCCGGGAGGTCGGGGACCGGCCTGGTGTCGTGGATCATCGCGTTGGAGAAGGGAAGCCGGACGCTGTTCAGGCCCAGCTCCGCCAGCCCGTCGATGATCGTGTCGATCGAGGCACGGTCCAGCCCGAGCGGAGTCTGGTAGGCGATCTCACCGGCGTGGTGCGCGGCCGGATCGTTCACGTCGCCCGAGCCGGTCCACGTACCGCTCGCGCCGTGCCAGTTGGCGGCCTTCAGCTTGAACCGGTCGCCCGCCGCGTCGACGATGTAGCGGCCGCGCGTGCTCAGCGGCGCCACCCAAGCCGACGGGTCCGCCGTGGCGACGGCGGGCGGGGGAATCACGATTCCGGCGGTCATCAGGACGGCGAGCAGCACACTCTTGATCCTCACCCGCCGGAGGCTAGCCAGTCGCGCGGCCGGTTGTATACGGACGATCGGGTAGCTTCCGTGCATGACCACCGCGCTGATCATCGGTGACCTCCAGCGAGGTATCACGGGGAATTACCCGTTCACCGGAACAGTCCTGCCGCCGATCAAGAGTCTGCTGCCGCGTGCGCGTGCGGGCGGCGCGCTCGTCGTGTTCGTCCACTTCGCACTCCGCGGCAACGGGGCCGACCTGCCGCCCGGGAACGCGCTGTTCAAGACGTTCCACGAGGTGGGGGACACCTTCCACGAGGGTTCGGCCGGGACGGAGATCGATCTGCCGGTCGCCGACGAGGACGTGGTCGTGCTGAAACGCCGTGCCAGCGCGTTCGCCGGCACCGATCTCGATCTGGTGCTCCGCGCCAGGAGGGTCGACACGGTCGCGATCGCCGGAGTCGCGACCAGCGCCATGGTGGCCGCGACGGCCTACGACGCGGCGGACCGCGGCTATCACGTGACCGTGCTGCGCGACGGTTGCGCCGACGGCGATCCGGCGATGCACGGCTTCTTCGTCGACAAGGTGTTCCCGAGCCGCGGCTTCGAGGTCGTCTCGTGTGCGGAGTGGCTCGTCGGCGGCGAATAAATCGCGGGACCGGATCGCCCGGATGTGGCACCGTGGTCGCCGACCTGATCAAGGGGGCCGGTTATGGAGACGAGGCGACTCGGGCGCACCGATGTCGAGGTGACGCGGCTGGGTTTCGGCGGCGGGCCGCTCGGCGGCTTGTTCGCGCCACTGGACGACGAGACCGCGGCGGGGGCGCTGGCCGCGGCCTGGGACGGCGGGATCCGGTACTACGACACGTCACCGCATTACGGGATCGGGCATTCCGAACGCCGCATCGGCGAGTTCCTGCGCTCGCGGCCGCGTGATTCCTTCGTCCTGTCGACGAAGGTCGGCCGCCTGCTGGTACCCCAGGATGCGGACGGGCAAAGGGATCCGGCGGGCTTCCACGTCCCCGCGACGCATCGCCGGGTACGCGACTTCACGCGCGACGGGATCCGGCGCAGCGTCGAGGATTCCCTGGAGCGGATGGGCCTGGACCGGATCGACGTGCTGTACCTGCACGACGCCGAGGAGTACTTCGACGACGCGATGCGCGACGGCTACCCAGCCCTCGCGGAACTGCGGTCGGAAGGGATCGTCGGCGCGATCGGCGCCGGTATGTACGACACGGCCATGCTGACCACTTTGGTCGAGGAGACCGATGTCGACGTGATCATGCAGTCCGGCCGCCACACGCTGCTCGAGCACAGCGCGCTCGACACCTTCCTGCCCGCGTGCGAGGAACGCGGTGTCTCGGTGATCGCGGCGTCGGTCTTCAACTCCGGGCTGCTCGCCGTGCCGAGGCCGGTTGCGGGAGCGCACTTCGACTACGAGACCGCATCATCGGAAGTCGTGGAGCGGGCGAACCGGATCGCCGACGTGTGCGAGGCGCACGGCGTGACGCTTCCCCAAGCGGCCATGGCCTTCCCGCTCCAGCACCCGGCCGTCGCCGGCATCGCGGTCGGGATGCGGTCCGCCGAAGAGGTACGACGCAACGTGGAGTCCTTCGCCGCGGAGGTGCCCGCACAGGTCTGGGCCGATCTGCGCGCCGCGGGTTTGATCGGTTCGACAGCGACTAGGGTGGTCTGATGGTGTCGGTGAAACAGGTCCAGGTCACTTTCGACTGCGCGAAACCCGAGCGTCTCGCCCGTTTCTGGTGCGAGGTGCTGGGGTACGTCGTGCCGTCGCCGCCGGAGGGGTTCGCCACCTGGGACGACCACACCCGCACGCTGCCGCCCGAGAAACAGGACGCCAGCTTCGCCTGCAGTGACCCCACCGGGGTGGGCCCGCGGCTGTACTTCCAGCGTGTCCCCGAAGGCAAGGTCGTCAAGAACCGGGTGCATCTCTGCGTGCGGGCGGGCACCGGGCTCGTGGGGGAAGAGCGTCTCGCCGCCCTCCAGGCCGAACGCACCCGCTTGGAGGCGCTCGGTGCGGTCTGCGAGCGGGTCATGCTCGCCGACGGGGAGAACGAGTCCTGCATCGTGATGCAGGACATCGAGGGCAATGAGTTCTGTCTCGACTGAGGTCACGTTCAGCGCGCGTCGCGAATGCTGAACGTCGTGATGCAGAAGCCGCCGTCCTCCGTGCGGTCCGCGATCACGGTGCCCCTGGCGGACCGTCCTTTGACGACTCCGGCGACGTCGGCCAAGACGAACTTGGCCGTCCCGCCAGTGGTCGTCATCTGAACGCGGGAACCCAGCGGGAGAAGAGAATCGATCTTGTCGTCCATGAACCTCTTCTGCGCCTCGCAAGCGAGCGCGATCGCCGCCGGCTTGTCCCCCGCGGCGATCTCGGCGAGGAAGTCCGCGATCACCTGAATGCCCTTCTCCGGCGGCGGAGCCGGGCGCCTGGTGATGGTGATCCGCTGGCGGCTCGGACGGCTGACCCTGGTGCTGGTCGGGCTTTCCGTGGTGCTCGTGGGTGAAGAGCTGGTCGTCGGGCTGCTGAGCGGGGCGGGCAACGAGATCCCGGGCCCTTTGCGGAGCAGGAAACCGGGCGCGGCGAAACCGGTGACGCAGAAGGCGACCAGCGCGATCACCGCGACCAGGATCCCGATGGCCACACCGGGCTTGACGGTCGAAGACTGGGTGTTCTGCTGGTCGGGCAGGCCTGGACAGGTCATCGGATTCACCCTTCGTGCGGATCTGGATCGGCGATCCGACGAGGTGTTCCCGGTGGGGGTTCCGACCCTTTCGAGGATCTTACGGTTGTGGCGAAAGGTGTTCCGCGACAAGGAAAAGCATGCTGTGGCGGGTTCGCGTGACACGCGAACCCGCCGTCTTGGACTTCAGCAGGGTTGCAACAGCCAGCAGAGCCGGTACTTCGCCTGATAGGTCGTGGATGTACCCGGCGCGATGATGTTCTGCGTCCGCGCACCGCCGTGCGCCCAGCCGGTGAAGGCGTACTTCAGGTTGAGCGGCGGCAGATTCTGCGGGCTGTCCGCGCTGATCGAGTTGGTGGAGCCGGCGATCACCGTCCGGGAGAACGGTGTGCGCTGCTGCGTGCCGCCGACGGTGAGCATCGCCTGGTTGGGACTGGAGGTGAAGCTCAGCGACACCGTCTGGGGCTGGAGGTCGACGGTCTTGCTGCCGGTCCGGCCGGTCGAGTCGGTCACGATGAGGGTCAGCCGCAGGTACGACGGGTAGTCGTGGTCCGGTGCGACGAACGAGCCTGCCGCGGCGCCGGGGAAGTCCTGGACGTTGTGCGTATGGCAGGTGCCGTTGGTCGCGCAGTGCCGGATCGCGAGCCGCCACGAGAGCGCCGCCGCCGGGAGCTGTCCGTCCTGGGCGTCGACGGCGCGGCCGGAGAAGGACACGCTCTGGCCGACGGACCAGGTCAGCGTGCTTGCCGGGCTGTCGATGACCGGCACCGGGTCGAGGCCCTCCGGGTTGCCGACGGTCACCCGCACCGTCGTGGTCGCGCTCGCGCCGTGGGAGTCCGTCACCCGCAATCCGGCATCGACGGCGGCGGCTGCGGTGTAGGTCCAGGTGGGGGCGGAGTCCGACGAGTCGTCGTACGCGCCGTCCGCGTCGAGATCCCAGGCGTAGGACAGGGTGTCCCCGGCGTCCGGGTCGGTGGAGGACGTGCCGTCGAACCGCACGGTCAGCGGAGCCGGTCCGCTCGTCGGATTCGCCGTGGACGCCGCGGAAGGCGGCCGGTTGGTGCCGCCCGGATGGCTCACGCGGCGGAGTTCGCCGCTGCCCAGCGCGACGTAGAACAGGTCGCCGCCCGGTCCGGTGAGCACCTGCACCGGGACGTTGACGCCGGTCACGAACGGTACGAGACGGCTTGGGCTCGGCCGGCCGTCGACGGCCTGCATGGCCCAGATGCACCCACGGGACGAGTCGGAGAAGAACAACGCGCCGGAGTAGTCGGCGGGGTAGTTGCTGCCGGATTCGAACGCGATGCCGCTGATCGACGAGCCTCCGGTGGGGCAGGGGTCGCTCGCCACCACCTTGGCGCGGTGGTTGTAGGCGTAGTAGGGCACGGAGTGCCCGCCGAAGGCGTACAGGGACTCGCAGCGGTCGAGGTTCGCGCCGTCGTAGCCTGCCTGCCTGGCGTTGCCTTCGAAACAGGGCCAGCCGAAGTTCTCCGCCACGCCGTCACCGACGTTGGCGACGCGGTTGATCTCCTCCCAGGTGTCCCAGCCGACGTCACCCGCCCAGAGCTCGCCGGTGCCCGGCCGAAAGCCGAACCGGAACTGGTTGCGAGCGCCGTAGGCGATCACGCGCCGGGCGTTGGCGTCGGCGCTGTTCGCGAAGGGGTTGCCGGGGACGCCTTCGCCGGTGTCCGGGTCGATGCGCAGCACCGTTCCGTTGAGCAGGACCGGCTGCCCGGCAGGGCGCCGTGGCGACTGCGAACGCAGCGCGCCGCCCTCGGCGGTCGGCGGCGCGAGGTTCGTCCCGGCAGGCGAGGGCGGATCGGCGCACGGGTTCCCGGCCTGGCCGTAGTCGGTGAAGGTGAAGCTGGCGCCGTCACCGCCGCCCGCGTACAGGGCACCGTCCGGCCCGAAGGCGAGCGCACCGACCGAGTGGCTGGGGAACTGCTGGCACCACCCCGTGACCAGAGGCTTTTCGCTGACGGCCGTGCCGGCCGAACCCATCGTCAGCTGGGAGACCCGGCCGGTCACGACGCATCCCTTGTCCGTGGCGCCGGGCGGGGTCGGGCAGGTGTCACCCCATCGCGGCGCGGTCCCGCCGGGCTCCGCGTCGAGGGTGTACGAGACGTAGACGTACGGCCTGGCGGGAAAAGCGGGGTCGACGGCGAGCCCGAGCAGGCCGCGATCCCAGAAGTCCTGTGTCTGCGGACGGAGGTCGGCGAACACCGTCGCCGTCGTGTCGGCGAGCGAGTCGAAGACCTTGACCAGACCGCTCTTTTCGGCGACGAACACCCGTCCGTCCGGCGCGAACGCGGTGGCGGTCGGCGAGCTGAGCCCGCCGATCGCCACCGCGTCGGTGAACCCGGCGGGTACCGCGGCTTCGGCGGGGGCGACGGTGACGAGACCGACCGCGAGCGCGCCGATCAGCGGGCCGACCACGCCCACCGCCAGCGCGCGCCGTGATCTTCGGGGGAACGGGAAACGACGGGAACTCAGCACACGAACTCCTCCGCGCGGGGACCGGCCGGAACAAGACGGCTCTCCGGTATGCCGCGAGAAGGCCGAAAGTTGTTACGCGTCTGCCGGAAACGCACGCAAGTGCCGGGTGGGTCGTGCCGCGATCAGCCCGTGGCGGCGGGGAAACCGATCAGGCGGGCGAGCGCGTCGAAACCGTCTTCGGTGCCGGGCCAGTGCGCGCGGACGGCGTCGAGCCCGGCGCGGCGGACGACGCCGCGCAGGACGACCGTGACGATGATGGCGTCGTCGGCATAGCCCAGGACGGGGATGAAATCGGGGACGAGATCGAGGGGCAGGGCGAGGTAGACCAGCAGCAGCGTGAGTCTGATCCGGACGCCACGCGGCAGCGTCCCGTCCGCGGCCAGGCGGCGGATCAGCCGCAGCACGTCGGGCAGCAGCCGCAGCGCCTCGCGGAGCAGTCCGCCACGCGGCCGGGCGAGAACGAGCGTCACGACGAGCGCGAGCCAGGTCACGAGCAGCGCGCCGCCGAGGCCGAGCAGCAGATCCCACCAGAACGACCCGATCATCGCGGCCCAGGTGCGGGGGCTTCGGCGCGCAGAGCGGCTTCCTCGAAGGCGGCGAGTTCGACCGCGGCCTGCTCGACGGAGTCGCGGGCCGCCTGACCGCCCGGAGCGGCGAAATAGTCGCGGGCGGTGATCTTGCCGAGCCAGCCGCGGAACCGGTTCAAGTCGGCTTCGGATTCTTCGACTTCCGCGTAGGTGGCGTTGCCGCGGGCCTGTTCGTCCGCGAGTTCCCGCCGCAGCTCGGGAAGCCGATCGAGGACTTCGGCGTACTCGGCGTCGCGGGCCTCGTTCAGTTCGGCGATCACCGCCTGTTCCTCGGCTGGGTCGGTGAACTCCATCGGCAGCACGCGCGCCGTCCCGCCTTGACGGCGGACCCGGTCGACGAGACGCAGTACCTCCCGCGCCACCTCCGCTCGCGCGGGGAGCAGGCACACCGATTGCTGCAGGTAAAGGGCGCCGAGGGAGCGGAGTTTGCGCCAGACCTGGACACGCAGCGAGTCCGGGGCGGCGGCGGTGGACACGCTGATCACCAGCCAGCCGCGATCGCGAGGTTCACCAGTCACATTGTGATGTTACGTCCGTAACATCACGCTGATCCGGTCGAGTGGCATACGGGCGATTCACCCGTTCGGAATAAGATCCGCTTCGTGGTCTCCCTTCGGCGGGTCTCGGAGCAGTGGCGGCGGCTGTTCGGCCCGGTCTGGTATCTCCCGGTCGCCGCGCGGCCAGCGTGTTCTGGAGTCCGGCCAGCTTTGTGACGTCGTCGCCCCCGCCGTGCAGCAGGACGACGACCGGCCGCCCATCGGCCGGCTCACCGGCGCACGAAACGTTCACCGCACGCTCGCCGACCTTGATCTTCTGCGTTCCGGTGAACGCGGCTCGATCCTGTGTGGCGGCGCTGCTGCTCGCGGGCGCCTCCGGTTCCGCTTCCGTGGCTTCGTCGCAGGCCGACAGTGCCACGCCTGCGACGGCGCAGCACAGTGCGATCAGAGCGGATGCCTTACGGGACATGGTGAACTCCTGGTACAGGGGAACGATTCACCCGGCACGCTACGGATCACGCGGCCGGGAATCGTCACCATGCGGAGTGCACCTGCGCGTAGCTCTCAAGGGTGACAGGACGTCAGCCGTAGGCGCGCAGGAACACGTCCACCCCGTCGGCGAGGATCGCGAGGACCTCCGGCTCGCCCACCGCGCCCGTCTGGTCCTCGTCGGTCACGTCGAGGACCAGGCGCATGGTCAGGGCGACGAAGTGCTGCATGGCGCGCCGCGGGTCGGTCAGCCGGAGCTTGCCGTCCACCGCGAACTTCGCGAACCGTTCCTCCATCATCCGTTCGGGTTCGTCCCGTGCCGCTTCAGGCAGTCGTGGCGCCACCGGGGCCTGGGAACTCAGCCGCCGGAACGTCGCGTAGTCCGAAGTCGGGAACATCCCCGTCGTCACCCGCCGCGCGAAACCGAGCAAGGCGTCGCGGACGTCGCGGTCGTCGGAGAGTTCTTCGTCGATCGCCTTGCGCACGGTCGCGACCACGGCTTCGTTGGCGCGGCCGAGCACGCCGCGGAAGAGGGTCTGCTTGTCACCGAAGTGGTCGTAGACGGTGCGTTTGGACACTCCGGCCCGTGCCGAGATCGCGTCGACGCTGGTGAGTTCGTAGCCGTCCGACACGAACAACGCTTCGGCGGCGTCAAGGATCGCCGTTCGTTTGGTCTCGGCCTGCAGCCGACGGCCCGGTGTCCGTGCGGTAGCTCTCGGGGTCGCCATGTTCTCATCGTATTCTCAGCCACAGAAAACTGCACCGTGTAGTGTAGTTTTTGAGGCGGGGGATCCGCCTTTCCCTGAATCCCGCACAAGGAGTCCTTCATGCAGGAGAGCAGGATCGGCGCAGGACCACACACAAGATGGAACGGACGGCTCGTCGGCCTCGTGGCGGTGCTGGTGCTCGTCAACTTCATGGTCGACACGGCCATCACCGCACCGCTGCTCGTCCTTCCGGAGATGCTCGACCACTTCGGCACCGATCAGACGGCCTGGCTCAACGCCAGCGCCATGCTGGCGGGCGTGATGTGGGCGCCGTTGCTCGGCAAGAGCGCCGACGTGCACGGCAAACGCAAGGTGCTCGTGCTGACCTTGCTGCTCAGCTGCGCGGGCGCGCTCGTCTGCGCGGTCGCACCGAGTCTCTGGGTCTTCGTGCCCGGGCGCCTGTTGCAAGGGGCGGCCGTGGCCGCCTTGTTCCTTTCGGTCGCGATCGTCCGTGAGATCTGCGCACCGCGGATCGCCATGATCGTGGTGGGCATCGTGACCTCCGGGTCCGCGGTGCTCAACATCGGTTCCCGTTTCCTCACCGAGAAACTGGCCGCGGAGTTCGGTTTTCAGATCTTGTTCCTCGTGTCGGCCGTCGTCGCGATCGCGATGGCGATCTGCGTCCGCGCCGTCCTTCCCGAATCCGTGCTCAAGACCCCGGGCAGGATCGACGCCGGAGGGGCGCTGCTCCTCGGCGGCGGCCTTGCCGGAGTGCTCGGCTACGTCAGCCTCGGCTCGGAGTTCGGCTGGCTCGGACTCGGCCCGGTGGTCCTGCTCACCGGCGGTGCCGCGGCCTTGTCCAGGTGGTTCCTCGTCTCGAGCCGGAAGCCCGATTCGCTGATCGACGTCCGGCTTATCGGTGCGCCTTTGGCGCTCACGTTGCTGGTGCTCGTCCTCGGCACCGGTTCGTACCAGAGCATGCTCCAGCTCATCCCGCTGGTCAGCGATGTCTCAGCGGACCAAGGGCTCGGGTACGGCCTGGCAGGTCAGGGAACGCTGGCGCTGCTTCTCGCGGCACCCGGTATCGGCGTCATGATCGGCGGCCCGGTGGCCGGGATGCTCGCCACCCGAGTCGGGCCGGCGATGACCCTGGCCGGCGGAATCGCGCTCGGAACCGTGGCCACCCTCGGGATGTTCGTCGGTGTTTCGCAGTTCCCCGTCGCGGTGTTCTTCGCTTTCCTGCTGGGTTTCACGGTCGGCGCGCTGGGGACCTCCGGCTTCAACCTGGCGGGCGGCCTCGCGCCGGCCGAACGGCAGGGCATCGTCTCCAGCCTGGTCATGGTCGTCGTCGCGATCGGATCGGTGGTGCTGGACTTCGTGGGCGCCGCGGTGCTCAAGTCGACCGCCGTGTCCGTCGGCGGCGAGACGGTGAATTCGGGAACGGGTGTCTTCACCTACGTCACCATCGCGTCCGTCGCCTTCGCGATCGCCGCCGTCCTCGTCGTCATGCTGGTGCGAAAGTCGCGCTCCAGCACCAAAACCCCGTCACTGGCGTCTCTCTGACGGAAACGGAGAATGGAAATGAACACCGTGAAAGGCACTGTTCTGGTCTCTGGAGCGAGCATCGCAGGCCCCGCCGTCGCGTTCTGGCTGCGACGTCACGGATTTTCCGTGACGGTGGTGGAAAAGGCGGGCGGACTGCGCGGCGGCGGATATCCGATCGACGTCCGCGGCACCGCCTTGGAGGTGGCCAGCCGCATGGGAATCCTGCCACAGCTTCAAGAAGCGCATATCGAGACTCGTTTGCTGACCTTCGTCGGCGCCGACGGCGGCGAGGTGGCGTCGGTACATCCGGAGACGGTGACCGGCGGGGTCGAAGGGCGCGACGTCGAGGTGCGACGCGGCGATCTGGCGGAAATCCTGTACGGAGCCACGCGCGACGACGTGGAGTACGTCTTCGGCGACTCGATCGAGACGCTCAGCGAGCACGAGGACGGTGTCGATGTCACCTTCCGCAGTGGAGCGCGGCGCGGTTTCGACCTGGTGGTGGGAGCCGACGGACTGCACTCTCGCACCAGGGAACTCGTTTTCGGTCCCGAGCAGCACTATCACCGCTATTTGGGATATTGCTTCGCCGGCTTCACCATGCCCAACGAATTCGGCCTGTCGCGGGAAGGTGTGCTCTGGAACGCGCCCGGCCGAGGGGCGGCGCTGTACGCGGTCAAGGGAAGCGACCAGCTCCACGGTTTCCTGGTCGCCGCCCGTCCCGAACCGCCGTACGAGATCCTCCGCGATCCCCAAGCGTGGCGAGACCTCATCGCGACGACCTTCGCCCGCGACGGCTGGGAAATCCCGGCCATGCTCGGCGCCATGCGCGACGCGGACGATCTGTTCTTCGACACCGTCAGCCAGATCCACCTGCCACGCTGGTCCAGCGGCCGCGTCGGGTTGGTCGGCGATGCCGCCTACGCGCCGTCTTTCCTGACAGGACAAGGCACCAGCCTCGCGCTCGTCGGTGCCTACATGCTGGCGAGGTCGCTCGCCACCACCGGGGCTTTCGACGCCTACGAAAGGGAAACGCGGGAATTCGTCGAACTGAACCAGGCGCAGGTAGGCGTCGGCGACGCGGCACTCTTCCCGGTCACCGCCGAAGCCCTCGCGCGACGGGACAGCAGGCTCCGTGGTCTCAGCACCTTGCCGCCGGACGGCGGGCGACCCGAGCACACCGCCCTTGTCCTGCCTGATTCCACCGTGGCGTATCAGGACGCGGATTGAGGTTCCAGGATGACGGTGATGGGGCGAGAGGCCCGTCGCCGGTGCGACTGGCGGCCTCCTCGGTGGTCAGACGTGGTGGAAGTATTGCGCCGAGGTTTCGGAACGGATCGCGGTATTGGGGTGGGATGAACTCCGGTGGGTCGTCGGCGGCCATGCGGACTTCCCAGTCACCGTGATGAATCAGCCGGTGATGGAAACCGCACAGCAGCACCAGATTCCGGAGATCGGTGGGTCCTCCGTCTGCCCAGTGATGAATGTGGTGTGCGTGGCAGTTCTTCGGCTTCCGATGTCAGAACGCCGGGGAACGCACAGCCCCCATCGCGGATGTTCAACGCACGCCGCTGGCCTGGGGCGACGAAGCGTCTGAGTCGCCCCACATCCAAGGGTTCGCCCGCGGCGCTCATCACGATCGGCAGCATCAGGCAGTCGCAGGCGGCGAGCGGGGCTTCTCTGGCGGTCATCGTGCCGACGAAGTCCAGGCACGCGGTGCCGAGGCCGGATTTCAGTTCGTCGAGTCCGATGGTGACGTGCAGCAACGTGCGGTAGCCGCTGGTGCCGGGTTGGTCGGGGCGGGCGATGGCGAGGTCGAGGATGTCGGCCCAGGCGTTCGCATTTCATTCGCAGATCGGCTTGCCCGAACTCGTCCACCGGCCGCGGCTGGGCATACGCCTCCAACGCGGCCGCGGTGCGGGCACCGGTCTCGTCATCGAGCAGCCCGGTCAGCTTCCAGAACCCGTCCTTGCGGCGCTCCAGGGTGATTTCCCGGCGCGGCTCCTTGGGCTCGGGATCCTTCGGTTCGTTGCCGTCGGGGTCCAGCCAGCCCAGCAGGTTCGCTTCGGCCTCGGCGAGCTGACGGGACCGGCATCCCGGGCGAGGTCGGCCAGGACTTTCTCCGCACTGGCACGGTCCTCAGCAGAGGTGTCGGCGGGGAGTTTCTTCAAGATCTCCAGGATCTGCTCGATCCGCTCATTCCGACCAACCCCTCTGCCGCCATTACGGCGGTCGCGGGAGCCACAGGCGGAACCTCGGTGCCGTCCAACGCGCGGGTGGGGTTCAGCGCGACGGCCCGGTTCACCACCGCACGCGCTTCACCGACCGACAACCCCGCCATATCGGCGAACCAGTTGGCCGTGCGGCCATAGCCGTACAAGTCTTTCGCACCACGAGACTCGATCTCCGCCAGGAATTGCCCCAATCCGGCGGTAGCCATCCGAATCACCCGCAAGGACTGTTGCACGCCATGGGCAAGCTCCAGCTTGCCGGCGCGCCAAAGTTCTTGCGGCAACGCGATGACCGGACCGCCCGGCTTCGATGCCGAGGCCTACGCCAGAAGCGCCGCCTGCTTTCAGGCCGAACTCGCCATCGCGTCATCATCCTCGAACAGACTCAGAGGACACGGGCTAACGGCGCATCGTCGACAACTTCGGTGTCGCCGGGATCGAGTCACGTTCGACGGAAAAAACGGTGAGGAAGTAGTTCGCCGTAGCGCAGTTGACGTTTTCCCCGCCGGTGAGGTTGACGTTCAACGTATCGCCTTCGACGGTCAGTTCCGCGCCGTCCTCGGCGCAACCGGGCACGACGAAGGCGAAGCCGCGCCGGTCGGCCGGCGGCGCGAACGACAAGGCGGCACGGACTTCGTCCAGGTTCGAGATCTTGGCGCGCTCCAGGGTTCGCTGGAGATCCTGTGCGTCGGCCGTTCCCAGCTCCGCGGGTTCCAAGCCCGCCAGCCCGCGGGCTGAGCCGAGTGCCGTGAAGGTCTCGAGCTCCACCTGTCCTTTGCCCGTGCCCACACCGCATCCCGCCACGACCAGTAGAAGGCACACCGCGATCCATCTCATGTGACGTGGACGTAGTGGGCCATTCCCTCGGTTGCGCCGTTCGGGTCTCGAAGCGATATCTTTCCGGCCCGAGGTCGACCATGACCTCAACGTCCTGCTCGACGCGACCAAGGCTACCGTGACGATCGAGAACGACGTCACTCGCGAGAGCACCGTTTCGTTCGCGGAGTTCCGGCGACTGTGTGTCCGAAATGGACAGAACTGCGTCGTGACCGGGTGTCCTACGGCTGATGTCCGCGCCGGAAAGGTTCGACGCCGACGACATGGCGAGCGCGGGTCGGCTCGACGAGGACCTTGACCCGCCGTTCTTCCGGGATCCGCCATTCGAAACGGTCGGTTCCGACGTACTTCTTCGCCAGCCGGTCCATGCACCGATCCGCCTCGTCGCCTTCGACGAACTCGACGACCCGGCCGTGGATCACGACCCGGTCGTAGGGATTCTCGTTGTCCAGGCAGGACAACGACACCCGAGGCTCGCGGCGCAGGTTCTCCTCCTTTACCCGGCCGACGGCGGTGTTGAACACGATGTGGTCGCCTTCGAGGTCGATCCACATGGCGGAAACCTGGGGGGAACCGTCCAGGTTCACCGTGGCCAGGTGCCAGAACCTCGGTGCCGCGACCCAGTCGCGGATCTGCTCGCTCAGCTCAGCCACAGGGCCCTCCAGTGGGTCAGGACGACGATTGTCGCGTGGCCGACCGCGGATGTCACCTGGTGCCGCCCCTTGACACTCGTGACAGTATTTTTCCAACTGTACGACTAGTGCGTTGCCGGGGTTGTGGCGGAGCAGACGACGATCCGGGCCGGCGCCTCTGGGGAGAGGAACTGTCCATGCGGCCAGCCCGCCGAATCTCTGTCGTACTCGCGCTCGGTGTCGCGGCGGGGATCGCCTTCGCGTCGCCGACCCTCGCGGGTCCGTCCGGTGACGACTACTACCAGGACGCACTCGGCAAGACCGGCCCCGAGCTCAAGGCGGCGTTGCACAAGATCATCAGTACCAACACCAAGCTGACGTACGAACAGGTGTGGGACGGGATCAGGGCCGCCGACGAGGATCCGGCCGACAAGGCGAACGTCGTACTGCTCTACAGCGGCCGCTCGCAGGCGAAGACGGCCAACGGCGGGGGAGTCGACGACTGGAACCGGGAACACGTCTGGGCCAAGTCGCACGGTGACTTCGGCACGGCGGTCGGGCCCGGTACCGACTTGCACCACCTGCGCGCGGAAGACGCGTCGGTCAACAGCACGCGCGGGAGCAAGGACTTCGACGCCGGTGGTTCTCCGGTCGAGGAAGCGCCAGGGAGCCTGACCGATGACGACTCGTTCGAGCCGCGCGACGCGGTCAAGGGCGACGTGGCCCGCATGATCCTGTACATGGGCGTCCGGTACGACGGCACCGACGGTTTCCCCGACCTCGAACCCAACGACGCCGTCGACAACGGGTCCAAACCCCACATCGGCCGGATCTCGGTCCTGCTGAGCTGGCACACCCAGGACCCGCCCGACGCCACCGAGCAGCGCCGTAACCAGGTCATCTACGACCAGTTCCAGCACAACCGCAACCCGTTCATCGACCATCCGGAATGGGCGGCCTCCATCTACGGCTAGACGCTGTCCTGTAAGTCTGTTCTAGGCGATTCTTCTGAAGAAGCAAACCCTGTCCTGGCCAGGACCGTCGTAGTCGCTGTGCACGGGGAGACCGCCGACCTCTCGATCCCCTGGTTCGAGGGTGAACCCCATGGCGCGATGAAAGGCGATGGATCCGGTGTTCCCCGGCGAGGTGATCGCACGGACTTCCGTGCGGCCCGCCTCGGCGGCGCGCTGGAAGAATGTCGTGTACAGGCGGCGGGCCGTCCCCTGCCCGCGAAGTTCGGGGTCCACGCCCACGAAATGGATGTACGCCCCGGCGTCGTCGTCGGGGGAGTGGAAGCCGACGAGGAACGCCCTGATTCCGGTTTCGTCCTCCAAGACCAGGCTCGTGCCGGAGAAGAACTGCAGGAACAGCTTGGGGAGCAGCAGGGAAAGTTCGCGGGCCTGGGCGGGGGTGCGCGAGTCGCCCCACCACCGCTGGACCCGGTCGACGATCGCGCTGTGGTCGGAGACGTGGGCTCGGCGCGGCTCGGACATGGCTCTCCTCTCGGCCGATCTCGTCGCCTCACCGTTCTACCGGGTCGTCAGCCGGTCGGCGAGGAAGGCGAGGATCTCGTCCCTCGCGCGCAGTGTGGGATTCCCGGCGGAGTCGACGAGGTGGGCGGTGACGACGCTGTGCGGCGTGCCCACCAGGTCACGGAAAAACGGGGGAGGGTCGGTGTTCGCGGCGCTGTCCGGCAGCACCCGTCCGTCGAAAGCGTCACCGAGGAGTGCCCGGTAGGCGGCGAACCGCTGTCCGGTGCACCAGCGGTCGCCGTCGAAGCGATAGGCGAGCACCTTCAGGCCGTCGCGCGCGATCCGGTCCCGGACCTCGATCGCGTCCTCTTCGGCGAGTTCGAGCGCTCCCGGGTCGTCCAGGGGTAGCGAAGGGTGGTTGACCACGGGGGCGATGACGGCGGGTTCGAGCGCCATGGTGAGGGCGAAGTTGCCGGTGAAGCACAGGCCGATCGCGCCGACCCCGGGACCGCCGCATTCGGCGTGGGCGATCCGCGCGAGCCCCCGCAGCCACCGCGTGACGGGGCTGGTGCCGCCTCCGGCGAACGCGCGGAATTCGGCGCTGACACAAGCGCGGCGGACCACCTCCTCGCCTGCCTCCGCGGTGGGATAGGCGCCGTCGCGCCCGAAGAGCGAGGGAACGTAGACGGTGAAGCCGGCGTCTCGCGCCCACCGCGCGAACCGAAGGACGTCAGGACTGATGCCGGGCATTTCCGGCATCAGTACCACTCCGGGCCCGGATCCCGCGACGTGAACCGTCTTCGTCACGCCGTCCACCTCCACGAGCCGGTGTGAGAAGTCGGTGATGGCATCGTCCAGGTGTCCACGCATGGCGAAAGCTTCGACCGGCGCGGCCTTCGGAGGGATAGGCCAGATCGCCGGATATCGGGGTAATCTCGCCACATGCTGCGAGTGGGAGTCCTCGCCTACCCTGGCTGCTTCGCGTCCGAGGTGTTCGGTGTTCCCGATCTCCTGACGATGGCCACGCACGTCGCGGGTCCGGACCACGCCGGATATGAGGTTTTCGTCGTTTCCCCTCGTCGCAGGGTCTCGGCGTCGGGCGGTGTCGTGGTGACCGTCTCGCCGCTGCGTGAAGTCGACGTCCTCGTCGTCCCGGGATTCGAGCTCACGCCGGGACAGGACATCGACGCGAAGATCGCGAACCTCGCACCGGAGATCGAAGCGATCCGGTCGCACGCCGCCGCGGGCGACGTCGTCGTCTCGCTCTGCGTCGGCGCGTTCCTGCTGGCCGCGGCCGGCCTGCTCGACCATCGCCGCGCCACCACCTCATGGCTCTTCGCGGACGAACTGGCTCAGCGGTGCCCCGAAACCGAAGTCCGGCCCGAGCGTCTCGTCGTGACCGACAGGGGAGTCACGACGACGGCGGCGTTCAGCGCCATGTACGACTTCGCGCTCGAACTGATCCGTGAGCACAGCGGCGCCGAAGTGGCACGGACGACGGCACGGGTGGCACTGGTGGACGACGCGCGGTCGTCGCAGACGCCGTACGTCGACACGCGCCTCCTGCCGCAGCCCGGCAACGCGTTTTCCCGTCGGGTCATGCGATGGCTGGACCAGAACCTGACCGTTCGTTACGACCTCGCCGCCTTGGCCGGACGTTTCAACGTCAGCACCCGGACGTTGCTGCGGCGCTTCGCGGAGGAGGCCGGACAGACGCCGCTCGAATACCTGCATTCCTCACGTGTCCGGCGCGCCCGGCATCTCCTCGAAACGACGGATCGGACGGTCGCCGGAATCTGCGCCGCCGTCGGGTATCGGGATCCGGGGACGTTCGCGGCGCTTTTCGCGAAGCACACGGGAAGGCGGCCCGGTGACTATCGGGCCGCCTTCCGCCGCGACCCCAGTACTCTGTGATACTTTGTAGTGGTAGTCAGTGACACTGACTACTGGGAGTCGAAGAGGGGCGCGATGGACGGTCTGACCGAGATGCTGAAGGGCACGCTCGAGGGTTGCGTGCTGGAGATCGTCGGTGGTGAGGAGACCTACGGGTATGCCATCACGCGCCGGTTGAACGAGCTCGGTTTCGCGGAAGTGGTCGAGGGGACGGTGTACGCGATCCTGTTGCGGCTGGAGAAGAACGGACTGGTCCAGGTGACGAAACGGCCGTCCGAGCAGGGGCCGCCGCGTAAGTTCTACGCGCTCAACGACGCGGGGCGCGAGGAGCTCGCGAGGTTCTGGGCGAAGTGGGAGTACGTCACGTCGCGGATCGACAAGCTCAAGGAGGGCGGGAAATGAAGTTCTGGGACACCATCACGGGCGGCGATCTCACCAGGGAATGGAAGGCCTTCGAGGTCCGGGTCGGGGCCTTGCCCGCCGACCATCGGGCGGCGTGGGAACAGATCGCCGGGCATCTTTCATCCTATTCGGACTTCACCGGCCGGAATCTGATGCCGATCCTCGACGGCGCGTTGGGGTTGCTCGAGGAAACGGCGGCGGACGGGCAGAGTGCGCGCGAGGTGCTGGGTGACGACATCGAGGGCTTCTGCGCGGCGCTGGCAGGCGGGGAGCGTGGCCGTGGCTATCGCGACCGCTGGCGTCAGCAGCTGAACAGGAACGTCGCCAGGAAACTGAAGCAGCTGGGAGGCTGACGTGGGCATCCAGGACATCATCGAGGGCAAGAAGCAGTGGCGTGCGCACGTGGCGCGGGTCAAGGCGCTCCCGCCGGACTATCGGATCGTCTACAAGGAGATGCAGAAGTACCTTTTCAAGGTGGGACCGGTCGACCTGGCCGACGGGCCCCTGCTGCCCGGGATCGTGGACTTCTTCGAGGAAGGAGCCGCGTCCGGAAAGGGAGTGCTGGAGCTCATCGGTGAAGACGTCGCCGCCTTCTGTGACGAGCTGATCAAGGACACACCCACTTACGCGGACGTCTATCAGGAGTCCCTCGACGGGCGATCCGGCATGGCCGGGAAGTAAGGCCTAGTACCGCTCTCGGGGCGGTTCGGTGTGGGCCCTGCATGTCTTACGGGGCGTGGATTTCGAGGTGGCGAGGGGTAGCATCTTCGCCCTTCTCGGCTCCAACGGGGCCGGCAAGACCACCGTCGTGAGAATCCTGTCCACGTTGCTCAAGGCGGACGCGGGGAAGGCGAGTGTCGATGGCTGGGATGTCGCCACGCGACCGGCGAACGTGCGGGAAAGCATCAGGCAAGATCGCGGACGATCTGCTGGCCCGGTTTTCGCTGACCGACGCGGGCACGCGGAAGGTGTCGACGTATTCGGGCGGGATGCGCCGTCGGCTGGACATCGCCATGAGCCTCATCGGGAATCCGCCGGTGATCTTCCTGGACGAGGCCGAACAGCTCGCCGACCGGATCGCGATCCTCCACAAAGGACGGATTATCGTGAACGGCACGCTCGCCGAACTGAAGCGGCTGCTCCCGCCCGCCGAGGTCGAATACCTCGAGAAACAGCCGTCTCTCGAGGACGTCTTCCTGGCCATCGTCGGCGCGGGCAAGTAGGGGAGAAGACGATGAGCGAACATTTCTTCGGTGACACGACCGTCCTGTTGGGACGCTCGATGAAACATGTCACGCGCAGCATGGACACCATCATCACGACCGCGATGATGCCGGTCGCCATGATGCTGATGTTCGTCTACGTCTTCGGCGGCGCGATCGAAACGGGGACGGATTCGTATGTGAACTAAATGCTGCCCGGCATCCTGCTGATCACGGTCGCGTCGGGTGTCGCCTACACCGCGCTCCGGCTCTTCACCGATATGAAGAGCGGGATCTTCGAGCGATTCCCATCGCTGCCCATCGCGCGCTCGGGCGTGTTGTGGGCGCACGTACTGACCTCGCTGGCCGCCAATCTGCTCTCGCTGGTCATCGTCGTGGGCGTCGCCCTGCTCATGGGCTTCCGTTCGGGGGCGGGTGTGCTGACCTGGTTCGCGGTCGCCGGCATCCTGCTGCTGTTCACCCTGGCGCTGACGTGGCTGGCCGTCATCCCCGGCCTGTCCGCGAAATCCGTCGACGGGGCGAGCGCGTTCTCCTACCCGCTCATCTTCCTGCCCTTCCTCAGCTCGGCGTTCGTGCCCACCGCCACCATGCCGGGCCCCGTGCGCGCCTTCGCGGAGCATCAGCCGGTGACGTCGATCGTCAACGCCATCCGTGCCCTGTTCGGCCGGCAACCGGTCGGCGACGGCATCTGGATCGCCCTGGCCTGGTGTGCCGGTCTTCTCGTCGTCGCGTACTTCTTCGCCACGATCACCTACCGGCGCAAGATCTCCTGACCTGCCGGTCAGTCGTCCGGGCCGCGCAAGGTGAGGACCACGCGGAGCACGTGTTCGACCGCGGCCGGGAACGCGGCTCCGCGTAGTTCGCCGCGGCTGACGAGGGTGCGTCCGGCGAAGTCCAGCATCCGGTCCTCACCAAGGCGCCGGACGGTCAGCGTCGCCACTTCCTCGAGGTCGAGTTCGGGATGGTCCATGCGGGTCAGCGCGAATTCGATGAGCAGCTGTTCGTCCGTCACTTCCCACCTCCGCCTCGCCTCGAGGATACGGCGGCGCCGGGCGGTCAGCGCGAGGTGCGGTCGAGGAAGTCCCGGATCAGGGTGGCGATCTCCGGGCCGTGCGTTTCGAGGGCGAAATGCCCGGCGTCGAGAAGGTGCAGTTCGGCGTCGGGCAGGTCTCGAAGGAACGCGCGGGCTCCGTCGGCGCCGAAGATCTCGTCGTGCTCGCCCCAGGTGATGAGCGTCGGGGGACGGTGGTCGCGGAAGTACTGCTGGAAGGCCGGGTAGACGTCGAGATTGAACTGGTAGTCCCAGAACAGCTGCAGTTGCACCTCCTTGTTGCCGGGGCGGTCGAGCAGGGCCTGGTCGAGGGTCCAGGTGTCCGGGGTGAGCCGGTCCAGCCGGTCGGCGGGGACGCCGTGGGTGTACTGCCAGCGGGTCGCCGCGGGCTCCAGGAGTTCGCGCACGGCTTCTTCGTGGGTTTCGCGGTCCTTGGCGTGCGCGAACAGCACATCCCAGAACGGTGTGAAGCCGTCGACGTAGGCGTTGCCGGACTGCACCAGCAGCGCGCTGACCCGCTCCGGATGACGGCTCGCGATGCGGAGCCCGATGGGTGCCCCGTAGTCCTGGATGTAGAGGGCGAAACGGTCCAGGCCGAGCGCGTCGATGAGCCCCATGGTGATCGCGGTCAGATTCTCGAACGAATAGTCGAACCGATCGACGGGCGGGGCGTCCGAGTACCCGAAGCCGATGTGGTCGGGGGCGATGACGTGATAGCGGTCGGCCAGCGCGGGGATCAACGTGCGGAACATGTGCGACGACGTGGGGAAACCGTGCAGCAGCAGCACGGTGGGCGCGGTGGGGTCGCCGGCTTCCCGGTAGAACACGCTGCGGCCGTCGATGGTCGTCGTGCGGTGAAAGACCTCGTCGGCGGACCGGGTTGCTTCGGGCATGTCAGGTGCTCCTTGCTCTAACTGTCTAAATACGTTTGAACGGTTAGAGGTAAACATGGGGCGACCTAACCTGTCAAGCGGCTGACGGAGGGTAGGATGACGCTGTGCTGCAACGCCCCCTGGTCGGCGAGCCGATCGCCCTGGACCTGCTGAACACCACGTGGCCCGACCGTGGTGAGCAGCGGGACGTCTTCGACGAACCCGGCGGGGTGGGCGCCTGGCTGGCCGAGCGAGGCCTCCCGGATGTGCCGGGAGCGGAGGAACCGTTGCGTCACACGCGTTCCGTCCTGCGCGAGGTGCTCGAAAGCCCCGGCGTTTCCGCCGAACGCGCGCTGAACGAGGTCCTGGCGCGCGGACGTTTGCGGCCGGAGCTGCGGCAAGGCGGCCCCGAAGAAGTGGTCGAGGTCGAGGAAGCGGCCTGGCGACCGGCATGGCTCGCGGCATACGGCTACTTGACCCTGCTTCGCACGCGCCCGGAACGGATCAAGCGATGCTCGGCGTATCCGGTGTGCACGCTGTACTTCGACGACACGACCCGCAACGGCACCAGGCGATGGTGCTCCATGGAAACCTGTGGCAACCGGGCGAAGGCCGCTCGTCACTATCGCCGCGAACGGTCGGCCTAGCGCCCGCCCTCGAGGGCTACCGCCGGAACCAGCGGCGCCGTTTTTCCTCGGTGTCGGCAGGCTGTAGTCCCAACCTTCCGGTCAGGAAGAAGGTTCCCGTCACGATGTTGCCGCGCGCGGGCGGCTGCTCCAGTTCGGTGGCCGCGATGGCGACGTCGAGCTCGATCGCGGCGATGGTGCGGACCCGGATCCGATGGAATGCCTTGCCGGTGACCGTATTCACGGGAGTTTCGGCCTCGACGACCTCGCCGGCGAACAGCGCGTGGGCGGACGGCGTCCAGTCGGGCGAGGGCTCCTCGGGCGCGAAGGTGCCGGACGGGATGAAGTGGTCGGCTGCGAATTTCAGTCCGTCGTCGTCCTGGGAGGCCGCGTAGGCATCGGCGTCGGCGTGCACGGTGACGTCTTCGGCGAGAGCCGCCAGCACCAGGGAGCCGGACTCGAGCCGCCCGCCGGCGTTGGCGAGGACCGCCCGGTCTTCCAGCTCGACCGCGATGGGGCAGATCATCTCCCCGGCGACGCCGTCGAGGAGGTCGAGCATCGCGGTCTCGGCGTCGACGAGGCGAACGTCGCGCACCGGTACCGCCGTCGTCGTGCCGGCCAGGCAGGGCAGAAGGAAGTCGATCTCGCCCTTGCGAACCTGCGCGACCAGCCGGGCGCCGGAAGGGTCGGTCCAGACATGTTCGCTGGTCTTCTTGTCGATCTGCCGGGCCGCGCCCGCGCTGATCGAGGAGACCACCAGTTCCCCGAACTCGTCCTGACTGGTGACGCCGATCCCGATCGCCTCGAAATGGCTGGCCACGATAACTCCCTCTGTCGCACTGTCCGCTGGAGACTACTGGGCGGACCCGAACAAGGTCATCCAGGTGTTCGTGCGGCCGCAGAGACCGGCGCTTGCGTAATACTGGCCGTCATGAACCAGACCGCCCGCGAGTTCGCACGGTTACGAAGTCTGATCGAGCGGGAACTACCCGGCGCCGCGCCGTTCCTGCCCGGCGCGACCGAACGCGACCTCGACCGGCTCGCCACCGAGACCGGGCTTGTCCTGCCGCCCGAACTGTGCGCCCTGCTGAGCGTGTCGGCGGGCCAGGACGACCCCGACGAGTTGAACGGCCCGCTCAACTTCCAGCATTTCCTGACCATCGACGAGATCGTCGAGATGCACCGGATGCTGACCGACGTGGTCGGCGACATGGCCACGCCCGTCGGGCAACCTTCCTGCTACCGGTGGACGGTGTGGTCGGAATCCTGGCTGCCGTTCCTCGCGTTCCAGGGCGATTGCCACTTCCTGGACCTGGATCCCGGCGAACGTGGCACCCGCGGTCAGGTCGTGTTCCGTCCCAACGTCCCTGAGCTCGACGAGCCGAAAGCGCCGTCGCTCAACGCGTTTCTCGCCCGTGCCGCCGACCTCGTCGAAGCCGGGCACGTCAAGGTCGAAGACAGCACGTTCGTCGTCCCCGATCTTTGCTGAACGGGTGAGCCGGGCGCCGAGGTGCTCTTCGGTGTCGTCGGAGCCAGGTCGGGGCTGTTCGTCATCCTCGTTCACTGAGGTGCTGGACGAGTTCGTCGATGAGCAAGGCCTCAGCGATCTCCACGGCGATCTTCGCGACGCCCGCACCGGCGACTGCGGACTCGAAACAAAGTATGTGCTTCTTCGGCCGTCAGCTCCCGGGTCGATTCGCCCGCGGCCAAGGTGATCCTGTACAGATCCGCCACGTAGCTGAAGGACAAGGCGACGAGGAAGAAGAGGTACAGGGTGAAGACGGCGTACTCCACGCCGTCGTCCTCGGCGAGCTCTTCGAACTTCAGCATGGCTTCGACAGCCAAGTTGCACACACCTGGAATCATCACTGGAAGGACAGCCTGCGAAATCCTTTCCGCCGTTTCGTCTTGCCCCCGAGAATCGGCATCGGAGTCCGTCCGTACGGTGACTCCGCGGCGATGATGAGCCAACAGCCGGTCGACGAAATCGGCAGTCGAGCTCCGCACCGACTTGAACTTCTGCAGCGCGAAGCGCATGGCGCACCCGGCCGTCATCGCATCGTATTCCCCTGGAGGAACGCGGCAATGTTCGAGGAGTCAGCAAATGAAGCGTCGAATCGTCGGCGAAATGACAGAAGAGCGACGGTCGCGACGGCGGGCGCGGCGATCCGGTCGAAAAGACTTGCCATTCGGCGAACTGGTGCGGCGGTGTTTCGTCCGCGGAGCGGCGACGGCGGCCGGCGGCGCCGTGATCAGCCTGGCGATGTTCTGGATCGAGAACCGTGGCTGAATTGCGAGGCGCCGTGAAATCGACCGACAACGGCGGTGGAACGCGAAGCGTCGAGGACGATCAGGCCAGGTGTGGCTCCTGAACTCGCCAAGTCCTGTGTGGACGTCGAGGCAGCCGTCGCTTTGACCGAAGGCCATGGGGGCAAGGAACAGCGTCCCCAGGATGAGGGAGTCGTGGTCCGTCGTGAAGGGGTTTCCACCGCTGACCTGCCGCCCGGTGGCGAAGGCCGGTGCCCACTGTCCGGGTGTGATGGCACCGCGGTGCCAAGGTGGGGCACGATCCGTTCGGCGTCCTCTCGCCGGGCCGAGTCCGGAGTGGTGACTCACTGTCCGCCGGTAGATCCCGGCCGCCCGACGGTGGTCCATCTGACGCGCGTGGAAAAGACGGAGGTCGGCCTCGCTGCGGCGATCGGCGAGTTCGCCGACAGGCGTCCACTCATCGGGTCGCTGCTCGGATGCGGCGTCACGCTGGGTCGGCCATTCGGCCGATGTGCACCCCGGCCGATGAGCCGATCCAGTCGTGATCATCACCCCATAGCGTGACGACTGTCAGCAATTCGTCGTCTTCGGGGAGTTCACGATAATGCTTCGCAAAACAGGCGTACTGATGATCGGGTTGGCCACGGCGGGAGCGGTGCTGGTACCGGGGATCGCCGCGGCGGCTGACGGGCCGACGCCCTACGTCATCGGCGGGCACGACGCCACCGAGGATTACTCGTTCATGGTGTCGTTGCAGCAGGGCGGGAGGCACTTCTGCGGCGGCTCGCTGATCAGTGAGGACTGGGTGGTGACCGCGGCGCACTGCGTGCAGGGAGCGCAGCCGGGGCAGATCAGGACCAGGATCGGGGCGCGGCAGCACGCCGGCGGGGGCACCGAGACCGGGGTCAGCCGGATCATCGTGCATCCGGACTTCACCGGGAAGGAGCCGCTGGGCCAGGACATCGCGTTGGTGCGGCTGGACAAACCGGTGACCGAGCGGCCGATCAAGATCGCCGAGGCCGTGGGCGACGCGGGAACGGCGACCCGGATCCTCGGCTGGGGTGAGCACTGCGCCGACCAGAACTGCGGCGCGCCGGAGATCCTCCAGGAACTGGACACCGAGGTCAGGCCGGCGGAGGACTGTCGCACCATCGCCGCGGGCAAGGAGATCTGCACCGGTTCCGACACTCCGGACGCGATGGGCTGCTACGGCGACTCCGGCGGTCCGCAGATCAAGGGCAGGCCCGGTGAGTGGGAACTGGTCGGCGCCACCAGCCGCGATGGTGACGCGGATCCGAAATGCGCCAGCGGTCTGGGCATCTGGACCGATGTGACGGTGTACCGGGACTGGATCGCCGAGCAAACGAGCCGAACGCAGACCGTGGCGTGATGTAGGGGCGTGTCGTGAAAGCCACCTTCGGCACCGCGGAAGTGGCTTTCGCGACACACCTGACGAGGCCGTCCTCGCCCTCAACCGCCGCCTCGCGGGGCCACCGGAGCCGCCGGTCGGCGCGGACGTGGTGATCCGTCCCGCCACTCCCGGCGACGGGGCGGCGATCGACGAGATGCACGCTCGGTGTAGCGAAGAGAGTCGCGTCCGGCGGTACGGCCGTGACCGGCCACCGGCATCGAGCGCCTGCTCGGGCACAAGGGGACTCGGACCCTCCTCGCCGAAACCCGGGCGGGTCTGGTCACCGGGGTGGCGACGCTGCGGAGAAGCGGCCGCTGCGCGGAGGTCGGCATCCCCGTCGAGGACCAGTGGCAAGGCCGCCGCGTCGGCACGGCTTTGCTCGACCGGCTGATCACCCTCGCGCGCGCCGACGACAGCGTGGCACTCGTCGCGATCGCCCAGGACGCGAACACGGCGATGATCCGCGCGATGCGGCGAGCCGGCGCCCAAGCCGAGCGGGTCGAACCGGATCTCACCTGTCTCACGGTGCCCCTGGACGCGCGTCCGGGAACTCGGCCGGACGACGTCGTTCGATAGCAACCCGTTGGCATGTCGCGAAACGGGTGGCCAGGGCGTCGCAGTACTGTGTGGAGCTGAATGGGGGGAGGAGGGTTCCTTGGGTCTATGACGATCGATAGCAGCAGAAACCGTTGCCGCCGCCGCGACTGCGACGATGTGGAGTTCTGGCTGGGCTTGTGCGTCCAGGACTGGGTGCGGTGGCAGGACGGCTTGGAAGCCCTTGACCTGCCGGATGACGAGAGACCGGCGCCGCCTCGCAGCGTGTTCATCGCCCCGGTGCACGCCGGCAGTGTGTCGCGGCGGGCACTGGCGACGGGTTGACGCTGTCCGGAGGCCATGGTCACCGGTCATTCGACCGCCTGGTTGCGGCGGCACTTCCCGTTGATCCGCCCTCCGCGGTACAGCCGAGGCTTGCCGGCAGGGGTGACGCGCCCGGCCGTCCTGACGTCGGCTGAGCTGATGTCCCGCGGTCAACCTCGTGGTGAAGTGTCCGGAGCGGAGTCTTGGAGCGCGTTGTGGAGGTCGTCGGGCTCGACGCCCAGTTCGGTTCGCGCGATTTCCGGGTCGAGGATCATGGCGGTGGCGTGCAGTTTGCTCCACTGTGCCGGATGGAAGCCGATGGTGAAGCCTTGGCGGCGCCGGCGGATGCCTTCGAAGCGGATCAGGAGTTCGATGACGCGTGAGTGAAGCTTCCAGACGCGTTGGGGAGGGCGGCCGCTCGCGGTTGCGAGGCGGGTGAAGAGATCGGCCCAAGCGAGGTTCGCGGTGACGATCGGATAGTCGCCATTGGCGCGACGGTCCAGTGCCGCGACGGCGGCTCGCGCGACTTGGGTGACGGTGACCACGGCGGTGGCGCCGGAGTAGGCGAAGATGCCTGCGTCACCGATGGACAGGCTGTGCAGCATGGGCGCGAGAGGTGATTGCCGGCCGGGGGTTGTGCCCGCGACGTAGGGGAGTTCCAGAACGGCCACGGACGTTTCCGTGTTGACCGCGGCGCGTGCGTGCTCGGCTTGTTCGATTCTGCTGGCGATGTACGGGTTGAGTTCGGCCAGGCGGAGTGCCGGCTGTTCGCGCTGGAGGGTGGCGTAGAAACTGCCGAGGATGACAGCGCGGTCGCATTGTGCCCGGCATCCGGCGGTGAGCAATCTCGCGACGGGGGCGACGTTGGTGTCGTGGAAGAACGCGGCGATGTCGGCGCCGCGCGGTGCGGCGACGGCGGCGGCCGATGCGATGACGATGCCCGTGTGGCCGGCGACGATCGTGTCGAGTCGTTCGTCGGAGAGGTCGGTGAGGTCGCCGAGTCGGACCGTTACCGCGGCGGGGAGATTCGTGGGTGGCGTGCGGACCAGGACCGTGACGTCGTGCCCGCGTGCCAGTAGTTCGCGCACGATGTGATGTCCGATGAACCCGGTTCCGCCTACTACCAGGACCTTCACAGGCCTGTCCTTTCATCGGGGGCGGTAAGTACCTGTCGTCCTGCTGAGCACCGCTTGACTGAAGGCGCCGTCGAGTCTTTTGGGCCGTGTCGGCGCCGGAACAGCAGACTTCGGCCCAGCCGGCAGGTGTAGATCATCTTGGGTGCCGTCCTGATCGCGGCCGCGTGGCCAGTGCTGGATCCATCAGCCGGAGCCAGATGTCCTGGTCGTCGGTCAGCGGACGCGGAAGGGGAAGCGGCTGGAACCGGCAGGCGAACCTCATGCCGGCGTCGCTGCCGGTTCCCCCGGCACAGTGTATCCAGTCATCGGCTGTGTCGTTGGGCGCCAGCAGGTGAAAGTAAGTGGTGCGACGGAGTTGTCCGGTCTCTGGATGGGGTTTGTCCTCGGTCGCCAGCGCCTTGACGACAGTGACGCCGGCCAACCCTGTTTCCTCAAGGACTTCCCGCAGCACTGCCTTCGGGAGGTCTTCGTTGGAGTTCACTCCTCCGGCAGGGACTTGTTGTCCGGCTTCGGGGACGTCGATGTGCTCGAAGATCAGGAGTTCAGGCTGTTGTCTCGGGCGGATGACGTAGGCGGCGACACGGATTCTCGGGTTCGGGAGAACTGTCCCGGAGTTCGGTAGTGACAGTACAGCCGTCTCCCTTGGGTGTGAGCCGATCATCGGCGGAAGGAGTTGCCGGAGGTTCGTGCCTGCCGCGGGATCCACGCGACCGCGGTCGCCAGGAGAGCCAAGCGCAAGATCCGAAAGCTGTTCCTCGGCGGGCTGGGCGGGCACGAAAGGTGGCGCGGCCGCCGCGTGGGTTCCTTCGAGAGTATGCCTCAGTTCGAAGAATTGTGCCTGCAGTTCCGCCACCTGTTCTCGTGAAGGCGCTCGGCGGCTGAGAAAGACCTGGAAAGAACGAAGGTCACCGCCGCACCGACCAGCCTGCCGCGAGAAGGGAGTTCGTCGTTTCTCTTTCATGGCCGCCCAGGTCTGGCCTCGTTGCCGGCCGGTGAGACCGAGTATCGCGATACCGACCAGCACGGCCGCCGTGGAAACCAGGAGTTCGAGCGTCTCTGCCCGCGAGTCCGACTTTTCGGTGACGAAATACGAGTGCGTGTAACGGACTTCGTCGCCGTATCGGATCTCCAGCCATCGCCGCGAACCATGCGACTCGCCACCGGTGACATCGGCCTTGAGGATGATCAGCTGCTGGCCCCGGTGGTATGTCGCGGTCGACTCGCCTTCGACTGACGGGCATCGCCGGACGTTCGCCTCGTCACCGGAGATATAGGCGACGTCCTTCCCCGCAACGCTGGTCGCCGGACCTCCGAAGAACAGCATCAACCCGACGAGGAGGATGGTCGCGATCGCGATGACGCTGAGCCGGCCAGTGCCGCGCCGAGCTGAACCTGCCACAGGAAGCCTTCCGCCTTTGACCGATCGCGAACGAGATTGGCCATGATCTCGCGACGGCCGGAGGCGGGAACCGCGTGACGTCTCACGATCGGCCGGCGCGTCCGCCTTCTCGCAAGGCGATTACCCGGTGGCAGCCGGCCAGTGTGGCGGGGCGGTGGGCGATGACGAGGACACCGATGTCGTTCCCGGCCGACGCGAGGGCCGCGGTGATGGCTTCGTCGGCTTCGGGGTCGAGGTTGGCGGTGGCCTCGTCGAGGATGAGGATCCGGGGATTCACCAGCAGCGCCCTGGCGACGGCGACTCGTGCTCGCTGGCCACCGGACAGTCCGTCACCGGATTCGCCGACGACGGTGGCGAGTCCGGCGGGGAATCCGGCTCCCGGGTCGAGGATCCCCGCCCGCCGCGCGGCTCGTTCGACTTCGATGTCGCCGGCATCCGGGTTTCCGAGCCGGATGTTGGTGGCGATCGTCCCGGTGAGCAGGCCGGGTTCCTGGGGAACGGCGCTGATCGCGCGGCGGAGGTCGTCGTCGGTCAGCTCGGTGAGGTCGACGCCGTCCAGGGTGATGCGGCCGGCGTCGGGGTCCCACATCCGGGTCGCGAGCAGCGCGCACGTGGTCTTGCCCGCCCCGGACGGCCCGGTGAGGGCGACCCTTTCGCCGGGGCGGACGGTGAACGACACGTCGCGCAGGACCGGCGGAGCGTCGTCGCGGTAACCGAAGGACACGTGATCGAAGACGAGCCCGGTCGCGCGATCACGGGACGGCAGGGGCCGGGGCGCGCGGGGCTCCTGGACCGCCGGTGCCCGGTCGAGGATTTCGGTGATCCTGGTACCGGCGGCGCGCAACGTGCCGACGTTGCGCAGCAGATCCGAAATCTGTGCGATCGGGCCGAGTGCCGCGGTGGCCAGCACCATGGCGACCGGTGCGAGCGCGCGGTCGATCGTGTCGAGGTTCGCCGCGCAGACCGCGAGCGCGCCGATCGCACTGAGCGCCAGAGCCGCGTCCGTGACAGCGCGCTCCCAGCCGACCCGGGAGCCGATCCTCGTTTGCACGGCGGTCAGCGCACTCGTCCGTTTCTCCAGGGCGGCGGTGCGACGGTGCAGGGCTCCCGCACCGCTGAGTTCGCCGAGTCCCCGGACGGTGTCGACGAGTTCGGCGTTGAGGGTCGCGGCGGCCTCGGTGAGTTCGGTGCCCTGCCGCGTTCCCGCTCGGCCGGACAGCCACGGCAGCGCCGCGGTCACGACGACGAACGGTACCCACGCCAGCAGCAGCCACGGCGTGACGAGGAGCGACAGGGTCGCGGTGGCGGCGACCATCATGGCCGAGGTGAGTGCTTGGGCCGCGGTGTGGGCGTAGAGCCATTCGAGACGGTCGATGTCGGCGAAGGCGACGGACACGAGATCACCGCTCCTGCGTGGCTTCCGGCGGTCGGGCAGGCTCACGCGGAGCCGGTCGAACACCCGGGCACGCAAGGTGCCGATCAGCCGGTAGGCCAGATCGTGGGAGACCCAGGACTCGCGCCAGGTCATCGCCGCGGTCACCACGGCCAGGCCGCACAGGACGGTTGCGACGATGGCCAGTGGCGCGGTACTGGTCGCCGCGGCCCGCCCGGCCAGCCACGTGCCGAGCACGGTCGTCGTCAGCGCACCGAGCTGGACGGCCGCGTTGCTCGCGACCGTCCAGACGAAGGTGGCCCGCTGCTCGCCGACGACCGGCAGCAGCCGCCGGAGCGGTCCGCTCACGAGTGGACCGCCTGCCCGGTGACGCGGCCGGACTCGATCGTGACGATCGCGCCGGCGTCACGCAGGGCGGTCTCGCGGTGGGCGATCACGACGCGGGTGGTGCCATCGCAGTGTTCCGCCAGCCGGGTGAGGACGCGTTTCTCGGTGTCGACGTCCAAGGCCGAGGTCGCTTCGTCGAGCAGCAGCACCGGAGGCGCGGCGAGCACGGCCCTGGCGATGGCGAGGCGCTGCCGCTGGCCGCCGGACAACTGGGTCCCGTTCTCGGTGAGGACCGTCGCGAAGCCGCGGGGGAGTGCTTCGACGAACTCGATCGCGTCCGCGACGTGGGCGGCGGCGCGGATCTCGTCGTGCGTGGCGCCGGGCCGGGCGAGCCGGAGGTTCTCTTCCACGGTGCCATGGAAAAGATGGGTGTGCTGGCCGACGACGCCGATGCTCGCGCGGAGAGCGGCGAGGGTGTACCCGGCGATCGGGGTTCCGTCGAGTTCGATCGTCCCCTGCTGCGGGTCGGCCTCGCGGATGAGAAGCCGGGCGATCGTGCTCTTCCCGGCGCCCGACGGGCCCACGATCCCGGTCGTGTTCCCCGGCGCGCATTCGAAGCTGATGCCGGAAACGCCCGCGCCGTTCGGGTAGCGGTATCCGACGTCCCGCAGCCGCAGCCGAGCCCCGTGCCGAGCGGGTTCGGTGCGGGTGCCGGTGTCGGCGACCTGCGGACGCGCCGTCATGATCTCGTCGATGCCCTCGACCGCGCCCAGCCCTTGGTAGCCGACGTGCCAGTGGGCGGACAGGTCGAGCACGGGCCGGAAGCATTCCCTGGCGCACAACAAGAACATGAACACCGACGCCGCGGGCGCCTGACCGCCGACGATCCCGGCGCACGCGACGACCACCGTGGCCGCGAGGCCGAGGTGCAGTGCCAGGGCGCTGACTCCGGCTTCCACCAGCGAGACACGCAGCTGGGCCATCGTGACCCGGTGCAGGCGGTCGCCGCGGTGGGAGAGTGCCTCGCCCGCCCGGCGGCCCGCACCGAAGAGCCGGATGACGGCGATCGACTGGGTCGCCTCCAGATAGTCGGCCGCCAGCTTTTCGTAGGCGCTCCACCGGGTTCGGCCCGTCCGGAGCAGCCGGGCATCCCAGAAGCGTGGGACGGCCACGGCGCACAGGACCGCTGTCGCGAGGATCGCGGCGGCGGGGACGGACACGGTGAACAGCCACCCGGCGACGGCGGCCGGAACCAGGCAGGTCACGAGCAGCTGCGGCAGATAACGGCTGTAGTAGGCGTCGAGGGCTTCGACCCCGTCGACGACCGTGTGCGTGATCGCCCCCGCGCGCTCTCCCCGCGTCCAGGCCGGTCCCAGCAGGGTGATGCGGCGCAGAAGCTCGCCGCGCAGCCTGGTGCGGATGGCGATGCCGAACCGGGCCGCGGCGACCTCCCGTGCCCACAGCAGGATCGCGCGCACCACGACGACACCGGTCAACGCCGCGATCGCGGGTGTCACGGTCGCGAAGCCCCCGCCGCGAGTGAGATCGGTGAGGACGGACGCCGTCAGGACGGCTCCGCCGACGTAGCAGGCCGACACGAGTATCGACAGCACCGCGAGCAGCAGGACGGGAGCGAGGACCACACCCGCCAGCCGCAGGAGCCTGCGATGGATCACCGGGTGAACGCGTCCGCGTGGAGCCGTTGCGCGATCTCCCGCACCACCGAGATGTTCCCGAGGGTGCCCGGATAGGTGTCGGCGGCGTCGATCGCGATCAAGCGCTGTTCGCGGATGGCGGTCATGGCTGGGAAAGTACGGGTGAGGTAATCGATGCTCGCCTGCTTCTGCGCGGCCCCGTTGACGGCGAACACGATCGCGTCGGGATTCTTCTCGGCGAGCGCCTCGGGGGTGATCTGCGCGGCGAAGAACTTGGCGAACTGCGGGTCCTTCGGTGAGAACACGTTGTCGCCGCCCGCCCTGCGGATGATGTCGTACTCGATGCCCGCGCCGATCGCGGTGACGGTGGCACCTTCCAGGAACACCTGGGCGACGGTGGGTTTGGGGCGGCCCGTGATGGCCTTGTCCACGGCGGCCAGATCCGCCCGGCCTTGGTCGACCAGTGCCTTCGCCTTGTCCGGCACGGCGAAGATCCTGCCGAGGTTCTCCAGGTCGGTGAAGAGATCCTCGACCGTGCCGTTCATGCGGCGTTCGGCGCATCCGCCCGCGGCGACATAGGCGGCGACGCCGCTTTGCCGCAGTTGCTCCAGGCTCGCGAAGCCCTTCTCGGCGGTGAACTCGTAGGTGGTGGGGGAGAAGACGAAGTCCGGCTTCGCGGACAGGAGCTTCTCCCGGCTCGGCGGTCCCGACTCGCTCAGCACCGGGATGGCGGCGGCCTGTCCGGCCACGTCTTCCGGGAGCGGTGCGGTGGCGGTCTGTGCTTGGCCGACCAGCGAGCCCGCGAGACCCAGCCGCAGCAACAGTTCCGTCTGCGACGGGCTGAGCCCGACCGCGGCGCGGGGAACGGCGTTGACGGTGACATCCCGGCCGCAGTTGGACACGGTGACCGCCGTGCTCGCGTTGTTCGACGGAGCGGCCGGAGTGACCGAGGTACCGCAACCCGCGATCAGCGACATGCCGACACCGAACGCGGCAAAGGACAGGGTTTTAAGCATGGTTCTCTTTTCCGGGTGTGCTGAGAGGTGAACGGGTCTCCGCATGACGGCCGAAGACCAGCACCGGCCGGCCGTCGCGTGGATGGGTGAGCTGATCGACGGCGACTCCGAACACGTCTTCCACGACGCGTGGGGCGAGCGCTGCGTCCGGCGTTCCGGTGGCGACGACACGGCCGGCGTCGAGCACCGCGATGTCGTCGCAGTAGGTGGCCGCGAGGTTGAGGTCGTGCAGGGCGGCGACGATGGTGCGATCGAGCCCGGCCGCGATCCGCATGAGCTCCAGCTGAAAGGCGATGTCGAGGTGGTTGGTCGGTTCGTCGAGGACGAGGACGGGGGAGTCCGCCGCCAGCGCTCGGGCCAGCATCACCCGCTGCCGCTGCCCGCCCGACAGCCGTCCGATGGACCGGTCGGCGATGTCGGTGGCGCCGACCCGGTCGAGCGCGGTCCACGCGAGATCGAGGTCGGCTTCGGTGTCGCGGCCGAATCCGCGCTGGAAGGGCACCCGGCCCAGGAGCACGACGTCGAGGACCGTCAGGTCGAACTCGGACGACGTCTCCTGAGTCATCACCGCCACCGCCCTGGCGACGGTCCGCCTGTCGGTGCGCCACACGTCGTGCTCGCCCAGCAGCACGCGGCCCGATGACGGCGCGACGGCGCGGTAAAGCGTGCGCAGCAAGGTCGACTTGCCGCTGCCGTTCGGGCCGACGAGCCCGAGGAAACGGCCGGAGCGGACCTCGATGTCCACATTCCGCAGCACCTGGTCACCGCCCAGCGTGGCGCTGACGTCGTGGAAATGGACCTTCATCGGCCGAACCCCGCCCGCGCGGCCGTGTCCCGGCGCATCAGCCACAGGAAGAACGGCGCGCCCACGACCGCGGTGAGGATCCCGATCGGTGTTTCGCCAGGCGCCGCGACCGTGCGCGAGAGCAGGTCGGCGACCATGAGGAACAGGGCGCCGCCGAGTACCGCGACCGGCAGCATCCGGCGATGGTCCGAGCCGACGAGGATCCGCGCCACATGCGGGATCACGAGACCGACGAAACCGATGCCGCCGCTGACCGACACGATCGACCCGGTCAGGAGGGCGGCGGTCACGAGAAGCACGGCACGGAGCCGGTTCACGTCGACTCCCAGTGCGGTCGCGGATTCGTCGCCGCTCAGCAGCGCGTTCATGGCCCTGGTCCGCAGTCCGACGACGACACAGGCGGCCGCGAACGCCACCGCCGGCACGGCCAAGGAAGCCATCGAGGCGGCGGAAACGCTGCCGAGCAAGAAGAACAGCACGCTGAAGACGTTCTGCGCCTCAGTGGTCAGCGTCAGATAGCTCGTGATCGCGCTGAACAGGGAACCGAGGGCGACACCGGAAAGGATCATCCTGGTCGGCGACAGGATGCCGCGATGCCGGGCGACCAGCGCGACGCACACACTGGCCACCAAGGCCCCGGCGAAGGCCGCCGCGCCCAGGGGAAGCCCGCCCACGGCGGCCGAACCGAAGGTGATCACGAGAACCGCGCCGACACCCGCGCCGGACGACACACCGAGCAGGTACGGCTCCGCGAGCGGGTTGCGCACGATCACCTGCATGATCGCCCCGGCCAGCGCCAGTCCCGCCCCGGCGAGCCCCGCCAGCAGCGCGCGAGGGAGCCGGAACTGCCATACCGCCTGGTCCTGCAACACGGTCAGGCTGCCGTCCGACATCCACGGCACGTTCGGCACCAGATGACCGACCACGATCCGCGCCGCGTCCGCGAGCCCGACCTCGACCGTCCCCACCGAACCGGATACGACCAGCATCACGAGGATCGCGACAGCGAGGACCGTGACCGTCCCCCGGTGCAGAAGCCGGGACCGGGCAAGTGCCGCCTGCCGGTCGCGAACGCCCGAGGGCGACGCGGACGGCCGCGAACGAACAACCATGGGGGCGCCGATCGATCTGTGGTGGAAGGACACCGGAGCCTAACCGCACCCGATAATCGTTATCAACAGATAATCGGTAATGATTATCATCACAGCTTGGCGGGTCGAGTCGGTCACGACATCGTGCGGTCGCTTTCCGTTCTCAGCCCTCGAGAGACGCCGCGCGCCGGCAACGGTCGAGCACTTCGAGACTGAGCTGTGCGGCCCGGGCGCGGCTGATGACGTACCCCGCTGCCCAGTGGGCTTTACGCGCGGCTTCGACGGGGTCGTCGTCGAACGCGCCGAGCAAGACGCGCAAGACGTTGGCTCGCACAGGGTCCTGGCCCGCCGAGTTCCGTTCCCGCTCGAGGCGGGCGGCGTGCGCGGCGCGCTCGTCGCGCGGCTCGCGCAGAGCGGAGAGTGCCTCGGCGATGACCGGTTGGTCGCCGAGCCCGGTGTGGGCGACCACGAGTTGGGCGATGAGCCTGGTGATGAGCGGCAGCTTGTCAGGCCGCGGGTCGGCCAGGGCTGGATCCTCGGCAAGACCGTCGGGCACCAGTTCCGTGCCGATCGGCCTGACTTTCAGGCACCGGTGCGACGCCGTGAGCCAGTGCTCGCCGAGCCGTATCCCGCTGAGCCGTTCCATCGCGGCGAGACCGGCGGCTTTCCCATCGGACCCCCCGAAAGGCAGATCTCCGAGTCTTGTGTCCAGCGAGGTGGGCGCCTGACCGAAGCGATCGCCAGGGTCCGTCAGAGCGAAGTCCGCCAGCAGCCTGCCGTCCTCGGCGAAGCCGAAAGACGAGTTGTCATCGACATTCCAATAGACGCTGAACGCCCTCGAACCACGGCTGACGGCTTGCGACACCTTCGGCAGGGAACGTGGAATCCTTTCGGCTCGGTCATGATCGTCCAGCCCCGGTGCCGATGACGAGCACACAGGGGACCGTCCGGCGCTGATTCGGCTTCGAGGAGCGACCGGCTGGTCGCGGTGTCGGGTTCGGTCCCGAAACGCGCCGTCACGCCGTCCGCGTCGGGATCCGCCACGGCGGTCACGCAGAGCGCGTTCGCGAGTGAGGGCGCCAGGTGAGCAGCTCCCGGTAGTGCCGGAGGGAATCGTCGTCGTTCATCGCTCACCTCGCGCCCCGATCGGGCGGCTGGTCCGCTCGCAGGTTCTCGAGGATCTTGGTGGCGAGGTCGGCGAACTGGTCGAGTTCTTCAGGCGTGAGGCGGTCGATGACAAGGCGCCGGACCTGTTCGCCTGGAGCTGAGAAGTCATCGCGGCAACAGCAGCACGATGGAAGCGAGACGGGTACCAGCTCAGAAGCGGTGATCGTCGGTCTCGCGACCGCAGCGGTCCACGCGTTTCCACGGCCATTCCGAGGCGAGCCAGCGCGCGACGGCGTCGGCGAGTGCCGCGTCGAGTTCCGCTTTGTCGGCCCGTACCCAGGATTGCACCGTGACATCCCACTCTTCGGAGTCCGGGGGGTACAGGTACACGCAACCGATGACGACGTCGTCGGCCGGGTCGAGGACGGTGAAGGTGAACCCGGTGCGTCGCGCGAAGTCCGAGGCGTGGCGGCGAAGATCGGTGAGGTTCTCTTCGGGAGTCATGCCGTAGCGAGGCGGCCAGTCGCCGTCGGGATAGCCGGGAGTGGAGCGAATGTGCTCGATACTCGACATCCATGCGGCGTGGTCGGCCGAATTGTGCTGCGGTCCCAGCGGTTCCAGGCGGAACTGTTCCGTCACGAGTGAGGTCGGAGGGACGAAACCTGCCGGCACGAACTCTTCCGAGGTCATAGCCGGGACCGTAGCGGCCGTCCGGCCTTCTTGCACCTGAGTTTCCGGACAGGGTTCCGCGGGCGATCAGGCCAGGGTTCGCCGCGCGTCTGGGAGGGTGTTCGCCTCGACGAGGTCCGTGATGACGAACACCCTTTGCGCGGCTATGCGGCCACGGACTTCCGGATCGCGTATTCGCCCGGTTCGCACTTCGCGATGGAGAACTTCACGATCGCCGTGGTCCCGGACACCCTGCGGGAGCCGAGGTTGCCTTCTACTGGGTACTCATATCCCTTCCAAGCGCACTTGATCACCGTCCTGAACGTTCCGGTTCCGGAGTGGCAAGCACCCCGCGCTCCCACGTTGTAACCGCCTTCGGCGATCCACGTGCTGCTGCAGTTGCCGACGGCGGCCTGCGCCGTCGCGGGTACGGCGACTGCTGCGGCGGTCACCGCGCCGAAGACGGCGCATGCCTTGCTGAACCGACGAAATCGCATGACTTCCTCCCCGAAAAGTGCTGATTGGAGGAGAAGCCTCCCCTATCCCTGCCGAGAGCGCGACACTTTTGCGGGAAACCGCAAAAGCGCTGGCAGCGAGTAATTCCCAGGGCGTCACGACGGCCGTGCTGAACCACCTGCTCGCGCTGCCGCAGTACCACGAGTATGTACTGGAGGACGTCGCCGACACGAACGCGCCCGCGATCGCGCTCTACGAAAAGCTCGGCTTCCGCGAGTGCGAGTGGAAGAAGGTGCGACACACCAGGCGGACCGCTCATCGCTGGCATGGCGACCGGATCCGGCGAGTGACCGGGCAGGCAGTGGTCCGGGAGACAATCCTCCTGGCGACCGGCGAAGACAGGAGACCGGCTCTCGCATGATTCACCGTCGTGGCGGTGTTCCGCCCAGCCCGCTAAGGGCCTCATTTCCAGGTTGCCGAAGGAGGCGGGCTCGACGCGCTGCGCCGGGGGATCTCGTGTTCTACAGTCCGGGTCTCATCCATCACGTGGGGAACGCCCTCGGCGAGAACCGGATGATCAACGCGCCGTACTAGGGTGGATCCGGTCGATCCCGCCGAATACACCGGTGGTGTGCGCCTGCTGGCGGCTGCGGTCAGATGATCCCGTCCTTCCACTGCCTCTGTGTCCAAGCGCTCCAGCGGATATCGGGCTTGGCGTATCTGCGGTCCTGTTTGACCCGCTCACGCCATTCGGTGAGCAGGTTCTGCGCCCAGACGACGGTCGGATGATTCGGTCCGTACCGGCTGAGGTTCTCCACCAGGTCGGCGGTGCTGTCGCGGGCCTGCTCGTTTCCCATGACGCACCCGGTCCACCATGCCTTCAGCTCGAAGGCTTCGAGGGTTTCCGGGTGAATCAGCCCCTTCGTGTGCTGACGATGCTCAAACAGCTCGCAAGACAAGGCGTACGCGGTGTGGGCATCACCTACGTATCCACTCGCGTGAGCGGCGTTCGTCAGAACCGCCAGGGTGCGGTCGTCAGCGCGCCCGTAGGACGCGGTGTATTCGGCAAGGGCCTGGTCGTAGAGGTCGTGCGCTCGCCGGACATCGCCGTGTTCGAGAGCCCAAAAAGCTGCCCCTTCCAACGCCTCGAGGTAGTCGGCCCGATCGCCAGGGCCGCGGCGCCAATGAATCAGGCGCAGGTCGCCGAACAACTCTCTGGCTTCAGCGATCTGGCCCGACTCTCCCAGGAAATCGGCCTGCCTGGCGAGGGCACGGAGTTCGGCGGGAGTCGCGTTCACCATCCTGTCCAGCCAGGCGCGTTTGTCCGGCGGGAGGTTCAGGTACATCGCGTTGCCGTCGCCGACCTGCGTCCCGAAGTTGTGATGAATGTCGAAATCAGACATCGGCTACGAAGTGAAGTTGTTGGTCATGGTGTTGCCATCGCCGATCTGGACACCTTGGTTGTCGTGGATGTGGACGCGGTCGGCCGTTGCCGGCGACACCAGCATCATCACTCGTTCGGCTGCCGCGGCCAGTTCGGCGTCCGTGCCGGCGTCGACGGCGGCCAGCGCCTCGGTCAGTTGCCGCCGATGATCCTGCGGATTCGCCAGGTGCCGCTCGATCTCCGCGGCGTCCACTGATCGATCGCGGCGCAGTACCTTTCGTGTGACGGTCTTCAACCCCGTGTAGGCGTCCTTGACCGCCGTGGACGCCGTGTCGGTCATTCCCGCCGTCGCGCCGGCGGCCAGCGCGGCCACCACGAGCTCGATCGAGCCGGTCATGCACATCTCCTCCCCGCTGTGGATGTCGATCCACCTTGGTTATCGGCAGCAGGAGCCAGCTACCTGACACTTCACTCGATCGGATCGGTACCCAATCAAGGGCGACCACAACCGTGGGGCTCACCCGTCTCAGTAACAGAGAGCTGGTGGAGAAGGCCAGTTCTGACGTCACTGAGAAGAGGGAGACGGGAATGGATCCGATCACCGCTGCCGCGGTCGCGGCCGGTGGACACGTCGTCCATCGGTTCGGTCGTGAGGCCTCTCCCATCGCAGGGAATCTGATCATCGAACGTGCTCGGCGACGGACGATGCTGGACGTTCTCGACCGATTGCCTCAGGATTACGAATTCAGTGAGTGGCGTGCGGACGGCAGCGGCTGGTCAGTGCGCCCACCGCGGCCACAGGATGGCGTCGCGGCGCACGACGACCGGAGTGCAGGGTGACGGCTTCCGCCGGCGACACAGGAGACGACGTCTCCGAAGCGCGCGATCAAGAGTTCACAGAGCTGTATCGCCGAGAGCGCACACGACTGCGGCGTTATGCCGCGATGATGAGTCCGCATCTGGATTGGGAGGCAGCCGTGCATGATGCCTTCGTGGATGTGTTTCGCCGCTGGGACGAGATCCATACGTCGAAGAGAGCCTGGCTCAACAAGGCGGTCTACAGCCGTCTCGTCGACCAGGGACGGCGGTGTGAGCGTCCTGAGGACATCAGCGACGATTTCCTCGGCCTGTGGAAGACCACGCGTCACATTCAGGTGCAACGACTTCGGGATCCCGAGGAATGGCAGGAACTACGGGAGACCTTCGGCGCGATCCACCTGCTGCCGGACCAACGTCGATGTGCGCTGGTCCTGCGGTTCCTCGGATCGGCCGATGACGAGATCGCTCTGGTTCTCGGCGTCGACCGTGCCACGGTGCGGCGCTATGTTTCCGATGCGCTCCGGCAGGTCACCGAGATGGTAGGGAATCCGGAACGCCGGCTGCGGGCGAGACGGCAGCGACGACGGCCGCGGCAGGACACAGAAACCGGAGGCGGGGAGGAATGATGAACGACAACGTCGGCCAGCGCCCCGCGATGCCGGACGCGGACGAAGTGGCGGCCAGTCGGCTCGATCAGCTCTACGACGCTATCTGTGAAGTGGTTCCCGATGACGACGAGGCGGCTGAGCAGGACCTTGCGCGCGTCATGAAGCAGGCCCGGAGTGGATCCCGAGAGGGCGAGCGAACTTCGGGGAACGGGGAACTGGAAGGTGTGAACGCCAGGGCCGAAGCGTTGCACCGCAAGCGACTGCTGGTCGAAGAGGCCGAGCAGATCGCTGTCGTGTCGACTCAATGGAAAGCCGGCGGGGACCGGTTGCGGGCGATCCTCGACGAGTACAAGTCCGTCCGAGGCGTCGATCGTCGCGTGGACACCGAATTGTGGATGAGGTTTTCCAAAGCGCGTGAGCTCTACAACCGCCGTCGTGGTGACTATCTCGCCGGTCTGGGCGACATGCGAACTGCCGCGAAGCGGCGCAAGGAGGAAATCGTCTCCGAAGCCGAGGCCCTTTCGGAATCCTTGGAGTGGGTGACGGCGGCCGGTCGGTACAAGGAACTGGTGGGTGAATGGAAGGCGGCCGACCGTGCTCCGAGGGGAGACGACGAGTTGTGGCGGCGGTTCCGCGCAGCGCAGGATCGGTTCTTCACTCGACGATCCGCGTTGTCGTCGCCGTGGGACACCGAACTCGCGGCGAATGCCGTGAAGAAGGACGGGCTGCTTAGGGAAGCGGAGCGGATCGATCCGAACCAGGACCTGTCGTCGGCGCAGGCGCAGCTGGACCGGATTCTTGAGCAATGGGAACGGATCGGCAGAGTTCCGCGCGAGCGCGTACGAGAGCTGGAGGCGCGGCTCGCTGCGGTCGAGGAGCAGGTCAGGCTCGCCGCTGAGCGTAGGTCGGCGCCGAAATTCTCTTGGGCGCGCCAGGTGAGGACGCATCTCCAAGAGCCGGTCGAAAGCTCCAAGGCACCAGCACGAACGACGGAGCAACGGCGTCAAGGTGCGCAGGAAGCGGATCTCGGTTCGTCGTCCCCTGGATCCAGGGAGTAGCCCGACGGAAGGTGGGGTGAGATCGGAGCACTCAGCCGGTCTCAACCGCCTGCTGGCACATTCCGGGCCCAGCGTCGATGAGCCGCATCGAACGGGCCTGCGACGGCGCATGCCTGAACCATGGCGACATGCGACGGACGTGCGGTTGATGCTGCGTTCGCGTACTTCCGCTGGTCAGATAGTGGGAGCAGGCCAGAGTCAGTTCCGACCTCCTCCCGACCGCCACGTTCGACCCGTCGCGCCAAGGAGTTCTGGCGTTCGCGCGCACATGGAGGCAGGCATCAGCGCCGAGAACCTCCGGCTTCCCATCGTTGAGTGGGACAGAACTGAAGTCATCGAACCGGATCGTTTCTTGGCCCCGACAATTAACTGTGTGAAGCCCGACGGACGCGTCGGTCGCAGTAAGGCTATCAGTGCAAGTGTCGGACATAACGCAGGCAGTGATTTCAATTTCAGCTATCTACTCTGGAAAAGGCAGGCGGCAAATAGAGCTGCTCTTCGTGGTGGGTGGGACGTAGCTGATGCAAAGCCTCGGTGCCGCCGTCGTGATCTCGTGGCCGGCAACGCAGATGACGTCGATTCCGGGCGTCGAGGTGAACCAGATGAGTGGGCCTGAACCGGAGTCGCCGCCCGGCCTGAACTGCGATTTATTTGCGCCGATCCAGCTCATGTTACGGGCAGGGCGTACTGGCTGAAGGCTGTGCCCGGCGTTCTCTCTCAGGTTTCCTTCACCTCGTCGCCGCCGAGCCAGCGACTTCCCTGGTAACAGTGACTACGGTAGGTGGCCGAGCTTCAGGCATCGCGAGGCCAGTTGCGGATTCACCTTTTCGAGGCACTCCACCGTGGGGTCGTCCAGCAGCTGTTCCAGGTAGTACATACGACTGCGGCCCAGCTCCGAGCCGGTGTCGAAAATGTACTCGTCGCTCATGAACCGAGGGGATGCGGTTCCTCTACTTGTCGTTGTCCTGGAGATTTCCGGGCGGGTTCAGGGACGCGATCTTCGAGACCAGTTTGTCGATGTCGATTCTGGACAGCTCCAGAAACGCTTTGAACGAGTCGATCGCGCTGATTACATCGGGTACGACGAAGAGGAGGTCATCGATGAGCTTCTTGGCGTTACTCATGCCGCCTCGGCCGCTGAGGGTCAAGGCGATCTCCACCGCCAGGTCTGCCAGCGTCAAACACGCCTCGGCGATGACAGCGCCTTCGGCGTCCATCCGGTTCGCGGTGCCGTCGAGGACTGCGGCCGAGCGGCGAAACAGGTCGGCATGCTGCGACAACGCCTGGTCCCATGCCTTCGCCGATCGGGCGTAGCCGTTGGCGGCGTCTCCGGTCCAGTCGGTGCCCACCAACATGTCGGCCCCGGCGGACATGATCCGGCCGATCTCCTCCACCGCGCTCGCTGCGGCACGGTACTGGTTCGCGGTGAACCACAGGACTCCCCAGTCGCCCAGCAACGGCTTGACGCATTCCTTCGCGGGGCTGAACCCGCAGATGTACTCGACAAGAGCGTCGGCCGAGGTGAAAGAGGGCCCTTCGACAACTGTCATGAGGGTGTCCAGCGTCTTCTCCATCGTCGGCTTGAACGCCATGTCCGGGATGATGTCGCCGTCTACGTCCGTCGCGATGTAGTCCTTGGCGTCGAAGCTGGTGCTCCAGTCCGAGTTGGGCTCTCCGCCGGTGATGGCTTCGGCGGTTTTCTTCGCATCCTCGGACGGATCCGCGCCGGCGACTTCGGCCTCAGCCTCCTCGTCCCGTTTTTGGTAGGCCTTCGCGGCCTTCCTCAACCTCTCCGCGGTGCTGACCATGCTCGTGGACATCGGCTTGTCGCACGCCAGGCAGAGGGCCCTCGCGAGGGTGTCGCTGGCCTCCTGGAAAAGGAAGAGCGGTTCGTTGAGCAAGCCGGTGTAGCCAGCCAGAATACTCTTCAGGTCCGACACGTTCTTGGCATCGTCGTAGACTTCCTCGACGACACCGCCGAGCTTGTCGTACTCCTCGGAGAGAGCGGATAGCTGATCCGCGCAACCGTGCAGATCCGGCAGCGACACCCTGAAGCCTGTCATGATCGTCCCCTTTTGCCGAGCTGATCCTTGTGGGCGCGGGCTTGGGCCCGGTTGATCGCGGCGGCCAGGTAGTCGGTGACCCGCTCGGCAGGCATCACACGCAAGGCGTACTCGTGCAGGTCGACGTCCGTCAGTCCGCCGAGCTTGTCCACATATACGTACCCCAGCCTGCCCTCGACGGGTTCTGCCACGACGCCGTCACCGGCATCGCGCGGGCGTTTGCCCACTGTCCTGCGTTCGGGTTCGCCGGGTTCGTCGAGGTCGTGCAGCCTCATCAGGTGCGGATCGCTCATGGCCGAACCTCCTCGGAGCTGCCGGGCAGCGGGCCAAGCCGGTCGACCAGCATTCGCACGAACGCGAGCTTGGCCTCCGCCTGCGCCTGGCTCACGGCCTCCACGACCTGCCGCTCCAACTCCGTGACCGGCACGCGGGTCATCGTGACGTCAACGACGTCGAGCGACACCAACCTGCCGTTCCGGTCAGCAGTGGCGACGACGTTGCCGCGCACCGAGGTAGCCGAAAAATACCCACCGTCGAGTGTCTTGTCGATGTCGGTGAATGCGGCGGAACTCTGTTCGAGTCTGGCGTGGATACGCTGCATCTGATCGCTGAACTTCCCTGTCGAGCTGTTCATTGAGTTCCCGTCGTCGAGTACCGGGCGACCGTATCGAGCTGAAAGCGTGACCGGGTGGAACCGGCGGCGAGCTCGGCTTCGGTGATCCGGGCCCGCGTTTCGAGCGGCAGATGGAGTCGTTCCCAGCGGGGGAGCCGCTGTCGAGCGGGTCGGGTGAACCACGCGGATTCCAGTCGTGGAAGGTTCGTCGATCAGGTCGTGGTAGCGGCCAACAGGCCGATCAGGTCGCGTAGCATGTCGCGGCCCTGCGCCGGCCGCCGAGCCCGGCCGTAAGCCTCTATTTGACAAGGGTTTCGTGACCAGTCCAGTGGTGCGAACTCGCGCGACAGTACTACTACTGCTGCGCAGCAAGCACCTCTATGCCGCTCGCTCTCTAACGAGCGCGGGGGGCACTCGTCAGAGAGCGGCCCTATGCTGTCGGGTGGCTGGGTTTCAGGCTCGATCAGGCTACTCGGTGACCTTGCCGGTCCTGCACTCCTTGACCTTGCCGTTGTCCCATCCGCATGCCTTCCAACTGGCCGTCTTGCCGTTGGGAATGTTTCCCACGCCCATGCAATAGGCGCCGCCGTTGTAGACGTGCTTGTAGTAAGTCTTCCCAGTGTGGTTGTTCTTCACCCACAGCGAGGACGATTGTCCGTCGAGGATCGTGTCCTGGATGAAAAAGTTGTCCTGGTCCTTTCCGCCATCGTAATCGTGCCATTCGACCGAGCCCGCATAAGCGCCCTCGCCATCAGGAATCGACCAGCTACGTTCGGCCGGCCCCCAGCAGTCCGCCGCCTGGGCATCAGCGGACTGCGCCGACGACGAGCCGGATGCGGTATCCGCACTGGCGGAGGCCGGAAAGAGCAAGGCGGCGGCGAAAGCCACACCGGCCAGACTGAAACGCGTGCGGTTCTTCATGATGTACTCCCGAGTTGTCCAGAGAAGTTCCTGCCGGCACAGTGCCGATCAGGAGCTTGATGCCTCTGATGGACCGCGACGGCTCCTAAGAGCATGGGGCGAGCAGTTGGGCTCGGCCACACCTTTGCGTCCTAGCGAAAACAACCGATAGAAGATGCCGGGTTGGGTCGCGCCGTCGACGTGACCGACGATCACCGCGGGCCCGGTCTGGCCGGGCGCCGGCCCCGGTTCGTACCAGCCGGCTTGCATCGAGGCCGAGCTTGATCGGTGACGAGTGGGCGTCGAGCTTGAGGACGTGTACCGCGATCGGGGTCACCCGGACCATGGGGTTGTTGACCGTGGCGATCGGCCGGGTCTGTGGGGATGGCGGTGGGGCCGATGTGGGGAGTGTCGTGCCGGGCGCGGCGGTTGTCGCGGCCGGTGACGGCGCCGGGTCCGTGGTCAGGCTGACTACCAGTCCCAATGCCGCCGCAGCGGCCACGGCCGCGGTGATCGCGCCGAACGCGAGGCGCGATCGCCAGCGCGTACGACGTGATGACCCAGGCCATCGACGCGAGCCCGCCCAGATCGCCGACGATGCTCGGCAGTGCGGTGGCGACGATGTAGCTGTCCATCATGCCGAGGAACATGCCGAACAACGCGCCCGCGATCCCGAGCTTGACCAAGCGTGGATGGCCGGTCGCCGACTCCGGTGGAGCGGCGGTATCGGCGGCGGTCGTTTCCGACATCGTGTCTCGTCCCTTCCTTTCGTGCCGAGTGCTCCGACGCCCACACCTCGATGGCTTACTGCATAAAGTCATGAACTAGCCACTCTTTGTAGTCGAGTGAAGTCGTGGCCGTTCCCGGTTTCGGGTGTGGCGGAACGCGCCCGTGTTCAGCAGGCCGTCGCGGACGGCCTCGTTCGATCGTGCGATGGGGTCAGGGGCGGGGTGGTGGTGGCAGGCCCAGGGAAATCCCGGTGAACACCTCGTGCAACAAAGCGGGCATGGACACTGACGGGTCGGTGTCCACGTAGCGGTTCAGTGCGGCGTTCATGGCGCCGATGGTCACGTTGGCGACGAGCTGGGGGTACAGATCGGCGTGCGGATCGGTGCCGGTGCGCTCGGCGATAGCCTCGACCAGGTCGTCGATGGTGTTCCGGGCCATCGCGGCCTGCATTTCCGGTGTCGCGTTCAGCTTGCGCACTTCGAGGCGCTGCTCGTCGGTCGGCTGCCCGAAGGGCACCCCGTCATCGCGCAACGGCTCGATCAGTGCTTCGGCGATCGCGGTCCACAAGGGCTCCTCCGCCGGCCGGGCGCGCAACAATTCGGCACTGCGACGTAGCCGGTGGCTGACCCGGTAGGCCAACGCGTCGTACTTGCTGCTGAAGTAGTTGCTGAACGTCCGCAGCGACACCCCGACACGTGCCGCGATGTCTTCACGGACGACGTTCTCCAGGCCGACCTCGAACATCAGCTCCAACGCCGCGTCGCTCAACGCCTTGCGGGTGTCGAGCTTCTTGCGTTCCCGCAGGCTGACGGGTGCTTCGCTGGGCATGTCCCGATCGTATGAGCAACATGCCCAGCAGGCAATCTTGCCTTCCGGGCATATTTAACGCCATGATCGGCGCTCGGTCAACGGGCGAACCACGTCCGCAGGGCCTCGTCGAGACCGTCGGTGGCGCCGTCCTCCCGGACCCAAGCGATGATGCCGTCGGGGCGGACCAGTACACCGGTGAGCGCGGGGTGGCTGACACATTTGGTGCTCAGCGGCCGGACCCGGCCCTTGGCGAGGTCGCGCACGGTGGCGGAATCGTTGAGGTCGAGCAGCAGCGTCTCGCCGTCCTGGAGGTGCTCGCCGAGACGGGAACCGTCGGCGAACTCGAAGTCGGGCGCGGAGGTGCCGACGAGGTCGTGCTCGCCGCCGAGCGGGTAGCGGAGCTGCAGCCCGGAATTCCGCTTCGCCAGATACATGGCGCCCTCAGGGCTGGCCAGCAGATCGGTGACGACACCCGGGAGGGCGATCGTGGCGGCGTCCGGCCGCATCAGCGCGACCTGCGCGCGGGACCAGTCCAGCACCCACTCGCCGACCGGATGCCGCTCGGTGGTGTAGCTGTCGAGCAGGCCTTCGGGCGCGTCGCCGTGAACCGTGGCGGCGAGTTTCCAGCCGAGGTTCACCGCGTCGCCCAACCCGAGGTTCAGGCCCTGACCACTGAAAGGCGAGTGCACGTGGGCGGCGTCCCCGGCGAGCAGGACCCTGCCGAGGCGATAGGTCGTCGCCTGCCGCGTGTTGTCGGCGTAGCGCGTCGCGGACTTGAGTTTCGTGACACGGACGTCCGCGCCGGAGACCCTTCGCAAACTGGCTTCGATCTCCTCGGCGGTGATCGCGGCGTCGCGGCGGCGGGCGGGCCGTCGAACTCGATGGTGACGATCCGGCCGGGCATCGGCCAGTGGACGAACAGTCCGTTGTTCCCCAGCGTCCAGCGGGGACGCAGCGCGCCGCCGCCACTGGGATCGCCGACGAGGACGACGGCGGCACCGGTCACCTCCAGATGGGACAGCAGGACCTCCTCGACTTCGCCGAGTTCGATGCGGTTGCCGCGCAACTCGACCTGCCGGTCCAATCGGCCGCAGATCTCCAGTTGCCCGTCGTGCGTCCAGCGGGCCAGGTCGCCGGTCCGGTAGAACCGGCCGAACTCGGGATGTTCGCCGAACCGTTCCGCGGTCGGCTCCGGCTTTCCGTGGTAGCCGGACGACAGGCCGGCGCCCGTGATGCACAACTCGCCGCGCACGCCCACACGGTGGCCTCGGTCGGTCCGTACAGGTTGAGCAACGTGCACCCGGTAGCGGTCAGCGTCGAGGACGAGACGCCAGGTGGTCGGCGTCGCCGAAAGGACCGAAACGTCGTGCCGGTCCAGTGCTTCGGCGAGCGTCGCGCCGTGGGTGCGCGCCTCGTCCGGGGCGACGACCAGCGTGCCGCCGGTGGCCAGTGGCAGGAACAGTTCGAGGGTGGACATGTCGAAGCTGAACGCCGTCACCCACAGCATCGACCTCTCGCGGGCGTCGAGTGCTTCGGCGAAGTGGGTGATCAGGTTTGCCAGCGCGCGGTGGTCGCTCCGGGTGCCCTTGGGACGCCCGGTCGAGCCCGACGTGTAGATCAGGTAGGCCTGATCGTCCGCGGTCACCGGAACGAGGTGCCCGCGGCGCCCGTTTCCGGCCGCGGCAGCAGACCGGAGGCGTATCCGGCTTGGAAGTACGCCACCGTGTCGGTCAGGATTCGGTTCAACAGCGCCACTTTCGCGGGATCCGGCTTCGCGAGGCGGGTCGCGGCGAGGAACGCCGCCCACCACGGCACGAGATCGCCGAGTTTCGATGCCGTGTGGCCGTCCAGCGGCGCCAGAACGTTCGCCACCCCGTTCCCGATGTCTGCGGGGGAGGGGTGCTCGGCCGGCACCTCGTCCTCGACCAGTTCGATCAGCAGCGGGTTGTCGGCCAGGTCGATCACCTGCGCGGGCTCGTGGGAGACCGTCTGGTCCGGATTGGTGTCGAACTGCGGCGGTACCCGGCTGACGTAGGTGACGCGGTGCAGCAGCCGCCACGCGCCCTGCCCGGTCAGCTGGACGTTGCGCAGGGCCACCGCGTCCGGGTCGCTACTGGAGGTCAGCCATTCCTTGTCGATCACCTGATCGTGGAACGTGTCGCCATTGTCCGCCGAAGGCGGCAGGTAGATCGACATGAACCGGTAGGCGTCGACCTTGCCGGGGCAGTAATCCGGGGTGTAGCCGGTCTCCGCGTGGTAGCCCTGCAGCATCGGATCGCCAGGGCAGGTCACCGCCAGTGAGAAGCCTCGCGACTCGTTCTCCGACTTGCCGACCTGGACTTTGACGTGTCCGCCGAACAACGCGTCGATCGCGCCGTACAGACCGTATTGGGCGGTGAAGGTGATCTCGCCGGTGAGGCCGGTCAGATGCGTGTAGTCGCTGAATCCCGTGTAGACGCGTTCGTGGGCGGCGGAGAACTGCTCGGTTTCGGTGTGCAGGCCGCCGGACGCCGTCCAGACGTACCGGTTGGCGATGCCGCGGGTCGGGACGTCCCTGCCGAAGTCGTAGAACTGCTCGTCCTTGATCCCGTCCAGGTCGGCGCTGCCTTTCTCACCGAGGCTCGCCGCCTTGAACTGGTTGTACCTGCTCCGCATGGCCGCGTCGGACTGCGCTATCTTCGCGGCCAGCCGGTAGGCCTCGTCCGGTTTGAAGTAGCTGCCTCTGGCGACGTCGGCGCGCGGGAAGTCGGCGTCGTTGACTAGACCGACCTTCCCGTCCAGCGTCCCGTTCTTCACATAGCGCGGGTCGATCTGGAAGGTGATGATGTTGCGGTCCGGCGGGATGTCCAGATCGGGCAGCACCATCTTGCCGACCATCGCCCCGGTGGAGCGCAGCCGCATCGCGTACAGATCGGCCGTCATCGACTCGACGAGGGCGTACCCGAGGTTCAGCGGCTGGTAGCGGCGGCCGACCACCGGGTTGAGGTAGTCCGACCGGTCCGGCCGCGCCTGTTCCCACATTCCCCGCAGCCCCAAGGTGTCCGTCGTGGTGCGGGTCCACGCGGAGAGGTACGTTTCGTCCCGCTGGCGGGCGATTTCCAGGTTCGACTTGTGCCGGGCGCCGATCTTCCCGGTACCGGCGGTGAGCAGATGCGTCCACGCCAGCACGGACGCGCTGTCCGCCCATTTCGCGGCGACCCCGGCTTTCGTGTCGATCTCCATTTTCAACGCGGTTTTGTAGTCCGACGACGTGAACTTGACCGACGTGCTCTCCTCGGACCGGACGGTGACCGTGGACGCGTCCTGATAGGAGTTGTAGCCGAACGGGCTGTCGTAGAGCGGGCGGGACAGGTTCTCGCTGGGCACCGGCGGCGCGCCCTCGATGTACCCGATCAGCGTGGGGCGGGTCTGGACCTGGCCCAGGTACACCAGATCCGTCTCGCCCATGCCGTAGCCGGTGGACAACGTGAGCGCGGTGTCTTCGAAGAAATAGGCACGACGCATCACCGCGTAGGGCGTGCCGTCCCCGTGGGTTTCCATCTCCGGGTATTCGACGACCGCGGCCTTGCCGGAAAGCGGGCGCTGGAATCGGGTCCGCGGACCTTGGTAGACGTTGGTGAGCTGAGGCCCCTCGTTCGCGACGGGCGCGGTGGAGGCGACATAGCCGGGTGAGCCGATGAGACGCCCGTTCGCGCCCCGGCCGGTCAGGTCCGCGCTGGTGTTATCCAATGACCAGTAGCCCGCCAGGTCGGTCTCGTCGCCCTTCAGCTTCCGGAACAGGGTGGACGTGATCTGGGAGCGGGTGCGCGCGGAGCGCCAGATCCGTACCTCGGCCAGCGATCCGGTGAGGGTGTCCTGGAGCTTTCCCGCGCCCTGCTGGTAGGCGCCGAAGGTGCATTGGTCGTACCCGAGATAGCCGTCGACTTCGCCCGCGGGCAGCACCGACCCGATCGGCAGGCCGTCGTGGTAGCACCGGTACCGGCCGACGTTCTGGAGCACACCCCACAGATCCGTGTCGGTCAGCAGGAAGTCGTTGTCGTTCACCGAATCCGCGGCGACATTGCCGGAACCTTCGGTGAACCACCACGCCGAAACCACGCCGTGGTCGGTGTCGGCGGCTTGATTGCGCCGCAGCACCGACCGCACCTGGGCCGCCGACAAGCCTGTCGACCAGAATCGCAGCCCGCCCAAGGCGCCGGTGAAGCGCGCTTGCGCTTCCAAGGCCACCCGGCCCGCCTTCGACGGCGGAGTGCCGATGCCGAGTGTCAGCGGCGCCGAGGAATCGACGGACGTCACGGTCTTCGCGCCACGCAGTGTCGTCTGCGCCGTCCCGTTCTCGAAACCGTCGACGTAGATCGTGAGCGTGCACCGCAGGCCCGCCTTGACCTGAGCCGAAGTCAGCGTCACGGCGATGTGGACGGCCGGGCCGCGCAGGACGAATGCGTTGCCCCGCACGGTCAGCCGGCTCCGGTCGCCACTCGCCGGGTCGACGATTCCGGCCGTGCAGAACGGATTCCCGTCGGAGTCCAGCGCGAGCCGGAACGACTGGTCCTTTTCGGACTCTCCCCACTGCGAGAGGATCGTCTGCTGCAGACCGGTGGAGCCCACTCCCTCCACCCAGCAGTCGATGCTGAACTGGCCGTTGAACGCGAGGTCGCCGGGTTCGGGGCAGACGCCGTAGGACGGTGGAGCCGAGGCCGCGCCCGCGAGGTTCAGTTTCAGTGCGCCGGCCGCCTGATAGCTGACAGCCACATGGTTCCACTCGCCGGGACGCAGGCGCGCCCGGGCTCGCACTGGCGCCGTCCCGCCGACGCCGGCGACGATGCCGAGGAACGGGTCGTCATCGCTGGAGCCGACCGCTTGGGATTTGGCGAGCTTCAGTTGGGCGTCGAGCGCGGGCCCGGTCGCGGTCGCGTGGTTGGCGAAGACCGACTTGGCGGTGGTGTGCCCCTCGGCCAAGGACCAGGCGCCCTCCAGCCCCGGTTCGCTTCCGGTCAGCGCCGCGGTGTTCGTCTGGCGCAGTTCCGCGGCCGTCCTGGCGAAGGACCAGAGACGCACATCCGACAGCGCGCCGAACATGCTGACGTGCGGGCCGATCGCCGCGCCGATCGCCAGCGACGGCGAGGTCGACTTCGACGGTGGTTGCAGCTTGACGTTCCGCACGGTGTTGACCAGCACGGCGCCGACGTAGATCTTCAGCGTCCAGGTCCCGTTCTGCCATGCCCCCGTCGCCGCGACATGCGACCAAACACCGGCGGGCAGGGGATTCCCGGCCGTGAGGTAGCTCGACTTCGGCTCGTGGCTTTGCGGCCGGTAGCCCAGCGACAGGTGGCGCCCGACGTCGAGACCGAGATTGAGCAGCGGCTTGCTTTTGCTCTTCGCGTCGCAGACCTGCAGGACGCTGCCGAGCCGGTTCGCCTTGGGACACGGCTTCTGGTCCGGTTTGATCCACGCCTCCCAGGTGAAGCCGGTGGGGCCGGGCGTGAACGCCGGGTTCGACGGCACCGCGAGGTAGGAGCTTTTGGTGTTGTTCTTCTGGGTGAAGGCACCGAAGCGCACCGTGGGCAGGCCGGCGACGCCGAGATAGTAGGACGGCGTGAGTTCGCCCAGCCCCTTCGCCGGCCCGTTGTCGTAGGTGATCACCGTGGCCGGGTCGCTGCCTTCCGGCCGGATCCAGGATTCCATGGTCCAAACCGGTCCCGGCGCCAACTGGGTGTTGGTGAGCGCGACGCTCATCGCCTGGCGGCCGTTCAGCGCGAGCGCTTTCGCCTGGTGCGCGGCCAGCCATTTGCCGTTGTCTCCGCTCACCGTCCGGGTACTCGTTCCGTCCACCGCCAGCGGTGCCCGGCCGAACAGCGCGCTTTCCGGCTGGAGCGCGGTCATCGCGATCATCGCCCGGCCGACGGTGGTGTCCGGTGGTGCCGGGGTCAGCGAACGTCCTTGCCAGTTCGCCGCGTCGACCTGCCCGGCGGCGAGCTCTCCCACGTCGGCCGGTTGGAGCACGTCGAACAGCACCGAGCCACCGCGCAGATCCAGGGGAGTTGTGAAGGTCTGGTCGGCGACAGGCCCGGGTTTCGGATCGGCGGAGATATGGCTGAACACCGCTTCGGCCGCGCTCCAGGCACGCAACCGCGCGACGAAACCCGCCTGGTCACGGGGAACGTTCTCGAGTTTCACGGCGGGCTGCCCGCCGGTGACGAGGGAAATGGTGCAGTGCGCCGGATCGCCGTCCGCGGGTGAGATCGTCAGCGACGGGTTCCCGGTCGTCTTGCCGAAGAGCAGGATGCTGCCACCGCCGGTGCTCAACGCGTAGACGGGGGTGTCGCCCGCGGCCCGGTGATAGGGGTAGGTCGCCGGAGCCGCGTCACCGTTGAGGACCGGCGCCGCGTCGACGGTGCTTGACGGCACTGCCTGCCAGGTCTGCACCGCGGTGACACCGGTGTCCGAGGTGTAGCGCATGATCAGATCCACGGTCCCGTTCGCCGCAGCGGTGACCTCGACCCGGGAGAGCGGCATGTCGGGACGGTGGGAGATCAGCACGAGCCTGCCCGCGGAGGCCAGGGGCAACCGTACCGACGGCTGGTGGCCCAGGAAGTCGTAGAACGGCCGGGCTCCGGACAGGACCGCTTTGTCAGCGGGGTCGTCGGAGAACGCTCCGTTGAGGACCGAGACCATGGTCCGGACGTCTCGCGGGACACCGCCCCAGTTCTCGTGCGGCAGGCCGGCGGCGGTGCCGTAGTCGATCGTCACGTCGCAGAGGTCGGACGCGGTGACGCCGTCACGGACGCAGGGCGCCACGGTCGCCACGACGTCGTCGAACGTGCTGCCACTGCGCCGGGCGATCAGGGTGAACGTGCCGGTCTGGTCGTCGGCGTTCCAGGGCATCGTGAGCCGGGTCCTGGTCACCGTGGGGTCGTACTGGGCTACCGCGAAAGCTTCGGTGCCCGCCGGGCTGGACGGCTGGGGGAAGTAGCAGTGCACGAGCCCGTCGGCACTGTCGAGGACGGCGGGTGCGGCGGCCGGTCTCGGCGTGCCCAGCAGGACCGCGCTCACCGTGCCGGCACCGGCCGAGCGCACCGCCTTGGCTGGGACGGGGTGGTCGCCGGTGCCCGGGGTGAAACCGCCGCCGTTCAGCGTGCCGTCGATCAGCACACAGCCGATCCCCGCCGGGAACGTCGGGATGGTCCCGTCCGGCAGCACGCCGAAGTCGTAGACGGCCAGCGCTCCCGGCAGTCCGGCCCCGGCGTTGGCGACCGGGACGGTGACGCCCAGCCGGACGGCCCGGCGCAGGCTCGACGGCAGACCCGGCTCCGCGCCGGTCCTTTCCTGCTCGGCGTACAGGCTCGCGCCGACACCGGCGGTCGGGGTCAACGGGGTGCTCTTTCCCGAATTCCAGAGCGTGGGGGTGATCGTGAAGGTACGTGCCAGCGCCGGATCGACCTCGATGCCGCCCGTGCTGTCCTGCGGATACGAGACGAAGGTGAGGACTTCGCCGGTGACGGCGATGATGTGCCAGCGGCGGACATCGGCGTCCGAAGTGGGCGCGAGAACGACGTCGAAACGGCCGCCGGTGATACCGGACAGCGCCGACAGTTCGATGGTGGGCTCCGGGAACGGCTCGTCGATCATGTTGCGGAAGCCGAGTTCGTCGCCGGGGCCCGCCGGTGCGTCGCGGCGTTCACTGCGCCGGTACCGCACCTCCCACACCCGCTCCATCCGCCAGCCGCCTTGGTTCTCACCGTCACGCGAGCCGCTGGTCCGCTGTGGCGGAGTCCGCACGAGCGCGAAGCGATCCACGTAGAGAGTGCCGGTGGCGGACTGGCGGAAGCACGAGATGTACCTGCCGTCGGTGACGGCCCGGAAAGGCGCGTCCGCGGGCTTCGGAGCGGCGGCGGCCGAATCGACGGTGATCAGGTCCATGCCGGCGATCCGCAACAGTGGACGGTCGTCCGCCGACCCGGCGGTTCTCCCGGTGAGCCGCAGTTCGTTCCAGCCCGCCCATTCCTGGGGAACACCGGGATCCGTCCCGGAGACACGTACGTTGTAGTACAGCGAACCGACCGTCGTGGCGGCTTTTCGGGCGAGTAGCACCACTGTTCCCGCGAGAGTGAGAGCGACGGGATCGACCAGCGTAATACCGTTGCAGTCGGTCGAGGGCCAGGTCTGTTCCGAGGTCGTCATAGCCATCCCTCACTCGGGGAAATGTCGGCGATCTTTCATGTTATTGAGGCAGGAGCACGCGGACAGCCCCCTGGAATAGTGAAAGAAGGTGACGCACCGTTTTTCCGGACGGCGGTTGGTGAGCCTGTTCGGGACGATGGCTTTCCGACAGTGTGTTTCTCGGGGTTTGTCGCTGGGCGGTGCGACCGCCTGCCAGGTCGTTCCGGTCGACGGCCAGGACACAGTTGGCCCGGGCGCCACCGAAGGAGGCCCACCGCTCAGGAACGTGTTCCCGATCAGCGGAGTATCGGTTTCACCGCGGGTGTTCCCGGGTGCAGTGCCACCGGCGCCGGAAGGTGGCTGCCGAGTTCGGGGTCGCCGCAGCCGAGGGTGAACGCGCCGCGAAGGACGGCGCGATCCGCAGTTACGCTCTCGCAGGGTTGGTGCGGTGTGGGGTCTGCGCGCGGCGGATGGACTCGCACTGGGTGCACGACCGACCCGGCTATCGCTGCCGCCACGGCCACTCCAGCGCCCGACAGTCCACCGCCGGACGTCCGAAGACGATCTACCGTCGTGAAGACCGTCTGATCGATCGCATCGCCGCGCACTTCGGCGACCTGGACGATCACGATGCCCGGGGTCACGTGCGCACCTGTCTTGTTGCCGCGGAACTCCGGGCTAGCGGGTCGATAGTGGTCTGCGACAGCGGGGGAGTGACCCTCGCACCCGAATGCGACCTCTCTCGTCGGATGCTGGACGAGGGCCAAAGGCAAACGCCTCGCTCAAGTGATCTTGAGTGAGGCGTGGGGTAGTGATGTGTCCGAGGGACTCGAGCACCTGTTCGTGGCATCCATGCGCGGGATGCGTATTCATGCGACGGACTATACCTGCGGTCAGCGGCTATTGAGGGGGTAAGGCAAATGTGGCGTGTTGCGCAAGCCACTTTCGCACCGTCAGTTCAAAGTGATCGACCCAGGTGGTGGTGAAGGCCTCCTTGCCTACCCTGAAGGTAGGGAAGGAGCCCTTCGCTACGCCGTCGACGTGGCTTTCGCGACACGATCGAAGGCGGCCATGAGCGGACCGCCCATCGCACCCGACACGTTTGCCTTACCCCTCAATAACCGGGCCGGTCGGCCCCCGTCGCCGGTTGCCGAGGACTCGACCAGAAGCTGGAAGGCTTGGAGGGTGAGGCAGTGGCGGAGCATGAGAATGCCTTTGGTCATGCCGATGACGGCACGGCTTTCGACGGCGGCTTGGAGTGATTATCTGTCAAAACTTATGCGCCCCTCGACCGTATGTGGCAGCATATTCTTATGCGACCGATCAGAATTGGTCCAACTGGTTTTGTGAACACAAATGCAGGACAGTCGAACAGTGCTTACAAGTGTCGGCCCGACAAGCCGGCCACCGTGATGACGGCAATGGTCGCGTCGGCACCGATGTGCGCGATGTACGGCAACAGGAGCCCGCGACTCCGCACACGCAAGACGCCGAGAAGGTAGCCCCAGACGCCTGCCATCACCATTCCGGTCCAGCCGGATGGGAACCCCTTGAAGTGGAACAGCCCGAACGCGGCACCCTGCACGATCAGGGCTGCTCGTACCGTCCAGATCGCGGCCATCTCGTCGAGCAGCACACCCCGGAACAGGCTCTCTTCCAGTGCCGCGTTGAAGAGGGAGAAAGCGATGACGGCGAGTGCTACCTGCCAAAGCGGACTGTCCTTGGCCGCGACGATGTAGCCGGGCAGCACCGGATCCGTGAACCGTGCCCAGACGACGAGTGCCGCCGTGGTGCCCACGATCAGCACCACGACGGAAGCGGCAAGCGGCCAGGTCAGGCGGCCCGGTTCGACCCAGCCGAACGCCGTCCCGATCGACGGGAGCCTGCCGAGTCCGGCCGACAAGCCGAACACGACGACGAGCGCGAGCGCGATCCGCACGGCCGGCGGCCAGTCCAGCAGGATCGTCACATGGAACACGACCGAGACGGCAGCGGCGACGGTCGCGGCGCGGATGCCTGGCGCCGAGCGGCTCCGCACGGCCGCCACCAGGGATGCCACGAGCCCGGCGGCGACGACAAAGGAGAACCATGGCGCGCCGGGTAAGACCGGCGCCGCCATGAGCAGACAGGCCGCCGCCGTGGCGGACCGGGCGCCGAGACTCGATGCCCCCGTCTCGGTTCGGGTGGTCGCATCAGGCACGAAACAGCTTCTTTCCTCGTTGGCTTACCCTCAACTTGCCATGTCACCTCGCGCCGGGCTCGTATCAGCCGGGCCCGCGCTTTCCTGCACGACGCGCGGCTTGACGGGTCGGACCTCGACGTCGGGCACCATCCCGTAAGCGATGATGATCACCAGATCGCCGACGCCGATCAGCCGGGCGGCGACGCCGTCCACGCCGATACTCCTGCCTGGGTGACTCGGGCTCGGTGGATCTTGGATCTCATCAGGGTTCGGTCCATGGTCGCGTCCTCCGAATGTCGTCGATGATTTCGGCAACCGTCCGGCCGACGAGAGGAGCGAACTCAGGCCGTGACGGGAAAGTGGCTCAGGCCTCGGATGGAATTGCCTTCCCGGCGTCGAAGCGGACCTGCCTGGCGCAGGAGCGGCATTCGCTCCGCGAGGGTGCGGAAGACGATTTCGCCTTCGATACGCGCCAGCCTGGCGCCGAGGCAATAGTGTATTCCGCTGGAGAACGCCAGGTGGTCCGATGCGCCGGAGCGGGTGATGTCGAATTCGCCCGGCCTTTCGTACACCTCCGGATCACGGTTGGCCGCGGCCAGGAGCACGGCGACGAACTGGCCCGGCCTGATCGTGCGCCCGGCCAGTTCCACCTCGGTGTGCGCGATCCTCAGCGACGCCTGCACCGGGGGGTCGTAGCGCAGTACCTCCTCCACCGCGGCGGCGGCGAGACTCGGATCGGAGCACAGCAGCTCCCACTGTCCGGGGTGGTCCAGCAGCGCCCGGACGCCGTTGCCGATCAGGTTGACCGTGGTCTCGAAACCGGCGATCAGCAACAGCAACGCGGTGCCGTGCAGCTCCCGCGCGGTCATCCTTTTGTCCCCGACGGCGGCCGCGAGATCGCTGATCACGTCGTCACCGGGAATCGCCGTCCGCTCGTGAAGCAGCCGGTCGAACAACACGACCAGGTCCTCGCCGACGGTGATCAGTTGTTCGGCTTGCCGGACCGAGTGCACACCGCTGAGGCCTTCGCCGATCAAAGTGCCGTACTCGGCGAAGACCGACCGCTCGGCGGCCGGGATACCGAGCAGGTCACTGATCACCGTGATCGGGAGCGGTGCGGCCAGATCCTTGACCAGGTCGAAGGTCTCCTGTCCGGCCACCTTGGCCAGGAGTGAGTCCACCGCCGCCTGCACCGTCGGCCGGTAGTGGTCCACCCGCCCGGGCTTGAACACGGGCGCGGCGAGCCTGCGCAGCCGGGTGTGATCGGGTGGATCCAGGTCGAGGAAGCTCTCCGGGTAGGTCTGGGACACCATGCCCAGCGCGCCGGTGAGCGCGGGCGTGCCGTCCGCGTACTTCATGCCGAACCGGCGATCCCGCAGGACCTGATCGCACAGCGCGAAGGAAGCCGTGGCCCACGACCCGCTCAAACCGCGGTACAGCGGGCCTTTCGCCCTTATCCGCTCGTACAACGGATACGGGTCTTCCCGCCATTTCGGATGCTCCACCTGTACGAGCAGGTCACCGAGCCCGCCGAGCAGCCGGCTGACGGTCTTGGAGACCTGGATCTGCGCACCGAGCCGCAGCGCGTCGGCGGGGCCCAAGGCGTTCATCGCTTCCTCCTTCGGATTGCCGGCGGCTACCGGAACCGGTCGCGTTCTCGGCCGCCCACTGGGCGAAGGAACGCGGTGGTCTGCCGGTGACCTCCCGCACGGTCGGCTCGGCCGCGGCACCCGTTTCGGGTGGGTTCAGGCCGAGTTGGATGCCGAACTCCACGTCGTCCGGCCCCCAGCCCAACGCCGAGAGACGAGCGCGTTCCTGCTCATCGGACAACTGCTCGAACCGGATGGGCCTGCCGATCGCCTCGGCGATCAGAGCGACGCGCCGTTCGGGCGTGATCGGTTCCGGCCCGGTGATCGGATAGGCCTTCCCGGCATGATCGTCACCGGTCAGGGCCGCCACCGCCACGCCGGCGATGTCGGACTCGTGCACCACCGATCCCGTCAGGTTGCCGAAGACCCGCACGACCCCTTCCGTGCGCACCGAGTCCGCCCATTCCAGCGCGTTCGCCATGAATTCCACCGGCAGCAGAAGAGTCCAGGGCAGTTCACTCCGGTCCGGTGGGCGAGTTCCACCAGTTGCGGGCCGGTTTCCAGTGGGGCGCCGTCATCGCCCCCGAAAGTGATCAGGTGCAAACCGGTGACGCCATCGAGGGCACCGGCGACGCTGTCGGGCTCGGTGAGATCTCCCCGGACGACTTCCACCCCCAGCGGGAAGCCGGCCTTCGCCGGGTCGCGGGTCAACGCCCGCACTTCGTGGCCGGTCTCGACCAGGCCGGCCACGATCCGGTGGCCGACGGTACCGGTGGCACCGGTGACCAGAATCCTCATGAGCAGCTCCTCATAAAACGACGATGATTCCCTGGCGTTCGCGAAACCTTACGACGCGCACATGGCAAATTCCTTGCAGCGCCATTGAGGCTGGCGATTTCCGCCTGCTTTTGAACGGTCGTGGAAAGGCTTGGATCGGGATTCTCCGTCCGGTTATGTTCGGTCGGCAAGGGCAACCGAGGGAAGGATGGAAAATGAAGGTTCCGAGCAGGCGGATGACGGGGGTCGTCGCCGGTGCCGCGGCGCTTTTCGCCGCGGTTTCGATCGCGGCCGCTCCGGCGGGGGCGTCCGAGGCCGGGGTGCAGACCGACGCGTGGCCCTGTGCGGGCCCGGCGGATTTCTTCGCGGCCAAGAACAAGAACGGCTCCTGGACGTGTTACGCGAACTCCGGGTCGAGTCTCGCGCGCTCGTTCAACACCGTTCATTGGCAGTCGGGAGCGAACACCGGGTACTTCTGGTACGAATGCCACGGGACGCACTATCCTGCCAAGCGATTCATCGCGTGGCAGAGTGAATCGCTCGGCGATTGCACCATTTACAAGGTGAACATCGACTGAGCGTGAACCAGGGGCCGCCTCCAAGACCGCGGAGGCGGCCCCGCGCTTTTCACGCCGGGAATCGGTGGCCGAGGAGGTTCGCTCCCAAGCGGGTCAGCCGATGACGCACCGCCGGTCCGGCCCGCTCGGTGGTGATCAGCCCGGCGGAGCGCAGGATCGACGCGTGATAGCTGGCCACGGAGACGGTGACGCCCGCCCGTCGGCCCAGCTCCGTCGTCGTGCAGCCGTCGCCGACGGCACGGAGCGCCCCGGCGCGGGTCGGCCCCAGCAGATCTTCCAGCGGCTTCGCGTCCGTGACACCCGCCGGAGCAGGACAGGTGACCGGCGCCGGACGTGTGGTCGCGGGGAAGACGAGCACGGGTGGCAGGGCGGGGTCGGCGAGCACCGTCGGCCGTCCGTGGCAGAAGAACGACGGCAGCAACCGCAATCCCCGCCCGTCGAGCCACAGGTCCCGGACGAGGTGGTCGCCGTCCAGTCGGAGCGCGTCACCACGCCAGGTGAGCGCCGGATGCAGGGATGCCAGCAGCCCGCCCGTCCCCTTCGACACCAGGACCCGCGTCCGGGCGGCGGCGTCGTCACGTACGTGGTGCTCGATCCGCGTCCAGGATGGCTCCACCGCCGTCCGGTGGTAGTCGGCGAGTCCGCGCGTGAGGTCCGTCAGGGCGGCGTGGTCACCTGAGGCCAGCCTGGCGGCCCACCGTGACGGCATCGCGCGCCCGGCGAGCCGCGCGAGTTCGGCCCGCAGGCGATGACGCGGCGTGCGCCGCAGTGCGGCGAGCCCGCTTTCGAGGCCCACCGCCGATTCCGCCGGTGTGAGGAAATCCGGTGAATAGCCCCGTGGCGGCGCCAAGTGGAACAGGGCTCGCATGGCGGGGCTCAGCGTCAGCCCCGCGCGCCAGCGTTCATGGCGCGGCTCCACCGTCGGGCTTTGCAGGACATGCAGACTCAGGAGCACTTCCCATAACGGATCCGGCTCGGTGGAGAGGGTGACACGGGCCAGATCGGCGGCCGAGAAATGGATGTGCAGTGGCATTCAGGTGAGTCGCCTTTCAAACGAGAAAGCCCTCGGTCGTGTCGGCAACGGTAAAACGGCGGCATTGCACCGGAATGGAAAGGAGGTAGCAAGCGCGACCTCGATCTCACTGGCGGCCCCACGCCCGCGTTAATCCATTTGTGCTTTCCTGCGAGGCTGCGGTATAGAGGAGTCTTCGGCGGTGTCTTGGGGGGCGCGGTGCGGTTCGGGATTCTCGGTCCGGTGGGGGCGTGGGGGACGCTGGGGCGGATCGAGCTGGGCGGGCCGCGCTCCCAGGCCGTGCTGGCCGCGCTGCTGGTGAACGCCAACCGGGTGGTCGGACTGGGATCGCTGGTCGATGCCCTCTGGGGCGAGGAGCCGCCGCCCACGGCCGTGGACACGATGCGCACCTACGTGTCCCGCCTCCGGCGCGCTTTCGCCGCAGCCGAACGCGGTGACAGGCTGGTCTCGGAAGCAGGCGGCTACCGGATCCGGGTCGACCCGGGTGAACTCGACCTCGACGTGTTCGACGACCATGTCGCGCTGGGGCGCGAAGCCGTCACGGCCGGCCGGTTGGCGGAAGCCGTGGTCGAGTTCGACTCCGCGATGAAACTGTGGCGGGGCAGCCCGTTCGCGGGAGTGCCGGGACCGTTCGCCCGGACCAACGCCGACGCGCTGGCGGAGACCCGGCTGGCGGTGCAGGAGGAACGCCTCGCGGTCGAACTGGAACTGGGAAACCACGCCGAGGTGATCGCCGAACTGCAGCGGTTGCGCACCGCCTACCCGCTGCGGGAGTCGCTGTGCGAGCAGCTCATGGTGGCGCTGTACCGGTCAGGCAGGCAGGCCGCGGCGTTGGACGTGTTCCGCCAGACCCGTGAACTCCTGGTGGCGGAACTGGGGGTCGAGCCGGGAGCGCGGCTGCGGCAGGCACATCGGAGGGTGCTGGAGCAGGCCGACCCGGTGCCACGGCTACAGGACGAATCCCCGAGGGACGAAGTCGGAGCGTGGGGTCCCAGGACCGCCGGGTTGCGCGGACTGCCGCCCGATGTCGCGGACTTCACCGGACGCCATGCCGAGACGAGCCTCATCTCGGAACTGTGTTCGGCGAGCGCCGACCGGACGTCGCCGGTGGTGGTCGCCGTCGACGGGATGGCCGGGGTCGGGAAGACGGCGTTCGCGGTCCATCTGGCGCATTCACTGGCGGACCGGTTCCCCGACGCGCAGTTCTACATCGACCTGTACGGGCACACGCCGGGTCTGCAACCGCGAGACGCCCACGATGCGCTCCACGTATTGCTTCGTGCCGTCGGCGTCCCCGCGGAGGCGATACCGGAGAACACGGAGACGCGGGCCATGCTCTGGCGCGACGCCCTTGCCGAGCGGCGGGCGCTCGTGGTGCTGGACAACGTGGGAGACGGCGTGCGCGTCGAATCCCTGCTCCCGGCCGGACCGGGCTGTGCCGTGGTGATCACCGGCCGGCATCGCCTGCTGGACCTCGACGGGGCGTGCCAGCTCACCCTTGATCCGCTTTCGCCCGCCGACGCGGGTCAGCTGCTCACCCGGATCGCGACCGCCCGCGGCGCCGAGTCGGACCGCGCGGCGATCGCCGAAACCGTTCGGTTGTGCGGCGAACTGCCGCTGGCCATCCGGATCGCCGGAGCCCGGCTGTCCCGGTCCCTGCCGGTGACGGCACTGCGCCGCAGGCTCAGCGACCAACGCGACATCGTGCCGCGGCTGCGTTCGGGCAGCCGCAGTGTCGCCGCGGCGTTCGCCCTGTCGTATCACCGGCTTCCGCCGGACTCGCGGCGGGCCTTTCACCTCCTCGGCCTCCATCTGGGTCCGGATGTGGATCGCTTCGAGGCGGCCGCGCTTCTCGGCACCTCACCTGACGACGCCGACCGGCACGTGGAGTCCCTGGTCGACGCGAGCCTGATCCAGCAGGTCAAGGCCGAGCGGTACCAGTTCCACGACCTGCTGCGTGCTTATGCGCGCGAACAGGGACTCGCGAGCGAGTCACAACCGGACCGCAAGCGGGCGCAGTCGCGGGTGCTGGAGTACTACGTGAACACGATGACGGCGGCTTATCGGCGGTTCTTTCCCGGCGACCGGGCCGGCGTCCGCCTCGCCATGCCGAAGGGACTCGTCCGTACCTTCAGCGGTTACGAGGAGTTCGTCGACTGGTCTCACGTCGATCAGACGAGTCTCAGCCTGACACCGAACACGGATACGGCGACACACCACGGCCGGGTGTCGCTCGAGGACTGGGTGCAGCTGCTCCGCCCCGGTCGCCCGCCCACCGGACAGAGCGGACCCGTACAGCCCGGCCAGACGCGGATTCTGCACGCCCTGGGAACACTTCAATACTGGATCGGCCGATGCGAGGACGCGAAGCGGACACTGCGGCACGCGATGACACAGTGCCGCGAGACCGGCGAACACCGCCGTGAGAGCGCGATCCTGCACACCCTCGGCGAGGTTCTCGTGACCGCGGGAACACCGGAGGACGCCGTCGGGGTGTTTCATCGTTGCGTCGAGTCCTCGCGCGCGCTCGGGGATACCTGGGGCGAGGCGGTCGCGTTGAACAGCCTGGGCGGCGCCCATCGGGTACTGGCCGAGCATGACTCGGCGCTGCGCTGCTGTACCGACGCGCTGCGCCTGCATCGTGAACTTCGCTCCAGCTGGGGAGAAGGTGTCACCCTCACCAATCTCGGCCGGTTGTACCGCTGTATGGGCCGTCCCGAAAAGGCGCTCGCCGCCTTCGACGAGGCGGTGGACTCACTGCGCGAAAGCGGTGATCAGCTCGAACTGGCGGCGGCACTCGTAGACCTGGGGTACGCCCGCAGGGCCGACGATGATCCGGAACAGGCCAGGAACGCTTGGGAAGAAGCCCTCCCGGTGCTCGGCATCCTCGCCGACCCGATGGCGGACGTCGTACGCGGTCATCTCCACGAACTGTCGCCGAAGTCCGAGTCGAATCGAGGCTAAGCTCGTGGCGGCACCGGTCAGCAGGCCCGGCCGGTGTTCTTGCCGAAGTAGCTGTACGAAGGCGCGGCGTCCTTGGGCGAGTTCCCGAGATGCCCCACCTCGTGCGGCGCGACGCAGATGTCGTGCTGGTAGATGTTTTGCACGCCGTTCCAATTCATCCACACCTGGACGACGACCTCCCTGCCGCCACTGTTGCAGTTGCCGTAGAAGTAGGCCGTGTGGTCGCCCCGGTCCTCGCTGTGGGTACCGCAGGTGATCAGCGCGGACGCGGGTGCCGCTTCGGCGGTGGCGGGCAGGGCGACCGCCGCGGCGCCGATGAGGATGGCGGTTGCGAGACGCTTCAACGGATGACCTCCTGTGATGAGACGACAGTGCGTGGCCGCGTGGGCGACCACATGACAGAACGTAAGAGCCCGGCCTTGCGGGCTCCTCGCAGATTCCCAGCACCGAGGAGGGTCGCTTACCGAAGCAGTCGGTTGTGCACCTCTTTGACATGCTGCCGGTATGGCGACGACGGAAACCGAGCCTGTTCAGGCGGCCGCGGGCAAGGGCGGGGGACTGGCCCTGGTGTGTCTGGCCGGTGAAGAAGGGCCCATCGGTCCGGGTAGCACATGCCGCAGGCGAGTCGGTTTCGGCGTTGAGACGGTGGTGGAGGCGGGCGATCGTGTGGCCGCAAAGCCATTTCATGGCCGGGCGGGTGAGCGTGTTCCCGGCGAGCCAGGAGCCGAGGTGGTTCACGATGTCGAATGGGCGCGTTCCCGCTATCTGGAAAACGTGCTCTGAGCGGCGAAGAAAGGCAGCGGCCAGCAGTGCCACAACAACAGATGGGTTTCGATGGAGCTGCGCATTGTAGCGGTCAAAGTTGAGAGTTGCTCCTACTGGCCGGCCAGCCGCGAACCCGCTGATTAGCCATTAGCGATGGCGAGGAGCGCACTGGGTGACTGGCAGTGATTGGCGTCCAGGGTAAACCTGCTTGGTCTCTTCTCCGCCGACCGGCTGTTCCGTCAGCGGCCACGCGTCGAGTCCGGGCACGGCCGTCCGGCGCGATCCCGATGACCTGGACAAAGCTGACGGGGTGTGGGCTGGAAGCGCCCACACCCCGTCAGGACGGCTGTGCCCGAGGGCTTACTTGGTGGCCTGGTCGAGCTCGGCCAGCGTCGCGGCGAGCTTGAAGTACTTGTTGGTTCCCAGGTCGCGCACCGTCTTGACCCCGAAGGCCGCGGCCAGTTTCTCCGCGTCGCCTTCGCTGACCCCTGCCAGTGCCGCGACGGGCGCGTCGAGGACCTCGGATACGGAGAGCTCCTCGTACGCCTTGTCCAACTGCTTGGCCAGGTCCACGGAAACAGCCACTGGTGCCATCCCTTCACACACGTTGTCGATTATGACGACACCACCCTATCGACGTGTGGTCCGCTTTGGTGTCCATGACCGAATTGTTCGTCACTATCACCGTGATGGAGCACCCGACCGCACCAAGATCATCACTCCGATGACGCGACCTCGCATGGACAGGGACGGTGTACTTGGCCGTGCACACCGCGATGCTCATCAGCGCCACAAGATCACTGAGCTGAGAATCTTGGTCTGCGTGGCGACATCGACATCGACGGAGGCCCCGTGGTGATCCGCCGAAGAGACCGCGTCCGCGCACGCCGGCACCGATGGACGATCATGGTGGTCGCTCCGGCGACCGAGCGCATCACCTGGTTCGCGGTGCGCGCGATCCCGCGCGCAGCCCCGAATTCCGGTGTGCGCATGCTGGCGGTTCCGCCTGCCTCGCGGGTTCTGGCGGCGCTGTCCGCCGAATGTTCATCGAGTTCTCCCGGAAGCGATCCGGTCAGGGCTTTCCGCAACGACCTCACCGCCCGACGAGACAGCGTAGGGAAGAGACACATGCCTCGGCGATCCAGCACGGCACCCTGATCGAGGGGCCGGGTCCGTCAGGGTGGCGGTCCGAAGTGGGTGGGGATGGTTCCTTGGGCGATCTGGGAGGCGAGATCGCTGAGTTTGTGGTGGTTGTTGCGGGAGTGGCTGCGTAGTCGGAGGAAGGCCTCGTCGACGGTGATCTGGCAGTGTGCCGCGAGAAATCCTTTGGCTTGTTCGATGACGATGCGGCTGTCCAGAGCGGTTTGGAGCTGGTCGATGATCGCCTCTTTGCCGAGCAGGACGCGGCGCTGCCGCAGACAGAGGACGGCGGTGTCGGCCAGCGTTTGCGCCAGGCGCAGGTCATGGCGGGTAGGTACTGAGGAGGCCGCGATCATCAGGTTGAGGGCACCGATAACGGTGTCGCTGTCACGCAAGGGCACGGCGGCGACGCTGGTGATGCCCGCGCGGAGGGCGCGCGGAGTGAACCGGGGCCAGCGCAGCGGGGCGGGGCCGTACCGGTGCAGTGCGGTCGGGGCGAGGGCGGTCCCGGTGCGGGTGCTGTCCACGCAGGGTCCTTCGCCCAGCTTGATCTGGTCTTCTTCGAGCCGGCGGCATATCTCGTCGGACGCGGTCACGTAGTCGACCTGGCCGTGCTTGTCCAGGAGGGTGATTCCCGCGGACCGGATGGGCAGCAGGGCTACCACGTGCGTGGTCAGGTCATGCAGCATGTCCAGCGGGTCGAAGTCGTCTCCGCGGTCCACCAGGTTGAGGACGGCTTCGGCGACAACGAATTCACGGTCGGTGGTGGGCAACGGAGCCACCCTTTCGCTTGGGCTCCCGACCACGGAGGCGCTGAACTGCGGGCACCTGTGAACTCAGGAGAATAAACCCGCAGGGGAGTACGACATGCCGCTGGCAGGTGTACGGCTCGCCTCGATCCCGGTCGGCCCGCCTGAGACCGCATTCCGGCCGGTTCCACACGGCCTGAGCAGCCTCACGATTCATTGCCCACCGTAGCAAGTTTCCACGCGGGAAAGGGAAACACGTATCGCTTCCTTTCGGTTGCTCCATCACGGAAGGCATTCGAGCGGGTCTGCCAAACACTTTGTGACCATGTCCGGCGTGCGAAGAACGAGCGGGCTAGCCTCGATCTTGCATGGGGTTCTGTGAGTTCGTCGGGATTGCTGCTGTGGTCGGGTTTTCGGTTGAAAGTCTTGCTGTGGGCAGGGTTGTGA